>CAUJIC010000041.1 GCA_963205305.1 Pseudomonadota bacterium | reverse complement strand
GTCACGGAACGTCGCGCCACCCGTCTTCGCCAATACCTTCGTAATCGCTGCCGTCAGCGACGTCTTACCGTGATCCACGTGACCAATCGTACCGATGTTACAGTGCGGCTTGCTGCGGTTGAACTTTTCCTTTGCCATGATCGACTCCTCTAATTTCCTAATTTCTCTATGTTACTAAGCGGCTGCTTTTTTCTTAATTTCATCGGCGATGTGCGACGGCACTTCAGCGTAGTGACCAAACACCATGCTGTAGCTTGCACGACCTTGCGACATGCTACGCAGGGTGTTCACATAACCAAACATTTGACCCAGCGGCACTTGTGCATTCACGATGCGTGCGTTGCCGCGTTGATCCATGCCCTGTACCGAACCACGACGGCTCGAAAGATCACCAATCACGTCGCCCATGTAATCCTCAGGGGTTACAACTTCGACCTTCATGATAGGCTCGAGCAATTTCGGACCAGCTTTTGCCATACCTTCACGGAATGCAGCGCGGGCAGCGATTTCGAATGCCAGTGCGGACGAATCCACATCATGGTACGCGCCATCGACTAGGGTGGCTTTGAAATCGATGGTAGGGAAGCCAGCGATTACGCCAGAACCGAGCATCGAGTTAAGACCTTTTTCAACGCCTGGGATAAATTCCTTAGGCACCGAACCACCCACGGTTTTGTTTTCGAACACGAAGCCTGAACCTGGCTCAAGCGGTTCGAAATCGATGATGACGCGAGCGAACTGACCCGAACCACCCGATTGTTTTTTGTGGGTATAATCTTCTTGGTACGGACGGCTGATGGTTTCGCGGTAGGCCACTTGTGGCGCACCCACGTTTGCATCAACTTTGTACGTACGACGAAGAATATCGACTTTAATATCGAGGTGAAGCTCGCCCATGCCTTTGAGGATGGTCTGGCCAGTCTCGTGGTTGGTGCTCACGCGGAAGGATGGATCCTCGGCAGCAAGTTTGCTGAGCGCAACACCCAGTTTCTCTTGGTCAGCCTTCGATTTTGGCTCTACAGCCAATTCGATTACTGGCTCAGGGAATTCCATTTTCTCGAGGATGACTGGCTTGTTCGGATCGCACAGCGTATCACCGGTACGGGTCTCTTTCAGACCAGCCAGCGCCACGATATCGCCTGCATAAGCTTCTTTGATATCTTCACGGCTGTTTGCATGCATCAGCAACATACGGCCCACGCGCTCTTTGCGGTCTTTGCTCGAGTTGCTCACGGCGGTACCCGAGGTTACGCAGCCAGAATAAATACGGCAGAAGGTGATGGAGCCAACGAATGGATCATCCATGATTTTGAACGCGAGCATCGAGAGCGGCTCAGCATCATCAGGCTTACGCTTGATGATGTTGTTCTCTGGATCTTTTGCATCAGGGTCGATACCGTCCATCGCGCCGCGATCAAGCGGGGTTGGCAGGTAGTCAACTACTGCATCAAGCAACGGCTGTACGCCCTTGTTTTTAAAGGCCGAACCACAGAGGATTGGCACGAACGCGAATTTCACGGTGCCTTTGCGGATGCATTTTTTGAGGTCTTCTACCGACGGCTCGTTACCATCGAGGTAAGCTTGCAGCATTTTGTCGTCTTGCTCAACGGCGGTCTCGACCAGCTTCTCGCGGTATTCTTTTGCTTTCGCTGCGTACTCAGCAGGAATCTCAACTTCGTCGAATTTCGCGCCGAGCTCTTCACCACCCCAAACAAGGGCTTTCATTTTCACGAGGTCGATTACGCCTTGGAAATGCTCTTCACCACCGATTGGCAATTGAATCACGAGCGGCGTTGCGCCGAGGCGGTCGATGATCATATCCACGCAGCGGTAGAAATCAGCGCCCACGCGGTCCATTTTGTTCACGAAGCAAATACGTGGCACGCCATATTTATCAGCCTGACGCCATACGGTCTCGGATTGTGGCTCCACACCAGCTACGGAGTCGAACACGGTCACCGCACCATCGAGGACACGCATCGAACGCTCAACTTCAATGGTGAAGTCTACGTGGCCTGGTGTATCAATGATGTTGATGCGGTATTGTTCGTTGTTCGCGCCCGTCCAGAAGCAAGTCGTCGCCGCCGAGGTAATCGTAATACCACGCTCTTGCTCTTGCTCCATCCAGTCCATGGTCGCGGCACCTTCGTGCACTTCACCGATTTTATGCGATTTACCCGTGTAGTACAGGATACGCTCAGTCGTCGTCGTCTTACCCGCATCGATGTGCGCGCAGATACCGATATTGCGATAATGGTCTAACTGTGTTGTGCGTGGCATAGTCTACTCTGATTCCCTATTATTTTTAAAAACCTACCACTTGTAGTGGCTGAATGCTTTGTTCGCTTCGGCCATACGGTGGGTGTCTTCACGTTTTTTAACGGCGTTGCCGCGGCCCGATGCCGCATCCATAATCTCACCAGCCATACGCTGACGGGTGGTTTTTTCACCACGGTTACGCAGGGCGATAATCAACCAGCGAATCGCGAGCGCCTGACGACGCTTGTTACGTACTTCGGTTGGCACCTGGTAGGTTGCACCACCAACGCGGCGCGAACGCACCTCGACGGTTGGACCAACATTCTCAAGCGCATCGCTAAACACGACGAGCGGATCTTTGCCGGTTTTTTGGCCAATGATGTCGAATGCACCATAAACAATATTTTCAGCAGCCGAACGCTTACCATCATACATCAAGGTGCTCATGAATTTCGCAACCACGAGGTTGTGGAACTTGGCATCTGGCAGAGTAACGCGTTCTTTTGCGGCGTGACGACGTGACATATCTATATCCCCTATTTCGGACGTTTCGCGCCGTAATGCGAACGACGCTTGCGACGTTTTGGCAGACCCTGCGTATCGAGGGTACCACGAATGATGTGGTAACGAACGCCGGGCAAATCTTTTACGCGGCCACCGCGGATGAGCACAACTGAGTGCTCCTGCAGGTTGTGGCCTTCACCCGGAATGTAGCCAATCACCTCAAAGCCATTCGTCAGGCGAATTTTCGCCACTTTACGAAGTGCAGAGTTTGGTTTTTTCGGGGTGGTGGTGTAAACGCGGGTGCAGACGCCACGCTTTTGCGGGCATGCTTCCATCGCAGGAACCTTATCACGCGCCTTTTGCGGGTGACGGCCTTTGCGAACCAACTGGTTGATTGTTGGCATGTGTCAGTCCTCTTTCTTATCCGTGGGTATTCCGGTCATCTACCGAAGCCACGATAATTAGGTTGCATCAACCCAACAGACACGCGCGGAAACACTTGGTTTTTTGTAGCTTTTTGCCGAGTATTTTTTGCGGGCGAACCCGTTGGGAGCGCGCTTTATAAGGACGCTTTACCTTCGCGTCAAGCACGAAATGGAAGATTTTTTGGGTTTGTTTTGCCTCACCCGTTTTAGCAGGCGCCAGCCTGCCACATATTTGAGTAAAAAGTCGCCATAAAAGTGCAATTTTACTGCACTATTTCATTGCAATTACTGCTCACTAGCTTACATTGACTTCAACTTGCGCTCGGAAGTCATAAAACAAAAATTATAGCAGCAGGTGTGTATGCGTCGCGTGACAACATCGGTCAAACCGATCGTAATTTCTCCAGTTCCAGCAGTGGCTCCAGCCTCGGCGCCGCGTTCGGTCAGTGTTAAACGCTTGTCTCGCCTGCGTTTCAACTGGTTCTTCGTGGGCTCCGTGTTCGGCGTTGGCATGTCGTTTTTTATGAATTTTCTGCTAGGTTCTGTGCTGCTTCCCGCCTATGGCAGCTTGGTTGCTCATAGCAAAGACATCGCCATTACGGAAAGCCCAACGCAAGTAGCCTTGGCCTTGCCTGCCTTGCCACCCGTAACCGAGGAGCAAAAGGCACTCGCTGCGAAAAAAGAAGTAGCCGAAGCACCTAAAGCCGATGGGGCGCCCGTTGCTTACCCCATCACTTTGGCGCTCAAAGTCAGCAAAGGCGATACCTTGCTCGATATGCTTATCGCCAACCGCGTACAAAATAACGAGGCTCATCAGGTGGTTAAGGCGCTTGCCGCCAAATTTAACCCCGAAAAGCTCCGTGTTGGCCAAAAAATCTCGGTCACGCTCGAACGGCATGAGAAACTGGGTGATGCCGCTGCCGTGAAGGAATTGGCTATCAAACTGCCTAACCTTTCCACCGTCGAGCTACAGCGCTTGAGCGATGGTGGGTTCAACGTTGCCGCTTCCGAAGATACTTCACAGCAATCAAGCGAAAAAACCTTCCGTGGCTTTGGCAAAGTAAAATCCAGCATCCTACAGGCGGGAGCTTCGGGCGGCATTCCCTCCAACGCCATGCACGAAGCCATTAAAGCCTTCAGCTACGATGTCGATTTCCAGCGCGAAATTCATCCTGGTGACACGATTGAAGTACTGATGGACCGCGCCAAAAACAAAAATGGCGCCTATACCACCTCAGGCGGCACACTTCGTTACGCCGCTCTCACCTTACGTGGCAAAAAACACGAGATTTTCCGCTATAAAAATAGCTACGGAGAGTTGGCGTGGTTCGATGGTAAGGGCAATTCCATTAAAAAATCGCTCCTTCGTACCCCTGTTGATGCAGTGCGGATAACAAGCGGCTTTGGCATGCGCCACCACCCCATTCAGGGCTATAGCAAAATGCACCGTGGCGTCGATTTTGGCGCACCCACTGGCACGCCCATCATGGCGGCGGGCGATGGCGTGGTCACCTATAAGGGCTGGAAGGGCGGCTACGGCAATTTTGTTACCATTAAGCACAACGATAAATACGTTACCGCTTATGGCCACATCAGCCGCTTTGGCCCTATCAGTATTGGCGGTCGCGTGAAGCAAGGTCAGGTTATTGCCTATGTTGGTTCCACGGGTAATTCCACTGGCCCCCACTTGCATTATGAGGTGCTGGAGAACAGCGCGCAGGTGAACCCTGTCTCCAAGCAGTTCAATATGGCCAGCGGCCTTTCGGGAAAATCGCTTGCTGCCTTCAAAACCGCCAAGCAATCGGCGCTTAACGAGCTGGCGAGCCTTGCCAAAGGCACCGAAAAAGTTGCTAGCGCCCGCTAATGGCTAACACCCATTTCCCTCGCATCCGCCGTGGTCTGCTATGGTTCATCGGTGTCTATGCCTTTGTCATCTTGGGGCTAACCCTATTAGAGCCGCATTTAGTGTATCAGCCGCGCCACGGCACCAGCGACCCCGCCAAGGCTGGCCTACCCCAATTCACCTCTAAAACGCTTGCTGTCGAAGGATTACCGACCATCACCTATTGGGAAAATAGCACGCCTAAATCCGCCCCCACCTTATTCTATTTCCACGGCAATGGCGGCGGGCTTTACATGCACACAACACTGCCTGCGTTCTTAGATAAGGCTGGCCTGCATGTGGTGGCGATGGAATACCCCAGCTACCCAGGAGCCGAAGGCGCGCCAAGCGAGCCAGTCATCATCGCCCAAGCTACCGCTTTGTGGGATGCAAAAGCTTCAAAACAGGCGAAACGCGCACCCTTCATTTGGGGTTATTCGCTCGGTAGCGGTGTCGCTACACAACTTGCCGCCAAACGCGCGCCTTCTGCTCTAATTTTAGAAGCCCCCTTTACTGCGGTGGTGGATCGTGGGGCAGAAATCTATCCCTTCATCCCCGTGCGCTACTTGATGAAAAATACCTACCTCTCGCGCGACTATATTGGCAGCGTGCAAGCCCCCATTTTCATCATGCATGGCGATACGGATAGCATCATCCCCGTCCATCATGGCCGCGACTTATTTGCCCTCGCGAACGAGCCAAAAACCTTCAAGCAATACGACGGTTTCGGGCATCTGGATTTAGCAAAATCCACCGCCTATAGCGATGCATTGGCCTTTATTCGCGCGCACTAGGTTCGCTACTTCTTCTTGGCGGCTTTGCTTTCGGCCACAGCTGGTTTCACGCCTGCCACAATATGCAGACCCAGTTCGGTGCCTGTAATCACTACATGCGCGCCATCAGCAATTTCACCTTCGAGGATCATATTGGCGAGCCTATCCTGCACGTTTTTCTGGATGACGCGTTTGAGTGGCCGTGCGCCATAGATTGGGTCATAACCTTTATCACCCAGCCAGAAGCGCGCCGCATCATCGAGGCTAAGCGTGATTTGGCGGTCAGCCAGCAGCTTCTCCAGCCCCTTGATTTGAATGTCCACAATCGCCCCCATCTGCGATCGTGCAAGGCGGTGGAAGAGAATAATCTCATCCAAACGATTGAGGAATTCGGGGCGGAATGCAGCCTTCACCGCTTCCATCACCTTGTCGCGTGCTTTTTCGGCGGGTTCACCATCCTTCAGTTCCACCAAATGCTGTGCGCCAAGGTTACTGGTTAGCACAATGATGGTGTTTCTAAAATCCACCGTGCGGCCTTGGCCATCGGTCAGGCGGCCATCATCCAGCACTTGCAGCAACACGTTGAATACATCGGGGTGCGCCTTCTCTACCTCATCGAAAAGTATCACTTGGTAAGGGCGACGCCGCACCGCTTCCGTCAAAGCACCGCCTTGATCGTAACCCACATAGCCTGGAGGGGCACCAATGAGGCGAGCAACCGAATGCTTCTCCATGTACTCGCTCATATCCATGCGAATCATCGCCGTATCATCGTTGAAAATAAACCCAGCGAGGGCTTTCGTCAGCTCGGTTTTACCCACGCCCGTTGGCCCGAGGAACAAGAAGCTGCCAATGGGGCGGTTCGGGTCTTTCAACCCCGCCCGTGCGCGGCGCACGGCTGAGGAAACAGCTTTCACCGCCTCCTCCTGCCCTACCACGCGCGCGCAAATGGCCTCTTCCATGGCGAGTAATTTCTGGCGCTCGCCTTGCAGCATTTTCTCGACAGGCACACCCGTCCAGCGGCTCACCACAGCAGCAATATCCTGCTCGCGCACTACCTCGCCTGCATTGGTGCCATTCGCATTGCTGCGCTCTGAATCGGCGAGGGTTTTCTCGAGGCTCGGAATAACGCCATAGGTCAGCTCGCCCGCACGCGCTAGGTCGCCTTTGCGCTCGGCGGTTTCTAGTTCCAACCGCGCCGCTTCCAGCTTCTCCTTCACGCCGCGGGCGGCATTCAGGCGCGCTTTATCGACCTGCCATTGGTTGCCCAATTTGGCCGATTGCGCCTCGAATTCACTCAGCTCATCCTCGAGCTTGCTGAGGCGATCACGCGATGCTTTGTCTGTCTCTTTTTTCAGTGCCTCGCGCTCGATGCGTCGCTGCATAATTTTGCGGTCAAGTTCGTCGAGTGCTTCGGGTTTGCTATCCACCTGCATCCGCAAACGACTACCCGCTTCGTCGATAAGATCAATCGCTTTATCGGGCAAAAAGCGGTCGGTAATATAGCGATTGCTGAGTGTTGCCGCCGCCACCAGCGCCGCATCACTCAAGGTGATGCCGTGGTGCAGCTCGTATTTTTCCTTCAACCCGCGCAGGATGGAAATCGTATCCTCCACCGTTGGCTCGCTGACGAACACGGCTTGGAAACGCCGCGCCAGCGCTGCATCTTTCTCGATATATTTGCGGTATTCGTTCAGTGTCGTCGCGCCCACGCAATGCAATGAACCTCGGGCCAGTGCGGGTTTCAGCAGGTTGGATGCATCCATCGAACCTTCCGCCGCACCTGCGCCCACAATTGTGTGCAACTCATCGACGAACAAAATCACCTCGCCCGCCGCCGCATCAATTTCGTTCAACACCGCCTTCAAACGCTCCTCGAATTCACCACGGAATTTGGCACCTGCTACGAGTGCACCCAAATCGAGCGAGAGCAGTTTTTTGCCCTTCAAGGCTTCTGGCACATCGCCCTTGATGATGCGCAGCGCCAAGCCTTCCACAATCGCGGTTTTGCCCACCCCTGGCTCACCAATCAGCACGGGGTTATTTTTTGTGCGGCGAGCCAATACCTGAATGGTGCGGCGAATTTCTTCGTCCCGCCCAATCACGGGGTCAAGCTTACCGCTTGCGGCCAGTTCCGTCAGATCTTTACTGTATTTTTTCAGTGCTTCGAACTGGTCTTCGGCAGTGGCGCTGGTCGCGGTGCGGCCTTTGCGCGCCTCGTTCACCGCCGCATTGAGTGCGCGCGCAGTGGCTTTTGCCGCCACCAGAATTTTCGAAGCATCCGATGCAGTCTCGAGTACCAGCGCTTGCAAGATACGCTCCAAGGTCACGAACTGGTCACCCGCTTTCTTACTGATATCCTTAGCATTTTCCAGCATGCGTGCCGTTTCTGCGCCCAGATACATCTGTGCGCCCGCGCCTTCCACTTTGGGCATTTTTCCCAGAGCCAGCTTGGTTTGCTGCTCCACTAACGCTACATCCGCGCCTGCAGCCTCAAGCAGGCTAACCATGCTGGGTTCCTCGACCAAGGCTGCGAGGATGTGTTCAGGCGTAAAGCGTTGGTGGCTGCTACGCAGCGCTAAGGCCTGCGCTTCTTGGATGGCTTTACGTGACTTTTCCGTAAATTGTTCTAAGTCCATGTTTCCCCCTGCGTTATTCTTTGCTATAGGTGAAATATGGTTCTCGCGCGTGCAGGTTACAAGCTCTCAATCGCAATTTTGTGTGTAACCCTTGCCGCACCTGCCGCTTGGGGCGAACAGGCGCCCCTATCCCCATTTAATATAAGCGGCCGCTACCGTATCGCGTGGAGCGGTATCACTCTGGGCCGCATCAACCTCATCGCAACCGAAGATGCCACTAGCTACAGCATGACTATCGATACCAAAACCCGCGGTGTGGGCGCCATTGCGGGCGATGAGGCGCAATTGGTCATCGCCCGTGGTAGCAAAACCGAGGATGGAACCTACATTCCCGCGACTTATGAATCTAAGCCCCAAAAAATCCTAGCCGACAGCGATATTATCACTCTCACTTATGATGAAAAGGGCGACATCAAGAACCGCCTGCGTACGAGGGACGATGACCCCGCATGGCGGCCGCCAGTGCCCTTTGCCAAAGTAAACACCGCGCGCGACCCGATCACGGGTGCGTTCATTCTCCGCCGCGCGCTTTATGCAGCCACTGCGACCGAACAGAACGAAGTGGCGACTAAAACCTACGATGGGCTGCGCCTAGCGACCATGAAAATGATCCGCACCACCAACGCCAAGGTCGATGTGATGGGCGAATACAAGGATACCATCAACGTTGCGATTACGCGCACGCCCATTGATGGCTATACGCCCAAGGAGCTAAAGAAATTCAAAAAGGGTGACCCCGAAATTCACGTTTATTTCACGAACGACGAGGCGTTTCTGCCCGTGCGTGCCAGCGCTAAAACACTGGTGGGCGAGCTAAGCATGACGCTGATAGGAAAACTGTAGCCAATATACCATTAAATTGGCGGCAAAATGCCACCTGGTAGCGGGATATCCGTGGTGTTGCTGTTCGCTTCCTTCGCACCATTATCCGATGCTTCACGCGGCTCCGAGTGGTGTGGGCGGCGCTGACGGCTCATGCGCGGCTGGTTGTTTGGCACCCCATCGCCTTGCGAGTCGGAGGCATCACTATTATCGCTAGCAGATTGCTCCCCATTCGATTCGCTGCTTTCACCATCATTGCCCGTATTATCCGCGTTCTGCTGTTGGGATTGCTGGGCGTTCGGGTCATTTGGCCCACCCGCAATAATTTGCGATTCGCGCTGATGGGCAAAACGTTCCGCCTCGATCGCCGCAATATCCGTCAGCACGCGGGTGTAGTGATCCACGTGCTGCAGGTAATATTCCACATCCACGCGGTCGCCATTGATTTGGGCGTTGCGCGCAAGGTCGTTGTACTTGCCCAATTGCTGCGTGGCATGGTGCTTTTGGCGCTGCAAATTCTGGCCATCATTGGCGTTGCTGCGGTTACCGCCACCACCGTTATTGTTATAGCGACGCTGCCCGCCACCATTGCCGCCACTGCGATGTTTGTTGCCGCCACGGTTATTGTTTTTACGCATCATGTTATTCATAGATTCCTCAGCATTCGCTTGGGGTTAAGTTTAGTTAGTTTGTAAAGCGACCACGCGGGGTATGCCCGCAAGGTCATTCGTAATTTCAAGTAATTTCCAGCCTGCGTTTACGCCAATCGCAGCGACATCCTCCGCCTGCCCCATACCCACTTCAAACAGTAGTAGCGCGTTGGGATTAGCATGCTGCAGCAATTGCTGCGTTAAAGCGCGGTAACAATCCAGCCCATCCGCACCGCCATCAAGCGCGCTCAGGGGCTCATAGACATTCACATCCGCATCAAGCGCTGCAATATCGGCGGTAGGAATGTAGGGCGGGTTCGAGAGTATCACATCAAACCTGCCGGCCAATTTGCTGCACCAATCGCTGTGCAGCATTTCCACGCGGCTGGCCAGTCCAAGCGCTGCAGCATTTTGTGTTGCAACTGCCAGTGCCGCGGGCGATGCATCGACTGCTACCGCGCTCGCATTGGCATATTCACGAAGTGCCGAAAGCACCAAACAGCCAGAGCCTGTACCAAGGTCGAGAACGCGTAAGGGCGCAGCATGGTCTGGCCGCAAGCGCAGCAAGGTTTCAATTATTGTCTCGCTATCCGCGCGTGGCGTCAACACATCGCGGCTGACGGCGAACGCATCGCGCCAGAAATGTTTCTCACCCACAATCTGCGCTACTGGCTCGTGCCGTAAACGCCTTTCAATCAAGCATCCAAGCGCCGCAACGTCCCGCGCATCCTGCCCATAGAACACCAATTCCTCAGGCGACATGCGCCACGCATGTGCCGCCAGCAGCCGCGCCTCAAGCGCCGCGTTCGCGCCAGCCACTGGGGCAAGCTTCTCGCGGGCAGCTGCTAACTGGTGGGCAATTGCTGACATTATTCCTTAATCTCCGAGAGTTTCGCCGCTTGGTCTTCCTTGATCAGCGCATCGCAGAATGCACCAAGGCCACTGCCTTCAATCACCATATCGAGGTTGTAGGTGGTGAGGTTAATACGGTGGTCGGTCACCCGCCCTTGCGGGTAGTTATAGGTGCGAATGCGCTCGGAGCGATCGCCCGAACCCACCTGCCCTTTGCGGCTCGCCGAACGCTCCGCCTCACGCTTCTGGTATTCCGCATCATAGAGCCGCGCGCGCAGAATTTTTAGCGCCTTCGCCTTGTTCTTATGCTGCGATTTTTCATCCTGACACTGCACGGTTACACCTGTGGGGATATGCACAATCCGCACTGCCGAATCGGTGGTGTTCACCGATTGCCCACCAGGGCCGGATGAGCGAAACACATCGATCCGCAAGTCATTATCGTTGATTTGGATGTCCACATCTTCCGCCTCGGGCAGCACTGCCACGGTCGCCGCGCTGGTATGAATCCGCCCTTGCGTTTCCGTCGCGGGCACGCGCTGCACGCGGTGCACGCCCGATTCCCATTTCAGCTTCTGGAACACGTTTTTACCGCTGATGGATGCACTTGCATCCTTGTAACCGCCGAGGGTCGAATCCGAAACTTCGAGCACCTCAAATTTCCAACCATTCAGGTCGGCAAAGCGCTGATACATGCGGAACAAATCAGCCGCGAACAGCGCTGCTTCATCGCCGCCTGTGCCCGCGCGCACCTCCAAAATCGCGTTCTTCGCATCAGCTTCATCTTTCGGCAGCAGCGCAATTTGCAAATCTTCCGTCAGCTTGGGGATGAGCACATCCAGCGTCGCTTTTTCCTCCAGCGCCAGCTCCTTCATACCTTCATCCTTGCCATTGATCATGGCTTTAGCATCCTCCAGCTCCTGCGTCGCCTGACGCAGCGCTAGCGCCGTCTCGATGATGGGCGTGAGGTCGGAATATTCCTTGCTCAGCTTGGCATATTCGCCACCTTTTAGCTTATCAGGGGCGGAAACCAAATCGCTTAGTTCCTTATGGCGCTTCACCAGCGCATCAATTTTTTTATCGAATGACATTAGTAGATAGTCCCTTCAACTTTGATTGTATTTTAGTGTGCCCAGCCTTGCTTAACTTCAGGCACCGTCCTGAGTTGCTGGCTAAGTTTATCAATAGATTTTAGCATCTCCTTGAGCGCCTCATCTCGCAACTGCGCTGCCTCACCTGTAAACTTACATTGCTTGCTTTCAGCAAGAAATAGCTCATAGGTTTCACGAAGTGGAGGAATAACAAAATCCCTAACCAACGGACGCAGCACCTCGCCTGAATTGCTAAATCCAGCAATGGCATCTCCCAAATCTTCATGGATTACCCTTGCCAATGCCACACGATCTTCTAATTCAAACGACTTCGATTGTTCTTTGATGTAGTGATGGATTCTATCAATTTGTTCAACTGTCGCTTCTGGGTTTTTCTTTTGGGCATCTAATATATCTCCTACTAGCGCGTTATAAATATCGTATGCTGGTACTGATACCCACGATGTATTTGCCGCAATCTTGTCATCAACATATGTACTCGCAGAAATCTCGCTTTCGGTTGGCAGGTCAGCCATTTTTATTGCATAGGCCTCACGCTCACGCTTACTCGCTATACAAAATTTTTCTCGATAACTAGGTGTTACCTTGGCTTCTTCATGATACGTCAACTCCTGCGCTATTTCATGAGCATACGCAAAGTCATTAAATGCCTCCCTAAAAAGCTGCATATCGCTCATCGCAACTTCTCCACAAGCGCATCGCGCGCAATGGTTTCCTGCGTGCCGGCCGTCAAATTCTTCAGCGTCACGGTGCCGTTGCTCAATTCATCATCACCGATGATTACGGCAAATGCTGCACCCATTTTGTTCGCGCGCTCGAAGCGTTTTTTGCCATTCCCTTTATAGGCAATGTCGGTTGCAATGCCTTCTGCACGCAGCAATTGCGCTAGCTTCCAGCCCTCTGCCTCGGCTGCTTCACTCATAGGTATCACCGTGGCGACGGGTTTTGCTGCGGCAACATTGCTGTCCATCAGCGCCACCAAGCGCTCCACCCCTGCCGCAAAACCAATGCCCGCAACATCCTGCCCGCCCATGAGTTTCACGAGGCCATCATAGCGCCCACCCGCCAGCACTGTGCCTTGCGCACCGAGCTTATCGGTGGTGATTTCAAACACCGTGTGGCTGTAATAATCCAGCCCACGCACCAGTTTTTCACTCACCTTATAAGCAATGCCCAGCGCATCCAAGCCCGCTTTCACCTTCGCGAAATGGGTGGTGGATGCCTCATTAAAATACGCATGCAAGGTCGGCGCACCTGCAATAATTTCACGGTCGCCTGCATCTTTCGAATCGAGAATTCTCAGCGGGTTTTTAGCAAGACGCATTTTGCTATCTTCGGATAGCTTCGCCTCGTGCTGCGAGAGATAGGCTACCAGCGCATCGCGATAGGCCGCGCGAGATTCGGCATCGCCCAGCGAGTTGATTTCGAGCGTGACGGAATCCTTTAATCCAAGGACGCTGAGCGTCTGCATGCCGAGCGCAATCAGCTCCACATCAGCCATCGGCTCGGCGGCGCCCAGCAGCTCGGCACCAATTTGGTGGAACTGACGCAGGCGGCCTTTTTGCGGGCGCTCATAACGAAACGCGGGGCCTGCATAAAATGCCTTAAAGGGCAGGTTTTGCTGCAAGCCATTGCTGATGAAACTGCGCACAATCGCCGCCGTAAATTCCGGCCGCAGGGTGATGCTTTCGCCGCCCCTATCGGTGAAGGTATAGGTCTCTTTCGTCACAATGTCCGACGTATCGCCCACCGCGCGGTGGAACACTTCGGAGAATTCAAAAATCGGCGTATCCATGCGCGCGAAGCCATAAAGGCGCGCCACCGCACTCGCCGATTCAATCACTCGGTGATGTTGGTTGTAGCTGTCCGGTAGCAAGTCATGCGTACCGCGCACGGGTTGTAATTGGGATGCCATTAAATCAGTGGTTCTCGCTTATCGTCACTTTGCTTGGGGTTTGCGCCATTATTTCACGGCGCTCGGCTAGCACGTATGCCAGCGGTTTCAATGAGTTATGACGGATTTGCGCGGGGTTGGCAAGCAGTTTCTACCTAGGCGGCCTGATTGCCAAAACGGCGCGCCACATAGGCCTCCAGCCGCGCCTTGAACTCCTCGGCAATACCATCCCCGCGAAGGGTGGCCACTTTCACCCCATCCTCGAACACGGGGGCAACAGGGCTTTCACCCGTACCAGGCAGGCTAATGCCGATATGCGCGTGTTTGCTCTCCCCTGGGCCATTGACGATGCAGCCCATGACAGCGACATTCATCGCCTCGGCCCCTCGATATTGCTTCGCCCAATGCGGCATGCGCGCGCGCAGATAGGTTTGAATCTCATCCGCCAATTCCTGAAAATAGGTGCTCGTGGTGCGCCCACACCCAGGGCAGGCAATGACGAGCGGCGCGAAATTGCGGATGCCCATCGTCTGCAGTAATTCCTGCGCGACAATCACCTCGCGCGTGCGGTCGCCATTGGGTTCGGGCGTCAGCGAAATACGGATAGTGTCGCCAATGCCTTCTTGCAACAACACAGCAAGCGCCGCGCTACTGGCCACAATGCCCTTGCTGCCCATCCCCGCTTCCGTCAGCCCCAAATGCAATGCATACTGGCAGCGGCTCGCAAGATTGCGATAGACGGAAATGAGATCCTGCACGCGCGACACTTTTGCCGAAAGGAGGATATTCTCTTTTCGCATGCCGACCGATTCGGCCAGTGCAGCATTTTGCAGGGCGGAAACAACGAGCGCCTCACGCGCTACCACATCTGCTTCTTTGGGTTCGGGCAGCGCAGCATTTTCATCCATCAGCTTGGCGAGCAACGCATTATCCATCGACCCCCAATTCACGCCGATGCGGATGGGTTTGTTGTTCGCGCAGGCAATTTCCACCATCTGGGCGAACTGCATATCCTGCTTTTCGCCAAAACCAACATTACCAGGATTAATGCGGTATTTCGCCAGCGCTTGCGCCATCTCAGGCACGGCTTGCAGCAAGCGGTGGCCGTTATAATGAAAGTCGCCAACTAGCGGTGTTGTGCAATTTTGTTGCAGCAATTTTTCGTGGATAGAAGGCACCGCTTTCGCCGCCGCTTCGTTGTTCACAGTGATGCGAACCAGCTCGCTGCCAGCCTCCGCCAACTGAATAATTTGCTGCACGGTCGCTGCCACATCCGCCGTGTCGGTATTGGTCATGGATTGCACCACCACGGGCGCATCCCCGCCAATGCGCACATTGCCAATCATTGTTTGGTACGATACGCGACGGCTAATCATTTTCGCTTTCATCCGATGCTGAAGCATCGCCTGTAACTGGGCCCGACGTCATATCGCTGGGGAATGACTCATCAACTGTTTTTGGGGAAGCAATAAACGCCGAAACATCAATATCACCACCAAATGGCAAGCGTGTACTCGATGTAAGCTGTGACAATAAATGACTCACTGCATCGCTATAAAAACAGCTCAGTGGCGATTCAATCATCAGGCACTCATAATTATCGGCCGTAGGCATTACGAGTGTCCGTATACTAGCCAGCATCGATTCAGGCACAGGCGCTACGCTGGTCAAAACCGGCTCTTCACTTGGCGCATCGCCATCCCCTGTCAGGGCCGAAATAACCATCACCACCAGCACCAACGCGGCAACCCCGATGGCCATGCGCTTATAGGGTAGCGATCCGGTGCGCAGCGTTGCAAGCGTTGCCGCAGGCGGGGGTACAGGTTGCGCGTTGGGCGCCACATCGCCAGCAAAACATTGCTGCACTGTTTTCTCGGGGTTCATTCCCAAAAACTCGGCATAGGTTTGAATATAGCCACGCGCATATACCTTGCCAGGCATCTGGTCGTAGCGCGCCTCTTCCATCGCCGTAATATAGCGCGGGCGGATATGGATACGCTCGGCCACCTCTTGCGGGGTGAGATTGAATTGCGTGCGTAACCGTATCATCTCGCGCCCAATCTCGCGCGGAGTTTTGTTTTCAACAGATGTGCTAGATGGGCTCATGGCAGTGGTTTAGTGAAACTGGCGCTCAAGCGCAAGAGGGAGCTGCAAGCTACTCGACCACCACACCATGGTCTTTCGCGAACCGCTCGAGCGGCAACCGAAGCGAATGGGCAGGCTCGGTGCACAGATAATCGAGGTAATGCACCAAATCGCGCACATTCAGGCTACGCACCATGGCCTTTACGGGGCCAATGGCCGCAGGGGGCATGGAAAGCGCACGCACGCCGCAGCCAATAAGCGCCATCGCGTCAATCGGCCGCGTTGCCATATCGCCGCAAAAGCCAAGCGCGACCTTGTATTCATCGGCCGCCTTCACGATGGATTTAATGGCGCGGATGACCGCAGGGTTCAGCGTATCATAGCGCCCCGAAACCCTTGGGGAGCCGCGGTCGCATGCAAATAGGAACTGGAACAAATCGTTGCTGCCGATGCTCACGAAATCGACACGGCTCATCAGCTCGGGCAGTTGGAACAATAGCGATGGGATCTCGATCATCGTGCCTACTCGCACGTCGGTCGGTGGCGTAATGCCCTCGTCGCGGGCACGCGCCAGCTCTTTGTTCAGTAAGGCTTTCATCGCGTCGAATTCGGCAATTTCGGCAATAAACGGGAACATAACCGAAAGCTGCTCACCGGCTGCTGCGCCCACCAATGCACGCAATTGCTGGCGCAAAATCACGGGGCGGTCGAGCCCGATACGGGTAGCGCGCCAACCCATCGCGGGGTTTTCTTCGTCACCCACCTGAATATAGGGCACCTGCTTATCGCCACCGATATCGAAGCTGCGGAAAATAACAGGCTTGCCCTTCGCCTTCTCGATGGCATCGCGGTAGATTTTTTGCTGGTCGCCTACGCTTGGCAATTCACGGCTGGCCATGTAGGGCAGCTCGGTTCGAAACAGCCCCACCCCATCCACATCCGCCGCTGCAAGGTGGTCGGCATGCACAAACAGGCCAAGGTTCAGGTTCAACGAGACACGCACATCATCGAGCGTGCGCGAGGGCAAATCCCGCGTGGCCGCATAGGCCGCCACTTGGCTGGCGCGCGCCGCAATTTCAGTATCAGCGGCGGATTCCACATCCTCAGGCGGGCGAATATAAATCAACCCTTGGTCACCTTGCACCACCGCCAAATCGCCGGTGGTGACAAGATTCAGAATATTCTCCACCCGCCCAACCATGGGGATGTCCATCATCCGCGCAATAATCGCGACATGGCTTGTCGCCGAGCCTTCGGCCATAATCACGCCCTTCAAGCGACGTGCATCATATTCCAGCAATTCGGCAGGCCCCAACCCATTGGCGACCAGAATAAACGCCTCGGGCAATACGCCCAATGCTGCACTGGGTTCCACGCCTTGCAGGTGGTAGAGCAAGCGCTCCGATAAATCCTCAAGGTCGTGTACGCGTTCCTGAATATAACTACTGGTGATTTGGCTTAAGCGCGCGTGCATTTCCTCCTGCACTTTACGCACCGCCGCCTCGGCGGTCAGGCCGGTACTAATCGCTTCCAAAATGCGATCAATCCATCCGCGGTCTTGGCTGAACAGGCGATAGCTCTCTAAAATTTCACGGTGGGCAGAGCCTTCCTCAAGGCCCGATTGGTCAATCAAACTATCCACTGATTGCTGCAACTCGAGCAGTGCACCATGAAGTCGAATTTCCTCCTCCTCGGGCGATTCACTGACCAGTTGGGTGATTTCAATTTTTGGGCGGTGCAGTACAATCGGCGCTTTGGCAATACCCCCCGCGAGCGTGAGGCCACTCACCTGCTGCGATTGTAACGTCGGGTTCTGTCCACCGCTAATATCATACAAATCGACGATTTTACTGCCCACCGCCAGCTCAGCAATCACCATGGCCACGGCGTGCAACACTTCCGCCGTATCAGTGGTGTAAGTGCGCGGTGCTTTGCTTTGCACCACCAGCACGCCGATGGTTTTATGGCTGTGTAGCAGCGGCACGCCGATAAAGCTGTGGTAGAGTTCCTCGCCCGTTTCGGGGCGGTAAGCAAATTTAGGGTGCGCTTGTGGCTCGGCCAAATTCAAATCCAAGCCCGTCGAAGCCACTTCGCCCACCAAGCCTTCACCAAAGCGCAGGCGGGTGATATGCACCGCCGTTTGCTTCAAGCCGTGGCTTGCGAATAATTCCAAAATATCGCCAGGGCGGGTCAGGTAAATGCTGCACACATCGGCATGCATGGCATCGGCAATCACACGTACCAAACTATCGAGGCGCGACTGGGGAGTGCCACTGCCCGTGGTCATCGCATCGCGCACCTGCCGCAGCAATTTAATCGGCGCTTGTATTGCCGAGTGCGCGGGGTCGATAGGAATGATACTCGCCATATGCCGCCTGTGTGAGGTAATGCACGGCTGAAAGTGCCGTTTTCTAATGTTCAGGCATAATGGGGTGTTTCGCACCCATTCGTCAACCTTTTAACGCAACAAAAACATGGTGCAGCGCAGCGGGTTACTGCAGCAAAGCCGCCACCGTCGGGTCGAGCGTGGCCATAAAGCTTTCCACACCATCGGTATATTCCCCCTGCTCGCCCAATTCGGCATTGATGGCACGGTGGCTCATACGTTCGGGAAGCGCCGCAGCATGAACGCCTAGCCCATTGCTCTTGTCGGCATAGGCACGTGCCTGTGCACAGGGGTCGTCCTTGCGTTTGGTCGAACATACCCCAAGCCACGGTGCCGCAGTGCGGTCGAGCACATGAAATGGCGATGCAGCAATCCATTCAGCTTGCGTAGTACCAAAGGCCTCACGGTAGCGCATTTTTAAAAACGAATAGACGTTGGGCATTTGTGTCACCACATCAATCGCGCCCGCGTCGAGCGACACCGTACCCAAAATGGGCTGCACTGCATTAGCCTTACGGATTGCTGCATCCGCATTCACCAGCGACACCAAATGCGCCCCCGCCGAATGCCCCATCAATATCACCTTAGCTGGGTCGCCACCCCATTCGCGTGCATGTGCCTGTACATAGGCAGTCGCCCGCGCAATATGGTGCGCTTGGGCAATGGCATTGCTGCCATCGCTCACCATGGGGTAGTTGGTGGAGATGAAAATGAAGCCACGTGTCGTCCAACGTGCAATCTTGGGTTCCACCATTTCATGGCCTGCTTTATCGCCCACACACCACCCGCCACCATGCACCATGATAATGATAGGGGCACCCGTTTCGCTTTGTTTCTTTGCAAAAAAGACATCCATTTTTTGCAGGGGTTCATTGCCATAGGCGGCATCGGCAACATCAGGGGGCGTACGGTTTGCATCGGGTTTCATGCGGCGCGAGGACTTGGCTTTTTCCGACCATTCGGCACAGCTTTTGCCGCTGACATCGCCCATGTCCGAAGTTTCGTCAGAAGCGCTATCGCCTTGCATGCGCTCGCGGATAAGGTCGCGCAGCGGGCCTGCCTTCGCTTGCGTGGCGCCCCCCAAGAATGTAACCGCAATCAATGCCATGAAAAAGCTGCGTGTTGGGATCATAATGCCTCAGCGATAGTTGCGGAAATCAGCGCCAGCCTAACCGAAAGCGGACTAAAACACCATTAAAATGGGCCTCCGCTAAGCCAAATACGCGGTTGCTTGCACCACCAACTCGTCGATGATTTCTTGTGCGGATTGAATGGAATTCACCATGCCCACGCTCTGTGTGAGATAGTGCACGGCTTACCAATACCGCGTTCCTTTGTTTGGGTTATAACGGCGGTGCGGCACTTATTCGCAACCCTTTAACGCAACAAAAACATGGTACAGCGCGAAGAATAACTGACTATTAATATCTTCTTGGGGTTCTCGTTCCGCCATTTAAGATAGCCCCTTCGACAATAAGGCCATCCTTAGTGACAAACGAGCAAGGAACTGTTACTGGACTTGGTGGGTCATCGGCACTATTCCTGAATGGACGTCCAATAGCCGAAGCACGTTGCTCGCAAATGACCTTAATTTCGTTACTCAGTAATTCATACGCTTTGCGATTGGATTCGCGATCTGCCGTGAGAGAATCGGTATGATGAGGATGCAAATCTAGGTAATCTTTGCTTGCACGCGCAAAGTCATGGCCATGATTCATGGCGGCGATTTTTATATATTCAGCGTAATCTTGGCGGTTAAACTCCGGTAACTGCATGGCGCTGCCTCGCTTCTCTTATGTTCAAACACATCATTACCAAATTTTTTTAATGGTATAAAGATTCGATGACAATTAATCGACCCACTGACTAACCAGCCAAATACGCGGTCGCCTGCCCAACCAACTCGTCGATGATTTCCTGCGCGGATTGGACGCTATTCACCATGCCGACCGACTGCCCCGCCATCAGCGAGCCACGCTCCACATCGCCCTCAATCACGGCTTTACGCAAACTTCCTGCCCAGAAATGCTCAATGGCAAGCTGGCCCTCTTCTTTGCTTTGCGCGCCTGCAAAAACCTTCTCCACCGTCTCCTTCTGGAAGCGGGTGAATTCTTCGCTCGCGTTATTCACGATTGCACGCACGGGTATGACGGGAAAATCGGGGTGATATTGCACACTGGGCATCGCGTCGCGTGCATTGGCGTTGATGAAGGCTTTCTTGAAATTCTCGTGCGCAATCGATTCCTTCGCGCATACAAAGCGCGTGCCCAGCTGCACGCCCGAGGCGCCCATTTCGAGGTAGCTCACGATTGCCTCGCCACGACCAATACCACCTGCAACAAACACGGGCACATCTTTAATCACAGGCAGAATTTCCTGCGCCAAAACACTCGTGCTCACAGGGCCAATATGGCCGCCAGCTTCCGCACCTTCGATAATCAGCGCATCCGCGCCCATTTTCACCAGCTTTTTACCAAGCGCAGCGGTGGGGGCAAAACAAATCACCTTCGCACCGCCTTCCTTGAGGCGCGTGATGGTCGGCCCCTTGGGTACACCGCCTGCCAGCACCACGTGCGTCACCTGATTGGCAATGCACACTTCCACCAGCTCCGCCAATTTGGGGTGCATGATAATGAGGTTCACGCCAAACGGTTTTTTGGTCAGTTCGCGCGTTGCTTTAATTTCCTTATCGAGCAATTCGGGTGGCATGCTGCTCGCTGCCAGCACGCCAAACGCACCCGCGTTCGATAGTGCCGCCACAAGGTTGCGCTCGCTCACCCAGCTCATCGCACCCCCCATGATGGCATACTGGGTGCCTAGCAATTCACGCCCGCGTGCCCACAGTTCGTTGAGGGTGTGTGCCACTAGTTCTTCTCCTCAACCGCATCCAACCCATAGGCCGTGTGCAGCGCACGCAGTGCCAACTCAATATAGCTCTCATCAATCAGGACCGAGATTTTAATTTCCGAGGTGCTGATGACAATGATGTTGATGTTTTTCTCGGCCAAGGTGCGGAACATTTCTGCCGCCACACCCGCATGGCTGCGCATGCCCACGCCGATGACGGAGATTTTCGCCACGCCACCATCGGTGTGCACTTTTTCGCATTTTGGCATCGCGGGGTCGTTTTTTACAAGCTCCAGCGCGCGTGGCAAATCGCCCTTCGTTACGGTGAAGGTGAGGTCGGTTTGTTTGCCGTCTTCCGTCACGTTCTGAACAATCATATCCACGTTGATGCCGCGATCGGCCAGCGGGCCAAAAATGCCTGCCGAAACACCGGGTTTATTTTCCACGTTGGTCAGGGTGATGCGCGCTTCGTCGCGGCTATAGGCCAGCCCAGTGACTCGTTGCTTTTCCACTAAATCCTCCTCATCCACCAAAAGTGTGCCGGGGATTTGATCCGCCGGAGTATCATCGAACGTGGAAAGCACCTGCACTTTCACACGGTAATTCATGGCCAATTCCACGCTGCGTGTCTGCAAAACTTTTGAACCAAGCGATGCCATTTCAAGCATCTCCTCGTAGCCGACCTGCTTCAACTTGCGCGCTTTTTTAATGATGCGTGGGTCGCTGGTATACACCCCATCCACATCCGTATAAATATCGCAGCGCTCGGCCTTGAATGCTGCAGCAATCGCGACCGCGCTCGTATCCGAACCACCACGCCCGAGCGTGGTAATGCGCCCCTCGGGACTGATGCCTTGGAAGCCTGCAATCACCGCCACTTCGCCCTTTGCAAGGGAGGCGTTTATAGCTTCCGTTCCAATCTCATCAATCCGCGCTTTGCTATACATATCATCCGAATGCAGGGGTATCTGCCAGCCTGCCCATGCCCGCGCGGGTTGGCCAAGGCTTTGCAGCTCAAGCGCCAATAAACCGCTCGTGATTTGCTCGCCCGCTGCCACCACATGGTCGGCATTCGCGCGTTGGTCGTTCTCCATCAGGCTGCTCACTTGGCTGCAGTAATCGACCAGTTGGTTGGTCACGCCCGCCATAGCGGAAACCACCACAATCACTTGGTGCCCCGCATCGCGATCGCGCTTCACAATCGTCGCCACGCGCTTGATGCGCTCAATATCTGCAACGGATGTCCCGCCGAATTTCTGTACAATCAGTGCCATAGGTGGCGGTTTATAGGGCGAGTTTTGAGGGTTGGCTAGTGGAAATTAAAGCGCCTTCCTCATGCACACCGCATCGGCCAATGTGCCATCGGCGTTCGTGTAATAGCCTTTACGCACGGAAAATTTCTCGAAGCCTTGGCTTTCATAGAGCGTGTGGGCGGCAGTGTTGTTGATGTTCACTTCGAGCATCATGTATTTCGCACCGAGGCTGGTCGCGTTGGCGAGTGCATAGTCGAGCAGCATCTGCCCCACCCCATCACGGCGGTTTTCTTCAAGTACACCCATGCTCAGCAAATCGCACTGATCCTCAATAATCCAACACAACACAAAGCCCACTGGGCGCTGTTTTTTGTCGTAAGCCAGCCCCGCGAATACGCCCGCACGCTCGAAAAAGCTTTCAAACTCCAAGTGGCTCCAACCCTTGAAGAAACAGCCCTTATGCACTTCGGATAATGCTTTTGCGTGCCCACGCCCAACGGGGTGGATGTGGTAGCCATGATCAACCATTAGTTTGTTCCTTTAGTAAACACGATCGCGCGGGCAGCGATGGTAGGGTAAAGCTCGACCGCTTCATCCTTGGCCAGCTTCAGCCCTGCCGATTGCGCCACTTGGCTGACATAGGCAGAGCTATGCCCAAAACGACCCGTGGATGAATTGATACCAAAGCCCGTATTCGCCGTATAGGGCTCCATCGTAATCACCAATGCGGCGCCTTGCTTCATGGCGCGGGCGGCACCCACCATAATACCCGCCAAATCACCTACGAATTGCGCTACATTTACTACCAGCACAGCATCGGCGCTTGCCTCGGGTATGCTTGTAGGCAGCTGGGTAATATCGGCTTCAACCAGTGTATCAAACAGTTTTTTATCGGCATGGGTCGCTTTGTTCGCAAGGGTAAGCATGGCGGGTGTAAAATCCACCCCCGTGATGCTGCTGGCGCCCGCGCGCCATGGCCGCGCCACAATACCCGTGCCACAGCCCAAATCCAGAACCGCGGGCACGGCAGCACTCACCAGTGGTTTCAGCAAATCATGGATCACTTTGCCTGCCTGATATTTTTCGCGCGCCTCTTCTAAATCATAGCCATTCGCCATGGCGCTGAAGAACCCGACCACCATATCTTTGGGCATACGCTCGGGCTTTAGGCCAGCGGGCAAAGCTTTGGGGTCGATGCTTGCCAACATATAAATGGCTGATTGGTTATTGGGCGTTTGTTTCAACGCTTTCAGCAGTGCCGTTTTGGCCTTATCCTTTTGCCCCATACGGAAATAGCAGCTCCCCACATTCACCCATAGAAGCGGGTAATCTGCCTGCAAATATTCGGTGATACGGAAACGAAATAATGCATCTGAAAACCGCCCCTGCTCAGCGAACATAACACCAAGCTCGAAATTGGTTTTTGGTAGGTTTTTCATGCGCTCACGCGCCTGAGCGACCCAAGCCTTAGGGCGGCCAACCACAGCTTCCTGCAGCGCCGCGCCCGCTTCACCAACCATGTTCGATAATGATACACTCTTGCGTGCGGGTTTCATGCGGCCTACATATAGTTTATACAATACAGTTTTAGCACGCACTGAAAGCCCACGCAATGCCAAGCGAAGCCCTACACGCCACCCACACCACGATTGATGACGCTGAAGTCGCCCGTTTCTCGGCCATTGCCGATGAATGGTGGGACGAACGAGGCAAATTCGCACCTCTGCACAAACTCAATCCTATCCGCATTGGCTATTTGCGCGACCAGCTAATCCGCCATTTTTCGGGGTCTGGCGCATCCGCAACACCACTCAACAATCTTTCGCTGGTCGATATTGGCTGCGGCGGTGGGCTGATTAGCGAACCTATGGCGCGCCTTGGCGCCACCGTTACGGGGGTCGATGCGTCCCCCACCAATATCAGCGTTGCCAGTTTACATGCCAAAAATGCGGGCGTGAACGTCGCTTACCGCGCCACCACGGCCGAGCAGCTCGCCATCGAAGGTAAGCAGTTCGACGTAGTGCTTGCCCTCGAAATTATCGAGCATGTGTCCGATGTGAACTTGTTTTACGATGCCATCAGTGCCCTGGTGAAGCCAGGCGGTGTGCTCATCCTTTCCACGCTCAACCGCACCGCGAAATCCTATGCGCTGGGCATTATCGGTGCCGAGCATGTGCTACGCTGGCTGCCCAAAGGCACGCATACATGGAGCAAGTTCATTAAACCTTCCGAGATGGCTTCGGCCATGCGCGCGCGCGGGTTTCAGGTGGCGGATATTACTGGCATCACCTTCTCGCCCCTCACATGGAGCTTCGCGCTGAATGCGAAAGATCTGGACGTGAACTACCTGATGGTAGCAACCAAAGCCTAATTACTATGCTATCGCCTAATTACTATGCTATCGGCCGCCGATGTGCGAGCACAGGAATTTGTGCACGCACCGCTTCTACGCGCTCAGCATCAAACTCTGCCACAATCACCTCTGGGCTATCACTCGAAGCTTCGGCAATCACTTCACCCCATGGGTCTATAATCAGGCTGTGTCCATAAGTTTCCCGCGCACCAGGGTGGGTGCCGCATTGCGCGGGGGCAACTACATAGCACGCATTTTCAATCGCGCGCGCCTTGAGCAAAATGTGCCAATGCGCTGCACCCGTCGGCCGTGTGAAGGCGGATGGCACGGCAAGCAAGGTTGCCCCTGCCCGCGATAACACTTGGTAGAGGGCCGGGAAGCGCACATCGTAGCAGATACTCATACCCAATTTTGCTGCACCCGCCACCACTGAAACGGCCTTATCGCCTGCCATCGCCTGCGAGGATTCACGGTACTCCTGACCACTCGGCAGCGTCACATCGAACAGATGAATCTTATCGTACAGTGCAACAATCTCACCCGTCGGAGAAATCAGAATGCTGCGGTTGAATGGTTTGTTGTTGCTCGCCTCCAGCGCGCGGATGGAGCCAATGAGCAGCCAAATTTTATACTGTTTTGCTGCGGCTTTGGCATAGGCAACACCTGCGTGGTTTTCCATTGCCACATCGGCCATTGTGGCTGTTCCCTCGCGGCGCATATAGAACGTATTTTCTGGCGTAGCCACCAACTGCGCGCCTTTAGCGGCCGCTGCAGCAATCAGCGGCTCTAGCGCGGCAATATTGGCATCAATATCATCGCCGCTGGTCATCTGAATGGCAGCAATTTTCATGGCTTACTCCTTCACCGTTCGCGCCAACGCTATCACGCGCACTTCGCTCGCGCCAGCCTTCTTCAGTGCCTTGGCGCAGGCATTGGCGGTGGCGCCTGTGGTCACCACATCATCCACCAGCACCACCACTTTATTGTGCAGCATTTCGTGCACCGTTTCGGGTACCGCGAAGGCACGTTTTACGTTCGTCAATCTCTGCTGTCGCGTCATCCGCATTTGTGGCTTGGTGTATATAATTCGCTGTAGCATTTCAGGCGCGCACTCTATCCCGCTCGCGCGCGACAAACCATAGGCCAACAGAGCCGATTGGTTGAATTTACGCCGCAGCAACCTGCGCCAATGCAAGGGCACAGGCACCAGCATGTCAGCCCCCTCGAAAATCGGTTTCCCCGCACGCAGCATCATCACCACATAGCGCTCAAGGCTTGCCCATTGGTCGTTGAATTTAAGCGCGGCCACCAGCGGTGCGCTCACGGCATCATAGACGAGCGCCGCGCGCGCCACATCGAATTCGGGCGGGGTATCCAAACATTCGGGGCAGCGCGTATAGGCGTCTACCGCAATCACGAAAGGGATGCCACAACACGCACACATGGGTGCATCAATCATTCGTAATTTGTGGAAACATTCCGCGCAAAAATTTCCATCCGCCGCCACATAGGTCTGGCACGAGGGGCAACGCGGCGGGTAGACCATATCGGCCACTAGCCTAAACGCCGCATGGGCGGCCTGAACCGATCGTCTGGGCAAGGATGTCGCCATCAAATCCTCATTTTAATAGGCAAAGGCAGCCATGTTCGCTAAATCTTGTGGCCATGGAAAATGCCCCACCCATTCTGTTCGACCGCGCCCGATTACGCAAGCGCCGCGCACGCGCTGCTGCCAATTTTTTGCAGCACGATTTTTTATGGCGCGAAGCCGCCGCCCGTGCCGAGGAATCACTTTCCTACATCACCCGCTCCTTCCCGCGTGTGCTGGCCTTTGGCGGCCACGCACTCACCCTACCTGCTGCATCCACCATCACCCACGCCGCACTCAGCCACATGGGTATTACGCCGCAGGTAATAGCCGACGAAGAATTTCTACCCTTTGCCGATAACAGTTTCGATGCGGTCATCAGCCTGCTCACCCTGCAATGGGTAAACGATGTGCCAGGTGCCCTTACCCAAATCCGCCGCATACTGAAGCCCGATGGCTTGTTTTTTGCCATACTGCCTGGGGGCGAAAGCTTGTGCGAACTACGCAACGTGCTGGCGCATGTGGAAACCGCGCGCACGGGGGGTATCAGCCCGCGTGTGGCACCGTTTATGGATGTGCGCGATGGCGGTGCCTTGCTGCAGCGTGCGGGCTTTGCCCTACCCGTGGCGGATAGCGAAATGTTTGATGTTTCCTACGCGCATTTGTTTGCATTGATGGATGATTTGCGCGGTAGCGGTGCTACAAATATGCTGCAGCAGCAAGTGCAGCATTTTACCCTGCGCGGATTCTTTGCCGATGCTGCCGCACACTATGCTAGCCAATATTCCGATAGCGAAGGCCGCATCCGCGCCACGGTTGAATTCATCACCCTCACGGGCTGGAAACCCGCCAGCACCCAGCAACAACCTGCCGCACGCGGCAGCGGTAAAATATCGCTGAAGGATGCGTTGAATTAAACGTGGATACTATCCATGAGAGCGGTGACTAACGGTACATCCGCAGGTGGCATGGGCAGCGCAGCCATCTCACGCGGGAATTTCCATGTCAGGTTTTGGCCTTCCACTCCACGCGCGATTCCCTCCCATTTACGGCAGACATACAGCAGCATGAGCAGATGAAAATCTTCATACTGATGGCTGACAAACGTCAGCGGGCTAGCACAACGCTCGCAAATCTCGATGCCCAATTCTTCGCGTATTTCGCGGGTGAGTGCAGCTTCTGGCAATTCGCCCGCCTCCACCTTTCCACCCGGAAATTCCCACAACCCTGCCATGGATTTACCTTCTGGCCGCTGGGTCAGCAGCACGCGCCCATCCGCATCGAACAAGGCAACAGCAACAACGAGAACCGTTTTCACGAACGATAATCCGCGTTTATATCGATATAGCCATGCGTCAGGTCGCAACTCCACACAGTGGCTTCGCCTGTGCCAAGGCCAATATTCACATCGATATGAATATCGCGCGTCTTCATGTGCGCGGCCACAGGTGCTTCGTCATATTCTTCCACGCGCTCGCCATCTTTGGCAATCACCACGCCACCCATAGCGATGGTGAGTTTATCGCGATCGACCAGTTCGCCACTTTTACCCACGGCAGCCACCACGCGCCCCCAGTTGGCATCCTCGCCCGCAATCGCGGTTTTCACGAGTGGTGAGTTGCCAATAGTGAGGCCAATTCTACGCGCCGCGTCATCCGACTCGGCACCTTTCACGGTAATCGTAATTAATTTTTGTGCACCTTCACCATCCATCGCCACCAGCTTGGCCAGCTCAATCATCAGACTATCGAGCGCAGTTTGGAACAGTGCATGTTCCGGCGTAGCGTGTGCAATTGCTGCACCTGATTTTCCTGTGGCAAACAACAGTGCCGTATCACTGGTCGAAGTATCGCCATCGACCGTGATGGAGTTGAAACTTTTGGCGTTGCTTTGCTGCAGCATGGTTTGCAGCAACGGCGCAGCAATTTCGGCATCGGTAAAGATAAACGCCAGCATGGTTGCCATGTCGGGCGCAATCATGCCTGAACCTTTGGCAATACCATTAATGGTCACTTTCTTACCGCCAATCACCACCTCACGCGTCGCCGCTTTGGGGAAGGTATCCGTCGTCATAATCGCGGCAGCGGCCTCGGCCCAGCGTTCCTCACTGCGCGAGGCATAAAGCAGCGGCAATACCTTCTCGATTTTGGTGTAATCGAGCGGTTCGCCGATAACGCCAGTCGAGGCCAGATAAATGCTATCCTCCTCATACCCCATCACTGCAGTCGCAGCGGCAACTGTACCCTCGACCGCCTCCACGCCGCGGCGGCCTGTAAAGGCGTTCGCGTTACCAGAATTGACAATGAGCGCGCGCGCCTTACCTGCACTCAAAATGCTGCGGCACCAATCGACCGGCGCGCTGGGTGCCTTGCTGCGGGTAAAAACACCCGCCGCCGTGGTGCCTTGAGCGAGCGATACCAGTAGCACATCGGTACGGTTGGCGTAGCGAATAGCCGCCTGCGCAGTAGCAATGGTTACCCCCGCAATCGGTGGCAATACGGGCAGTGATTCGGGTGCCAACGGCGAGCGCGCGTATTTACCCATTAGTTTGCTTTGGGTGCTGCTTCTGGCTTCGCATCAGCGGGCTTAGCGGCGGCGGGCTTTGCTTCCTCAGCGGGCTTTTTTGTTTCCACTGGCTTGGCTGGTTCGGCCTTCACTGCGGCGGGTTTGGCAGCAGGCGCAGCCTGTTGCTCGGGTAGGTTTTTGTTAAACGGAATTTCTTTGCCCTTCGCGTCGAACACTTTCACATCCGCCGATTTTACAAGGCCGCCGATGTAATCGTTCAGTTTTTTGTCCTGCAATTTGCCACGCAATTGGTCTTTCACTTCGGCAAAGCTAGGTGCTGCAACCTTACGTATATCTTCCACCTTGATGATGTGATAGCCAAACGAGGATTTCACAGGGCCCGAAACTTCGCCCTTTTTCATGGCAAACGCAGCATTCGCAAATTCTGGCACCATTTTATCTTTGGTGAAATAGCCCAAATCGCCGCCATTTTTAGCCGAACCCGCATCCTTCGAGATGTCTTTAGCAACATCCTCGAAGCTTTTGCCTGCATCCAGCTTTTTCTTGGCGTCTTTGGCATCGGCCTCGGTCGCCAGCAAAATATGGCGCGCATGGACTTCTTTTTCATCCTTGTTCGCGGCCAGCGTTGCATCATATTCTTTCTTGAGGTCAGCCTCGGTAATCATATCCGCCGTTTTGGTATCAAGGAAGGTACGAACCACCAGCTTGTTCTTCACATCGGCCAGTTCACGCTGAACTTTCTCGGATTTATCAACGCCTTGCTTCACGGCTTCGCCATAAAGGATTTTCTCGGCCATGGCGCCACGCAGCAGGCGCTCGCGCATATCGGGCTTCACGCTATCGAATGCAGGGGCTTGGCCTTGGGGGAAGAGCCCCTCCCACATACGCTGCACATCCGACGAGCTGATATCCTGCCCATTGACCTTCATGATAACATACTCATCCGCAAGGGCAGGAGCCGAAAAAGCGAGAAGCGCAATCAACGAAACAGCATGGGTAAAACGCATGGGAAACATCCTTATCGTGGGGTGAACAAACAATGGCAGTGGATTGCCATATTTTAGCCGCAGGTGCAAGGCGGTTATTCTTGGGTCATCGGGTTGACAGGGGGGGGCTTAACCCCTATGTATCCGCGCATATTTCTCTTATTCAGAACGGAATCCCATGCTCTCCTCCCTTGCTAAGAAAATTTTCGGTAGCAGCAACGATCGTTTGGTTGCTAGCCTGCAACGCGAAGTCAACGCCATCAACGCGCTCGAACCTGCCATGGTCGCGCTTAGCGATGAGCAGCTGCGCGCCAAGACGGATGAGTTCCGCGCGCAACTGGCAAACGGCACCAAACTCGATGATTTGATGGTACCTGCCTTCGCCGTCGTGCGCGAGGCCGCCAAGCGCGTGCTGGGCATGCGCCATTTCGATGTGCAGCTTATCGGTGGTATGGTGCTGCACAAAGGCATGATATCAGAAATGCGAACGGGGGAAGGTAAAACCCTTGTCGCCACGCTACCGTCATACCTGAACGCGCTCAGCGGCAAAGGCGTACACATTGTCACCGTGAACGACTACCTCGCCGTGCGCGATTCCGCATGGATGGGCAAGGTGCACGAGTTCCTTGGCCTCACTGTTGGCGTCGTCATCAACGATATCGAGGAAACCGAGCGTCGCGCGGCGTATGCCTGCGACATCACCTACGGCACCAACAACGAATATGGCTTCGATTACCTGCGCGACAACATGAAATATACCCGCGAGCAGATGGTGCAGCGCGGCTTTAACTTCGCGATTGTGGATGAGGTCGATTCTATTCTCATCGACGAAGCCCGCACACCGTTGATTATTTCTGGCCCAACGGAAGATAATTCTGAACTGTATGTTGCCATCAACCGCTACATCCCACAGCTCACCCCCGCAGATTACGAGCTCGATGAAAAATCCCGCAACGTCACGCTCAATGATGTTGGCACACCACGTATCGAAGAACTGCTCACCGCGGGTGGTTTGCTCAAAGCGGGCAGCGGCCTCTATGACATAGAGAACGTAGCGATTGTTCACCACGTCAACCAAGCCCTGAAAGCGCACACCCTGTTCAAGCGCGATACGGATTACATCGTGAAAGATGGCAAAGTCATCATCATCGACGAATTCACGGGCCGCATGATGGAAGGGCGCCGCTATTCCGAGGGCTTGCACCAAGCACTTGAGGCTAAGGAAAAAGTCGCCATCCAGAACGAGAACCAGACCCTCGCTTCCATCACCTTCCAGAACTATTTCCGCCTCTACACCAAACTGGCGGGCATGACGGGTACGGCGATGACCGAGGCAGGCGAGTTTTCGGACATCTACAAACTCGATGTGATCGAAATCCCCACCAATGTGGATGTTGCCCGTAAAGATGAGCACGATGAAATATACCGCACCAGCGAAGAGCGCGACGCGGCCGTTGTGGCGCTCATCAAAAAAGCCCACGAACGCAAGCAGCCTGTTCTGGTCGGCACCGTGAGCATCGAGAAATCCGAATCCTTTTCGGAGCGCTTGAAAAAAGAAAAAATCCCCCACCAAGTGCTCAACGCCCGCTACCACGAGCAAGAGGCTAGTATCATCAGCCAAGCGGGGCACCCAGGCGCGGTCACTATCGCCACCAACATGGCTGGTCGTGGAACGGATATCATGCTCGGCGGCAATGCCGAAATGCTGATCAAGGAAGCGACGAAAGACGTCACCGACGAAGCCGAAATCAAACAAATTAGCGAGCGCATTCGCACCAAAATAGCCGCGGATAAAGAAATCGTGCGCGCGGCAGGCGGCCTGTTCGTGATTGGTACCGAACGCCACGAATCACGCCGTATTGATAACCAGCTGCGTGGCCGCTCGGGTCGCCAAGGTGACCCAGGTGCTTCGCAATTCTTCCTGTCATTGCAGGACGATCTGATGCGTATTTTCGGTTCGGAGCGTATTGATACTATTCTTGTCAAACTGGGCCTCAAAGAGGGCGAAGCCATCATCCACCCTTGGATGAACAAGGCGATTGAGCGTGCACAGACCAAGGTTGAGCAGCGCAACTACGAGATTCGCAAAACACTCCTCAAGTTTGATGACGTGATGAACGACCAGCGCAAAGTCATCTACGAACAGCGCATCGAGTTGATGGAAGCAACGGAAGTCAGCGAAACCATTATCGACATGCGTAACGATGTAAACACTGCCCTCGTTGGCCTTCACATTCCGCCGCAATCCTATGCCGAGGCATGGGACCCCGCAGGGCTACACACCGAAATGCTGCGCATCTATGGCCTCAATGTTCCCGTGCATGAGTGGGCGGCCGAAGAAGGCATCGGCCACGACGAAATGCTTGCCCGCGTGAACAAAGTGACGGAAGATTTGTTCGCACAAAAGGCTTCTAGCTTCCCGCCACATGTCTATCAGCTTGCCGAAAAACGCATCCTGCTCGAAACACTCGACCAACTCTGGAAAGATCACCTACTTTCGCTCGACCATCTGCGCCAAGGCATCAATTTGCGTGCCTATGCGCAGAAGGACCCCCTGAACGAATATAAGCAGGAAGCATTCACCCTGTTCGAGTCCATGCTGAACCATCTGCGCGAAGTAGTTGTCAGCCGCATTGCGCGCGTGCAAATCCGTATGGAATTGACCGATGAAATTATGAACCTGAAACCGCAACAGGCCATGCACACTTCACGGCAAGACCCGGCTCTCGCTGCCGAAATGGATGGCGAACGCCCCAGTGCGCAAACACTGCCAATGCATGTGCGCCCAGAACAGCGCGTAGCGACCGACCCCAGCACATGGGGCAAAGTTGGCCGTAACGACCCCTGCCCCTGCGGCTCCAGCCGCAAATTTAAACATTGCCACGGAACCTTGGCATAACGGGCGGCACGAACAGCGCGCACGGCCTTGCCTACCGCCCCGAGATTGACGGGCTCCGCGCCCTTGCCGTCCTTCCCGTCATCCTCTTCCACGCCGGCGCGTCGTTCTTCAGCGGCGGCTATGTTGGCGTCGATGTGTTCTTCGTCATCAGCGGCTACCTCATCACCACCATCATCGCGGGTGAACTAGCGCGCGGCGAATTCTCTATCCTGCGGTTCTATGAACGCCGCGCGCGGCGAATTCTACCCGCCTTGTTTTTTGTCATGCTGGCCTGCCTACCTTTTGCATGGCTCACCATGTGGCCAGGGGATATGCTGCAATTTGCGCGCAGCATCAATCAGGTCTGCATTTTCCTCTCCAACAATTTTTTCTACCACCACAGCGATTATTTCGATACCGCGTCGGAGTTCAAGCCACTGCTGCACACATGGAGCCTCGCGGTCGAAGAGCAATATTACCTCTTCTTCCCACCGCTGATGCTGCTCCTCGCCCGCTATGCCAAACGCTGGGTTACACCGTGTTTATGCATCATCGCCGTACTTAGCTTTGCCTATGCCAATTACCAAGTACGGCACGATGCAGGGGCAGCGTATTTCCTACTCCCCTCGCGCATTTGGGAGCTGATGGTCGGCAGTTTGATTGCGCTGCATTGCCTCACACACACCGCACCCATTATCCCTGTACGCTACCATGGCGGCCTCGCACTTGCTGGCATCGCACTCATTATCGCTGCCATGGTGACGTTCACCGATGCCACACCCTATCCCAGCCAATTCACGCTCATCCCCATCGTGGGCAGTGCGCTGATTATTCTCTATGCCCGAAGCGAAAATCTCGTGGGGAAAATTCTCTCGCTCAAACCCTTCGTCGGCATTGGCCTTGTCAGCTACAGCGCCTATTTGTGGCATCAACCCATCTTTGCCTTTGCGCGGCTAGGTGGCTACGCTGAGGCAGGCTTGCCCTTCTTCCTGATGCTAAGCGTGCTCGCGCTGTTGCTCGCCTACTTCACATGGCGCTATATCGAAACACCGTTCCGTGTACGCGGGCGGTTTAGCCGCAAAAAAATATTCATCCTCGCACTGCTGGCAAGCTGCTGCTTCCTTGCCATTGGTTCCGCCGTTTCCAGCAAACGCGGGAAGATTCGGCCGCTTACGACCGAGCAGCAGCAGTTGCTCGATTACAAAAACTACGATCTTTCCTCATGGCGGGCGGGCACCTGCTTCATCACCGAAACGCAGGAAAACCGTACGTTCGCGCCCGAATGTTACGGTAAGAATAATCATGTCGTGCTGTGGGGCGATTCGTTCGGCGCGGCCTTCGCGGGGGGCTTGCGTGCGCATCTTTCCAACTTCAGCCAATTTACCGTCATGGGCTGTGCGCCGTTTCATAGCTATACACATCCAAAGCGCGCCTATTGCAACGAAGTGAATGCGTTCGCGTGGAAAGAGATACTTCGCTTGAAGCCAAAAACGCTCATCATCCATGCGGGCTGGCTGTTCTATCAGCAGCAGAACCCCGCCGAACACCTGAAGGAAACGATTACGGGACTGCGCACCGCACTGCCCGCCACACGCATCTATGTCATCGGTAATTTGCCGCAATGGTCACCCAATTTGCCGGATGTCATGCTGCGCAACAAACGCAGCATTGCAGATGCTGGCACTATCCCCAATTACGGCTTACGCAAATTAGCTGCCTATGATGCCCAACTGAAAGAGGCAACCATCACAGGCGGGGCAACCTTCATTCCCACCACTGATACGTTCTGCAGCGATGGCTCGTGCATGGTCACGGCCACCATCAACGGTAGAACTGAACTGGTGACATGGGATTACGGGCACCCCACCCTAAACGGCGCGATTTGGCTGGCAGGTGAATTGCTAAAAAGTCCACTACGCGGATTGAAACGCTAAGCGCTTTTGCGCGCCTTCCATGCTTTACGGATACCGTAGACACTAATCGCGCCCCAGCAAATTTCGAGGATGAAAACGGGCAGGTTAAAATCCTTGGTCAGCGAAATGAGAATCGCTATCGCACCGAGGAAATTCATCAGCTGAAACCGCATGCTTTCCGCCTGCCATTTACCCAGCGAAATCATTGCATACGCAAATAAAAATAGTACGGGAGCAGTGAGACCGATGATGTCGATAGTGGTGAATTCCATTAAGCCCTCCTCAGGCGGATGATGCGCGCAAGTCCAACGATACCAATCAAAAGCCATGCCGCATTACTAATAAAAATAGGTAAATTCCATTGCGGTATAAGCGACAGCAAAATGCCCGTTGTGCCGAGGATATTGATAAGCTGATAGCGCATTTCGTCCGCCCGCATACGCCCAGTGGAAAGCAACCCATAGGCAATCAGGTTGATGGCCACACCAAGCAGACCCAGAATGGTAAAAAACATTACGCCGCGTCCGATGCTTTGGCGCGTTCTTCCTCAAGCAACTGCTTTGCCTTGGGCGAAAGCTGAATGTTCAGTTCACGCAGATGCTTCTCGCCCGCGACGTTGGGCGCTTGCATCAGCAAATCTTGCGCTTGCTGGTTCATCGGGAAGCAAATCACCTCGCGGATGTTCGGCTCGTTCGCAATCAGCATCACCATGCGGTCAACCCCTGGGGCCAAGCCGCCATGCGGTGGGGCGCCATAATGGAACGCGTTGAAGAGTGCGGCAAATTTGCCTTCCACATCGGCCTTCGTGTAGCCCGCAATCTCGAACGCGCGCAGCATAATTTCTGGCTTGTGGTTACGAATCGCACCGCTGGATAGCTCCACCCCGTTGCACACAATGTCATATTGGAAGGCTTTAATGTTGAGTAACTCCGCATCGCTCTTGGCGTTATTGAGCGCCTCAAGCCCGCCTTGTGGCATGCTGAAGGGGTTATGCGAGAAGTCGATTTTGTTCTCGTCCGCATTCCATTCGTAATACGGGAAATCCACCACCCAGCAGAATTTGTACACGCCCTGTTCGATGAGGTTTAGCTGCTGTGCTATTTCATTGCGCGCTTTACCAGCTAGTTTTGCAGCAACATCGGCTTTGTTATCCGCAACAAAGAAAAGTGTGCTTCCATTTGAAGCTGCTGCTTTAATGCACATATCGACTAGAATTTCGGTAGGAATAAATTTAGCGATTGGTCCGCCAGCAGTAATCGGTTCTCCCGCGGTTACACCAAATTTCACTGCACCATCTGCAAGTTTCTTATGCTCGATATTATCTATAGTAATGTAACCTAATCCAGCTCCACCCTCTTCGCGAATCCATTCATTGAGCTTATCAAAAAAGCTTCGAGGCTTGTCGGCACACGCTGGTGCAGCAATTGCCCGAACAGTCTTGCCCTTGAATGCTTTGAAAGATACGGAATCGTCAGCAAAGAACTCTGTGACGTCAACAATCTTCAGCGGGTTGCGTAAATCAGGCTTATCGGAGCCATATTCCAGCATTGCGGTTTCGTATGGGATACGCACGAATGGTGCAGGGGTAACTTTCCAGTCCGAAAATTCCTCGAACACGCCTACCATCACCGGTTCAATCGCCGCGAACACATCTTCCTGCGTCACAAAGCTCATCTCAATATCGAGCTGGTAGAATTCCCCCGGCGAGCGATCGGCGCGCGCATCCTCATCCCTAAAGCATGGGGCAATCTGGAAGTAGCGGTCAAAACCACTCACCATGAGGAGCTGCTTGAACATCTGCGGTGCTTGCGGCAGGGCATAGAATTTCCCTGGGTGCACACGGCTAGGCACAAGGTAATCGCGCGCGCCTTCGGGCGAGCTCGCGGTCAGAATCGGTGTTTGGTATTCCAAAAATCCTTGGTCGGTCATACGGCGGCGGAGGCTCGAAATCACCTTGCTACGCAGCACAATATTGTTGTGCAATTTCTCGCGGCGCAAATCGAGGAAGCGGTAGGTCAGGCGAGTCGCCTCCGGGAATTCCACCTCGCTGTTCACTTGCAACGGCAACACATCCGCCACGGATTCGATATGCAGCGCCTTCACTGCAATCTCGATTTCGCCCGTGGGCAAATCGCGGTTCACCGCTTCGTTCGCGCGCGCCACCACGTTGCCGGTGATGGTCACTACTGATTCATTCTTCAGCTTGCTCAAGCTATCGAACAGCCCGCTTGCGCTATCGGCCACCACTTGGGTGATGCCGTAATGGTCGCGCAGATCGAGGAACGCCAATTGCCCGTGGTCGCGCACGCGGTGCACCCAGCCAGAGAGTTTCACTTCAGCGCCCACATGTGCGGTGCGAAGTTCGTTACAGGTATGGGTGCGGTACGCGTGCATAATCAAAGCCCTAAACAATAGTGTTTTTATAAGCGCGTGGTATAACGAGACCCCATGGAAAATGCAAAAGAAATGCTCATTTCAAGCGGCAAACTCGCCCTCAAGGTCACCCCCCGCGCGCGTAGCGAAGGGATTGAGAGCATGAATGCGGCGGGCGAGCTGGTGGTGAAAGTGCGGGTTGCACCCGAGGATGGCAAGGCCAATGATGCCATAATTGCCCTGATTTCCGAGGCATTTGGCATCCCCAAATCGCGGCTTTCTATCGCGCGTGGCGCGCTTTCGCGGCATAAAATCATTGCGTATCATTAATACGCAGCCAACGGATGAATCAGCCTAGCGTGGCGTTTTTGGAAAAAACAACATGAAGCGTGCAAGCGGCAACCTAAACAGCAGGAGGTAGCCGACATGCGCTCCAACCAAGAATATCATCAAATTGCCTGATGCTTCGTGCACCTCGCCCCAGAAACCCTCTTCTTCCTCGTGGCGTGCTTCGTTGCGGTCTTCGTCATCATCGGCATTAGCAGCGGCCACAACTTGAGTATTGGCAAGCCCTAAGGCTTCCCCCTTGTCAATAATAACCCCCGTAGCCGAGACCACCACAAGACACAGCGCAATCCCCAATATCAATGTTCTGCTCACGGCAGGGTGGGTTAGCATGTTCGTCACGTTCATCCCCAGAAACGAGGGATAGAAGCGCATCAGACCCAGCTGACGTTCCCCACCAAGCGCCCAGAGAAGGCGAAGCACTACCACAAGGGAAACACCATAGCCCAACCACGCATGAATCAAGCCCAACTCGCCCGTCAGGAAACTCAGGAGCGCCAATACAGCCAGCACTGCGTGGTAGATACGAATTCGACTCATCGTGCTCATTGATACCCTCCTATTTGAGGGCATGCTATTCCATCTCAGGAAATCCACGTTGATGCAGGTCAAGCTCTGCCCGTATTAATGAAATTCATTGCACCCCGCCCCCAGCATACTGTAGTAAGCCCCCATGAAGACACGCACCATCACCACCACCGCCGACCTCATGCAATTCTGCGCCACCTTTGGCGACGAGCAATTCATCACGGTCGATACCGAATTCATCCGCGAGCGCACCTATTTCCCGCAGCTGTGCCTCATCCAAGTGGGCACCAGCAAGGAAGCCGTGGCGATTGACCCCATCGCAGGGCCGGATATGGACCTCGCCCCGCTTTACGAAGCGTTCGCCAACGAACGGCTGATGAAAGTATTTCATGCCTGCGGTCAGGATATCGAAATTTTCGTGAAGGCGACTGGGCATGTGCCCTTCCCCATCTATGATACGCAAATCGCGGCCATGGTCTGCGGTTATGGCGAATCCATTTCTTATGAAAATCTGGTGACGGATATTGTCGGCGCCACGCTCGATAAAGCCAGCCGCTTCACCGATTGGGCGCGCCGCCCCTTAAGCGACCGCCAAATGGTCTATGCGCTGGATGATGTGATTCACCTGCGCGTGATTTACGAGAAGTTGCGCGCACAAATCGAGGCCGACCACCGCGGCGCATGGATTGCCGAGGAAATGACGGATTTGTCCGACATCACCAATTACCGCGTCGATGCGAGCAAATCATGGCGCCGCCTCAAGGTAAAATCGCGCTCGCCGATGGTGCTGCAAACCCTGCGTGCCGCCGCCATGTGGCGCGAGGAAATGGCCGCAAAAAAAGATGTCCCCCGCCAGCGTATTTTAAAGGATGATTACGTGGTGCAGGTCGCCAGGCAAATGCCGAAAACGACGGATGAAATGCTCGAGGTGCGCGGCATCCAAGGCCAGCTTGGCGGCAGCATGATGACCTCGCTGCTTGAGGCCGTGCAAGCCGCACTCGCCGCCCCGCATGATAGTTTCCCGCAGCCCGAGGAGCGCGAAAAGCCCATGCCCGCCGCACAGGAAGCCTGCCTCGACCAGTTGAAATTATTGCTGCGCCAAAAGGCGGAAGATTACCACACGGTGCCGCGACTAGTGGCGGATAAGGAAGAGCTGGAAGCTGTCGTACGCGGCAAATTACCGCTCGATAAAGCACATTTCGGCCATGGCTGGCGCTTCGAAATTTTTGGCCAAGCGGCGAAGGATTTGCTCGAGGGCAAGCTGACCGCGAAAGTGGTGCCCCACCGTGGTGGCTTTGGGTTAGTGTGGCAGGCGTAGCGCGGCCTCGATAACAGCTATATACCCTGCCGAAAATTCCCCGCGTGCTGCCATCGCCTTAATCGCATCAAGCGTTGCCCAGCGAACACCCAGAGCATCCTCGGGAATAGTATCCGCTAAGTTTGCCGCATCCGCCTCATCCAGCCGCACCACAAACCAATAGATAGGGTACACACCCTTGCTGCGTGATTGAAATTCCAGCCTCCCCAACTCGTGCACATCCGCACGCGCCAGCATCGCTTCGGTCACGCCCGCTTCTTCCTCCACTTCACGCGCCAACGCGCGGGTGAATGGCTCCAGCATCGCTGCGTATTTCTCGCCCGTTGCTACATCGCGCGCATCGTGCCAACCACCATTCGCATCCTGATACTGGCGGCTGCCACGCGGCAGCACGAATGGCGGAATCTCGCCCGCATGTTTGGGCTTGGGCTGAATCACCAGCACTTGCCCACCAACACGCAGCACCACCGCCCCAATTTTGAGGATGGGCGAATCAGCAGATGTCGGGATAAGGCTCACAAACACTCCACAAAAGAAAAGGCCGAGGTCACGTTAGCAACCTCGGCCTTGGTGTTCAATCAAAAGCCTGAACGCTTAGGCGCTACGGCTAGTACCTTGACCTTGTTTGAGGTTCGGCAAGTTCTGCTTCGGCAGATCATTGAAATCCACCTCCGCACGACTCGATGCAAGCGTCTGCGTTTGCTCGCGTGCTTGCTGCTGTGCGGTCGATTGCGCAGGCGCTTCCGATCCGCCAAACGATGACGCAGCAAATACAGCCGATACTTCTGCTGCAGCACGAGAAGATTGCGCCTTGATTGCGCCTACTTCATTGGCCACAATTGCGTGATCTTTTGCGCCTACAGCTTTGTACTCGAGTTGTTTAAGATCAACACCTGCTTTTTCGGCGTTCGCAGCGGCTTCAATCTTAGCCGAAGGCGATGCCGATTTATTGCTCATCACCGCAACTAAATCCTTCGCTGCCGTAATCTGATCCGAGGTAAGATCTTTCATACTGCGCCATGCAACTTCAGGCTTACCGCTGGCACCATCTAATGTGCCATAAGCCTCTTTTGTGGCTGGTGCAGCTTCAACCGCTTTCTGCATGTTCGGATTCGAAAGTGCCTGAGCACCCGACCTCCCACGCAACTCGCGATTCACTTCTGCCTCAATACGCGTCAACAACTGGTTCAGATTTGCCGTATCCGCAGTCTTTGCATTGATGGTAACTTCGCGGGCGAAATCTTTTGGATTGATCGTGCCCGCTTTATCCATCTCAACAGCGCCCTTGGCATCACCCGCATTGACAATGACCTGGCCATCAGCCGATTTAACCGTTGTTTTATGCGTCGTGAGTGTGAGAGTCTCACCTTGTCCCACTTGAATCGGAGCAGCGCTCTTAACAAGATCTGCATATTTGCGGATCTCATCATCACGATTCTGCGACGAGGCTTCAAGGATTTTACCAAGTTGGCCAGCCAGTTGCTCCTTCGTAGCGGGGTCACGTGTCGGCGCCCTATCCGCGAATGCTAACTTGTCTCCTGCCGCTGCGTCACGTGCTGCCATAGCAAGTGAGTTATCTGGCCCAGAGACTTTCTGCGCTGGTGCAGTAGGTTGTTCAGCTGGAGCTGCGGCAACCGCTGGTGTTTCTTTTTTAGCTGGCGCTTCAGCCGTCTTCAATGCTGGCGCTGGTGCGTCAAATTTCGCAGCGGCAGCAGCCTGCATTGCATCGTGCTTATCAAACACTTCGGCTGCTTTTGGCGCTGCGGCTGCAACCGCAACGGCTGCAGAAGCAGGCGTAGCACCAGCATCGATGTTATTCTGATCAATACTGCTCCGACCTGATGCTACTGCAACAGTTGGTTTTGCACCCATCATCGCCGCAATTTTTTGCTCATCGCCACTCATCAGTACCGCAGCAACTTGCTCGGGCTTCATGTTGTGCTCTTTAGCAAATTTCTCGAGTGAGGCAGTGGTTTTAGGGCCAATAACACCATCAAGCTTAGCTGTATCGGCATGGCCGTCATGCACCACACCGGGTTTCTGGCCAGTATCCAAACCAAGCTTAATCATCTCTGCTTGCAGCTTCTGCGCATCTACTTTGCTCATATGTTTAGGATCAACCGAGGGCGCATCGACAGCAGCCGTCTTGCTTTCCGTATGCCCATGCTCATCCGCCTTCGCCGCTAGCTTCGCGGGTGCGTCGGTTTGTGGTTTAGCGGCAACAGCTGGTGTTTCGGGATTAGCCGCTGCTGCAGGCGCTTCATTTGCGGGATGCCCTTGCGAAATTTCAAGCCCTGCACGCTTCAGATGCTGTTCAATATACTTCTGCACGTTATCGGGCTTCAGCACAATTCCATCCGGAATGACAATCGTGACAGGGTGGCCTTTTGAATCCAGCTCACCTGTTGGATATTTACCTTTCGGCAACACAACCATGCCATCTACTGTTGGCAACAGGTTCTCATCCGCGTTTTTTCTTTCGGTCACTTGGCCAATATAGGCCTGCATGGCTTTGCGCGGGTCGTTGCCCTGCACTGGCACATCCGATTGTGCATCCAACACACGGGCTGCTGAAGCCACCCCATTTTGGTTTGCCGCCAATGGGGCAGTAGGATTTAGCGTCTTATCATCGGTCAGGTTAGCAACAAGCAACTGCTTCTCAAACGAGGCAACCTCATACTGGCCCGCAGGAATCGTGATGCCCTTGTGGCGCACTTCCTCGGTAACAGTAATTTTTCCATCGCGACCCACTAGGTTATCAATGGCGCGTTCATATTCTGGGTTTTCGCGGTTAAACATACCCTGCCTGACACGATTATCAGGCACATGAAAATCACCCGTTCTCTTGTCTTGGGAATAGGCGC
>CAUJIC010000040.1 GCA_963205305.1 Pseudomonadota bacterium | reverse complement strand
CCTGCCTCGGCCAGTTGCGCGGAAAACTTCAGCGTCGCTTCGTCGCGCTCTTGCGCAGGCGCGTCCGTCACCAGTTTTAAAAATGATTTGCGCGAATGGCCAAACAACCAGCGCCCACCGCTTTTCACTAGGGTTTCTGCTGCATTTACTAAGGCCAGTGATTGCTCCGCCGTTTTGCCAAAGCCAATACCTGCATCGTAAATCAACCGTTCAGCGCCAATACCGCGCGATGAGGCGTGCTCGGTAATGCACGCCTTCCATGCTAAAATTTCCGCCACCACATCGCATCCCTCGGGCAAGGTAATCGCGGGGTCGGCAGGAATGGAAAGTGCATGCATGACAACAATATCGCAGCCATGCTCCTCCAAAATTTCAGCCATCGCTGGGTCGGCAAGCCCGCCCACATCGTTGATGATCTCTACCCCAAGCGCCAAGGCACGCGCGGCAGTTTGGGCGTGGCGCGTATCCACACTCAGGCGCACACGCGGGCGCCAATCGCGCGCAATGATGCCTTCCAGCACGGTGCCAAGGCGCAGCCATTCTTCATCCGCCGTGAGGGGCGTTGCCTTTGGCCGTGTGGATTCCGCACCGATATCAAGAATATCCGCGCCATCCACCATCAGGCTCTGGGCGTGGCGAATCGCATCATCTGCCATCACCCCATCACGCGAGAATGAATCGGGCGTCACGTTCACAATTCCCATGAGGGCTGGGCGGTTCATGCGGGCAGCTCCGCCAGCAACTCCGCCGCTGTTTTGCCATAAATGGGGTGCACCCACGCGGGCGCAATTTCAGCCAGTGGCGCCAGCACAAAACGCCGCGAATCCATGTGCGGATGCGGTAGAGTAAGCAAGTCGTCCACCATCAGCACATCGTTATAGGCCAAAATATCAATATCAATCTCGCGCGGTGCCCAGCGCGAGGCAGGTTTGCGGCCCAAATCGGCCTCGATATGTTTGATGCAGCTTAGCAAATCGAGCGGCGATAAATGTGTTTCTACCCGCAATACTTGATTGAGGAATGGAATGTTCCAATCTGCGGGCGCCCCCTCGGGCATCAAGGCGGGCGTTTCGATAATGCTCGATTCGCGGCGGATACTCACATCGAACATTTCGAGCACGGTGCGTGCCTGCGCGAGATATTCCTCGCGTTTTCCGAGATTACTACCAAGGGCGAGAAGAATCATGACGCACCCTAGCTGTGAGTGGAAACCGTGGCATTGGGCGGCAAATCGCAGTGCGTGTAGCTGGCGCCACCAATGAGCCCCGGCAGCGGCGCGGCAATTTTGTTGAGGCGCAGCCACAGCCTAATATGCGAGGCACCACGCGCATCCAGATCCGCACGCAAATGGCGAAAAAGCTCGCTGCCCATGAACTCCACCAGCTTAAAGCTGCGGGTGGCGATAAGATCCGTCAGCACTTTGCACAATTGGCCATAATCAATGAAATCCGCCTCATCATCGGCGGTGTGTGCGGGCGCTTCAGGGTAATAAAGGCGGAAGCAAACCTCCACAGGCTGAGGGTTTGCGCGCTCGCCCGTGTAAAAACCCAAATGCGCGTGCGCCTGCAAGCGGTTGACCGAAACCATATGGGCATAATGCGTCATCACTGTATCCTCTAAATGCTAGTGTATTGGCGCAAAATTACCTATATAGCAAGCCCATGAGCGAGAAATCCATCACCTGCATCAACGGCCAGTTTGTGCCTGCCGACCAAGCGACTATCAGCGTGGCCGACCGCGGCTTTCGCTTCGGCGATGGCGTTTTCGAAACAATTCGGCTGGTGGATGGTGTGCCGTATCAGTGGGAGGCGCACCTGAGCCGTCTGCAAGCTGGCTTAGCCGCGCTGCGGATTACCGCGCCAGATATTGATTGGGCAACCACCACGCGCCAACTGATTCATAAAAACAACGCCACGAGTGGATTCCTACGCATTGCAGTCTCTCGCGGCGTGGGCAGCCGTGGCTATATGCCAAACGCTGATATTCAAGCAACATGGGTGATGGAAACCGTCCCCGCCACAATACTGCCCGAAAAACCGCTCAAACTTTGGCTCAGCACCATCACCCGCCCAGCCTTAAGCACCCTGCCCGCCAATCATAAACTCGCGCAAGGCATTGGCAGCACGTTGGCACTGATGGAAGCACGTGACCATGGCTGCGATGAATCACTGATGCTAACGCATGACGGCAAAATCAGCGAGTGCGCGAGTGGTAATATTTTTTGGATTAAGGGAAATACAATCTTTACCCCCGCGCTCAGCACCGCCTGCCTTGCAGGCACCACCCGCGCGGCCATCCTGCGGCTATCACCTACGCTGATTGAAGAAGTAGTGGCGGATATGAGCAGCCTCGCATCTGCTGATGCTACCTTCATCAGCAATGCGCGGCTGGGTATGCGGCCAATTGCCAGCCTTGTGCCCAATAATAAACAGTTCGATGGCGCACACCCGCTCATCCGCGAAATCCGTGAGAGGATCGATGCTGACCGCACCGCCTATGTTGCCACGCATCGCCAGCAATGGGTGAATACATGAGCTGGCAACTGGCCGAAACCCTGCCGTGGCAGGAGCCCCTCGCCCTCGCCGCACAACACGCTGGCGTGGATATGGCGTTGCTCTATTCGGGATTACATGAAGAGTTTACAGGCAAACTGAGTTATCTTTTTCTCAATCCGCTTGAAGAAAAATCAGGTGATGATTGGGCGCAACTTCCGCCCCTGCCCAGCAGCACCGATGGGTTGCCGCTATGGGTTGGCTATCTCGGTTACGGCATGCGCGAGGATGACACGCACGGCGACAAAAGCCCAGTAAGCCTACCCGATTTTCGACTCGTGCGTTATGGCGCGTTGTTTCGGTTTGATCATGAACAACAACTGGTTTCGCTGTATCAATCAACGAATGCGCAACCCGTTGCCACACCGCACACCACGTACCACGCACCACTCACTGTTTTCAAACTCGCCTCCAACCTCACCCGCGCGGAGTATGAGCAAAGCGTTGCTGCAACCATCGAACGCATCCATGCGGGGGATTTTTATCAGGCCAACATCACCCGCAAATTTTTTGGTGAGTTTGATGCCGCGCCCGATAGCTTCGCCCTCTTTGCCAAACTGTGCGAGGCCAGCCCCGCGCCTTACAGCGCCTATATCCGCCATGGCAGCAGCGCCATTCTCTCCTCCAGCCCCGAATGTTTTTTGAGCGTTGATGCAAGCGGCGTGATGACCACACGCCCCATCAAAGGTAGCGCGCGGCGCGTGGCGGATGAAGCGGAGGACACAAAAATCCGCGCGGCGCTCGCCACCAGCACCAAAAATCATGCCGAGAATTTGATGATTGTTGATTTGATGCGTAACGATTTGTCACGCGCGAGCGAGTCGATGAGTGTGGAAGTTATCGAGCAATCGAAGCTCTATTCCTACCGCACGATTCACCACCTCATCTCCACCATCCGCGCGAAAAAGCGGGCAGACGTGAGCGCATATGATGCCGTGCGCGCCTGCTTCCCCGCGGGGTCGATGACGGGCGCACCGAAAATTGCAGCGATGCAGTGGTGTGCCGCGCAGGAGAAGCTGGAGCGCGGAGTCTATAGCGGCGCGATTGGCTGGTTCGGCGGCGGCGATACGTGCGACCTTTCTGTCGTCATCCGCACACTCATTATCGATGGTAACCGCTTCGAATTCCAAGTCGGCGGTGGCATTGTGGCCGATTCCACCCCCGAGGATGAATGGCGCGAAACCCTCACCAAAGCGCGCGGCATCCTCGCGGCGCTGGGGTTGAGCGAGGCGGATGTGGCGGCATTATGATTCCCCACATCGAGCACCAATTCAGCGCCCCACTCTGGATCTACCAAGGCCAAGGCGCGTGGCATTTCATCACCCTGCCTAAGCAGACCGCGAAGGATATTAAAGCGCTCATCATTGGCCCTCGCCGCGGCTGGGGCTCGGTGCGTGTGCAAGTCACTATCGGCAGCACCACATGGAAAACGTCGATTTTTCCTTACAAGGAATTAGAGTCGTTAAATATAACCCTGAAACTCGCGGTGCGTAAAGCGGAAGGCTTGGCGCCCAATAAAAAGGTGAGAGTGACGCTAGTGGTGTTGGAGTAGCGTCTAACGCTCCACCACCACATCGCCGCCCTGCTCCTTCGCCCACACGCCGAACTGGACGAACGGTTTGCTGCCAATGGATTTAGCGCTGGCGAATGGCCAGAATGCCTCGCACTCGGCGCAGAGCCAGCCTTTTTGATGCATGGGCGCAATGCTCACGCGCTCGACCCAGCCTTGGTCACATTCGGGGCACCAATGTTGTGCGTGTGTTTTCATGAGCTACCTGACAGGGTACGCGGTGACAATATCGGCGGAGTCGGCTTCGACAACTATGCGGATGTGGCGCTCACCCTCGGTGCCCACTACGCGCCCCATGTCCACCTCAAACACTTCGCGGCCACGGCCGCTGCCTTGCTTTTCTGGTGGTCCGCGCTTCTTCCATGCCTCGTCGAGCAGAGCGATGATGGCGACTTGCTCCTTCTCGATAAAAACGGAGTGCTTGGGTTTGCTGGGGTCTGGCCGCGTATGCGCCATGATGTGCGCGATGCGCGTATCGAACTTGCCCGACCAATCCTTGCCATAACGAATGCCTGCGGGTGAGGTGAACTCACTTGAGGAAATGCGTTTGGGCTTTGCTTGCTGCTCATCGCGCGTGTCGCTCTCTACTACCCTACTGCTGTCTTCGAGCTGGGGCGCGGAGTTTTTTGGCAAACTTTGATGCTGACTGGGCAAAACCAGCCCTAAAATCACCAGCGCGATAAATGCAACCAGCGAAACGAGTTGCTTATTCATCGTGGAGCCCCCGCGCGTTGAAGTCGATCATTGATGGCGATGCCGATGCCCTCGTTCGGGATGGGCATGACGGCGATGGCGCGGAATTTCGTGTCATCCAGCGCGCGCATATAGGCAAACAAATTCGCCGCAGCCTCAATGAGGTTGCCACTGGGTGAAAGGTTGAGCGTTTTGCCAGCACCCGTGAGAGGCGCCGCGCCAAAGGCCAGCAAAGCTTCATCTGCCGCGACATTACTCGCATTCAGGCGCACTTGGATGGAGGGCGCATAATGCGATTCGAGTTGGCCAGGGGATTTGTGAGCAGCGTTGTTCGGGGCAACTGGAGTGTGCTGCGTGGCGAGTTTCTTGCCGAGCACTTTTTCAATCATCTCTTGCGTCACACTCCCTGAACGCAAAATGACGGGATGCTCGCCCGATACATCGAGCACGGTGGATTCGAGCCCCACCTCGCAGGCACCACCATCGATGATGAGCGGCATATCGCCCGCGAGCTCCTCGCGCACATGTTCCGCCGTAGTGGGACTAACACGTCCGCTGCGGTTCGCGCTTGGCGCGGCGATGGCACCGTTGAACGCTTGGAGAAGTTGTTGGGCGACTGGGTGCGATGGCACGCGCACCGCGAGGGTCTCGCCCCCTGCGCTCACCAATTCGCTGATGCGCGAACGCGGACGGCGCTTGAGCACCATGGTCAGTGGCCCCGGCCAAAACGCATCGGCCAACAAGTCGGCGGTGTCGTTCCACTCGACATAGCGGCAAGCGGCGCGGGCATCCGCCACGTGGATAATCAGCGGGTTAAACTGCGGACGTGATTTGACACTATAGATACGCGCGACCGCTTCGCCATTCGTTGCATCCGCACCCAACCCATAGACGGTCTCGGTTGGCATGGCGACCAGCCCCCCCTTTTGCCAAAGGGTTACAGCGTTATCCACAAGCGAAATGTCTATATGTAGTATTTTAGGGCGTTCCATTGACAATATATAGTGGTTGTTGTAGGTTTACATTAAGTGAAGCTGGTGGGAAAGCAAACCACATTTGACCCCCGCCAGAAGTCGCTCGGCAAGTAGAAAAACAAGGTAGTGCTGTGGTAGCAAGAATCATAACGATTGCACAGCAAAAAGGCGGCGCAGGGAAAACCACAATGGCGGCGCATTTGGCTGTCGCGTGGGCGGCTAGCGGGCGTCGCAAGGTCGCCATCATCGACACCGACCCCCAAGGCTCACTCACCCAATGGCACAATGTGCGCGAGGCACGGCTTGGCGAGGGCGAAAGCAACCTCACCTTTTCCTCGATTTCGGGCTGGCGCGTGCGCAGCGAGATTGACCGCCTGCGCCACACGCATGATTTAATTGTGATTGATTCGCCCCCGCATACGGATGCTGAGGCACGCACTGCCATCCGCGCGGCAGATTTGGTGGTGATTCCGCTTCAGCCCAGCCCCATGGATGTGTGGGCAACGAGCGCGACGATACAAATTTGTAAGCAAGAGCGCGTGCCCGTGAAGATGGTGCTTAACCGCGTGCACCCGCAAGCAAAACTGACCGAAGCTATCTCAGGCGAGATGGTAGGACTGACCGCCAACCGCTTCGGTAACCGCGTTATTTTCGCGGGCAGCATGATGCAAGGTTACGGCGTCACCGAGGCGCAGCCGAACTCGCTGGCCGCTGAAGAAGTGCGGGCGCTGAGCAAAGAGATTATGGATTATTTGAACAAAAAAATCGCCGCCGCTGCGCGCGCGAGTGCGTGAAGGAGTTCGCCATGACCGACACACTCTATTACACCACCCACGACTCGGCGATTGGCAAATTGTTGTTGGTGGCGAGTAGCCGCGGACTGCGCTACCTGACGCTACTCAAAACCGATGAAGAAGCCTCGGAGCATTTAAGCAAAAAATTCAGCCAGCCGCCCAAGCCCACTTTGATGGAGCTCGACGGATTTTTTTCGACCACGGCCGCAGCAATCGACCGCTATTTGAACAACGGCGCACGCCTAAAAATTCCGTATGATTTGGCGGAAGGCACGCATTTACAACGCGCCGTGTGGCTCGAAATTGCGCGCATCCCCCACGGCGAAACCATTAGCTACACCACGCTCGCTGAGCGTGTAGGTT
>CAUJIC010000039.1 GCA_963205305.1 Pseudomonadota bacterium | reverse complement strand
CAAACCCACGGCTGAGCAATATCTCGCTCGGCGGCAAATGTGCTTGATAAAATTGCCCCAAAAAGCCCGACATCACTTCACTATCGGGCACATCATCGCTGTGGCGGGGGTGGAAACTCTGGTTCCCGAAATGGCTGCCGTTACGATAAAAATGCACCTGCACCACGCTCTTGTCGCCGCGGCGCGCTAACGCAATCACATCCGCATCCTTCAACCCCGCCACACGCAGGCCTTGCTCTTGCTGCACTTGCGTCAGGGCGCGGATACGGTCACGCAACATCGCCGCTTTTTCATATTCCATCGCCTCGCTCGCTGCGTTCATTTCCGCGCTGAATTTTTCCTGCACTTCGCGGCTGCGGCCTTTCAAAAAATCCCGCGCTTTATTGATTTGTTCAGCATACTGCGCCTCGGTCACATACCCCACACATGGCGCGGTGCAGCGTTTGATCTGGTATTGCAAACACGGGCGCGAGCGGTTTTTGAAAATCGTGTCAGGGCATGGCCGCAGGAGGAATATTTTTTGTAACAGCGCCATCGCTTGGTTCAGCGCCAGCACATTCGCGAACGGGCCAAAATATTCCCCCGCCTTGTTCTGCGCGCCGCGATGTTTTTCAATCCGCGGGAACGGGTGCGTCGTATCGACCCTAATATAGGGGAAAGATTTATCGTCCTTCAGCAACACATTATAGCGCGGCATATGCCGCTTGATGAGGCTCGACTCCAGCAGCAGCGCCTCGGCCTCGTTCTTGGTAGTGATAATTTCCACCATCGCCACCTGCCCCACCATCCGCATGATGCGGTTATTCAGGTTATTGATGTTGGTGTAGCTGGTGACGCGATTGATGAGGTTCTTCGCCTTGCCGACATAGAGAATCTTGCCAGCCGCATCGATCATCTTGTAGCACCCAGGTGCCGTTGGAACGCCTTTGAGCGCCGCCTTCAATGCCTCAAGGCCGATGACAGGGGCGGATGGTTGGGAATCATTCATCGTGCTACCCACGCTTAAGCGCTGTCGCCATGCCATTGCCCAAATGCAGCACTTGCCCTGTGGTGCCAATCGCGCCCAGCAGATACTCCACCGCCGCCAGCACATCGGCCACATCGCCCGTGCGCTTCAGCGCCGCTTGTGCCGCAAGGCGGGCGAACAGACCCTCGGGGTCATTCAAATTTGGTAAGGTAGGTGCTAGAGCAATCACGTTCGCGCGCGCGCGTGGTGCCACCGCAGCGGCGAGTAGTTCGATGGTCGATACCCATGCATGCTTACTCACCGCATAGCTGAAAAATTCGGGGGAAATACTCCAGCCCAACGCATCATCGCCCAGCACCACCACATTGCCCGCGGCACCCATTGGCAATTGCGCCATGAAGCCTTGGGTGAGGATGAGCGGTGCTTCCAAATTCACCGCTAAATGCGCCTGCAAATCAGCAACCGAAAAATTCTCCAGCTTATCGCGCGTGTAGCGCGACGCGTTATGGATGATGGTGGTAACGGGCGGTAAGCCCTTCCAAAAATCCGCAAGCGATGCCACATCCTCAAGGTTCGCCCGCACCAGCGTTACGTGTGTTCCGCCTTCGCGCAACTCAGCCGCGAGTGCTTCTGCCTCAGCACCCGAGCTGTGGTAATGCAGCACAAGGCTGTGGCCACGGGCGGCCAAATGGCGCGCTAACGCCGCGCCAATGCGGCGTCCTGCGCCCGTAATCAGGGTGGTGGGTAGATCTGTCATACGCAACCTTTAACCCTCAACTGGGTGTTTGTCATCTCGGATTGCGTCCGCCGTCATTATCGGCTAAACGGCTACTGCCCCTCCTGACGCTAAAGGTTTGCCCCATGAAACTCATCGCCGGAAACAGTAATCAACCCCTCGCTAAGGCCATGGCCGATTATTTGGGGGTCAAGCTCACCGAAGCCACCATTCGCCGCTTTTCCGATGCCGAAATTTTTGTCGAGGTGCAAGAGAACGTGCGCGGCGAGGATGTGTTCCTCATCCAATCGACCAGCGCCCCTGCGAACGAAAACCTGATGGAATTGATGATCACGCTCGATGCCCTAAAGCGTGCCAGTGCGCGCCGCATCACGGTGGTGATTCCTTATTTCGGTTACGCGCGGCAGGATAGAAAACCAGGCCCCCGCACCCCTATTACCGCCAAGCTCGTCGCCAACCTCATCACCACCGCAGGCGCCAACCGCGTGCTGACGGTCGATTTGCACGCGGGCCAAATCCAAGGCTTTTTCGATATTCCGCTCGACCATCTCTATGCCCGCCCCGTGATTGTCGATGACATCAAAGCACAATATGCCGACCTCTCGAACGTTGTCATTGTCTCGCCCGATGTGGGTGGCGTGGTGCGCGCCCGCTCGCTCGCGGGCAAGCTGGGCGCCGATCTGGCCATCGTCGATAAACGCCGCGAACGCGCCAACGCGTCCGAGGTCATGAACATCATCGGCGATGTGGCGGGCCGCGATTGTATTTTGTTCGATGACATTGTCGATACCGCGGGCACGCTGTGCAACGCGGCCGATGCGCTGCTTGAAAAAGGTGCCAAATCCGTGTCGGCTTATGTCACCCACGGCGTGCTTTCGGGCCCCGCTATCGAGCGTGTCAGCAAATCCAAACTCACCTCGCTCGTCGTCACCGATTCCATCGCCCTGACGGATGCCGCGAAGCAATGCAAAAACATCCGCATCGTTTCCATCGCACCGCTGATGGCCGAGGGAATTCGCCGCATTTCTGAGGAAAGCTCGGTCAGCAGTCTGTTCGATTAATCAGAACCCAACGGCGACTATGAACCACTCTATTCTCATTATTGGCGGCGGAAACATGGGCGGGGCGATTGCCCGCGCCTTGCACAGTACACCCGATTTCTCGGTAAATGTGGTCGAGGCCGACGAGGCACGGCGCAATGCTTTTTCAGTGCATGGCATCCCGAACTTTACGCGGCTGTCGGATGCCCCCAAAGCCGATGCCTACCTGCTCGCCATCAAGCCACAACAATTTGCAAACTACACAAGCGAGATGAAATCGGCATTGGGCGATACCACCCCCCTCGTCATTTCCATCATGGCAGGCATCCCGCTTGCGGCGCTTCATGCCATCAGCCCACGCGCGGTGCGGGTGATGCCCAACCTACCCGCCATGATTCACGAAAGCATGAGTGTGTTGTGTGCGCCCGCGTTCGATGCTGCATCGCGCAGTGTCGCCGAAAAAATCTTCACCACCATTGGTGCAGTGGCATGGGTCGAGGCTGAAGAACAGCTCCATGCCGTGACAGCCATTTCGGGTTCGGGGCCAGCTTATGTTTTCGCGTTCATGGAGGCACTGATTGCCGCCGCCACCGAACAAGGTTTGTCACCTGAACTTGCGCGAGCGCTTGTCACCCAAACACTGCGGGGCGCGTCACTGCTGGCCGACCAATCCAACGAATCACCCGCCACCTTGCGCGCCCAAGTTACCAGCAAAGGCGGCACCACCGAGGCGGCTCTTTTGGCACTCACCGAAGGTAAATTCGATTCCATCATTAAGGCCGCCACACTGGCCGCTGCCAAGCGCTCACGCGACTTATCAGGTAGTTGATTTTTGGTAAAAATGTTGCACTGCACAAAAGGGGCTTGACAACCCATGATTGTCTCCCTATATTGCACCGCAGCATGAGTCTGCAGGAAGATTCATGAACCAAAATAATCAGGAGATACCCATGGCCTATGAGAACCCATTTGCTGACATGATGAAACAGTTCAGCCAATTCAAAGCCCCAAGCCTCGGCACCGTTCCATCGTTCGACGTCAACCAAGTTATCAGCGTTGGCCGTAAAAATGCTGAAGCGTGCACCGCTGCTAGCCAAACCCTGACCGAGAGCTGCCAAGCTATCACCCGTCGTCAGGCCGAGCTTGCACGTGCACAAGTTGAAAAGACGCTGAAGACCTGCAAGGATATGCTGGTCAACGGTTCGCCAGAAATCAACACCACCAAGCAAGTTGAACTTGCGAAATCGGTGTTCGAGTCGTCGTTCAACAACCTGCGCGAAATTTACGAGCTGTGCACCAAATCGAACCTCGAAGCGTTCGACAAACTGAACCGCCGTGCATCGCAATCGATTGAAGAGCTGACCGCTACGGCCACCTCGACAACGGCTAAGAAAAAAGCGGCCTAGTTCGCTTTCATCCATACTTGGACGAAAACGCCACCAGAGTAATTTGGTGGCGTTTTTTATGGTGTAGGCTGTACCGCACGTGGCAACCGTAAGGTCACCTCCAAGCCAGTCACCTTGCCCGCCGCATCGCGCTGGTTTTCAAGCGTCACGTCGCCGCCATGGCTTTGCGCCACTGCGCGGGCGATGGAAAGGCCCAGCCCCACTCCACCCGTTTGCGTATTGCGTGAAGGCTCGAGCCGCGTGAAGGGTTTGAACACGGTTTCTTGCTCCGCCTCGGGGATGCCCTTGCCCACATCCGTCACCTTGATACGCACAAAGGTGGCGCTTGGCTCCAGCGTCAGCGTGGCCTCGCCGCCGCCATAGCGCAGGGCGTTATCGATCAGGTTGGTCAGCGCACGGCGGATGGCTTGCGGACGCAGCATCAGCACCACGGCCGCCCCCTCTTCAAAAGTCACCGCACGTTTGCTGCGCTCATAGTCGCTAACAATATCAACGAGCAGACTATTCACTTCCATTGGCTCGGGTAACTCGCCCGCATCACCACGCGCGAAATCGAGGTACTCGTCGATCATCTTGCCCATCTCGTCGATATCACCACTCAGCGCGCTGCGCGTCACCGCATCCATGGTGGCGAGTTCCAGCTCGAGGCGCATACGCGTCAGTGGCGTACGTAAATCGTGGCTGATGCCTGCCAGCATTTCAGTGCGGCTTTGCACATGGCGGCGGATGCGCTCGCTCATCACCAAAAATGCCCTACCCGCACGGCGCACTTCGCTTGCACCACGCGGTTTAAAATCGGCAACATCCTGCCCTAATCCCAGCCGTTCCGCCGCACGGGCAAGGGTTACAATGGGCTTCACTTGGTTACGCAAAAACAGCGTAGCAATGAGGGTGGTGAGTAGCGATGTACCCGCCATCCAGAGCAGAAAAATCATCGTCGTGGGGCTGGTCAGTGCTTTACGGTTGATGCCCACATTCAGCACACCCGATGCCAACCCAATGCGCGCCTGCACCAACTCCATTTCATCATTCAACTTCAGGGCAATGGGCCCATCGATACGTTGCTTCAGCCCCGCATACAGATTGGGGAATTCTTTGCGCCCACGGCCGGCATCCACCCGCTGTGTCGAAGCTTCATCCACCCACACTTCCGCCCCGAGTTGTTTCGCCAAGGCTTGGGTTTTATCGAGCGCGGTTTGGGCATCGAAATTCGCGCGCGTCTCGACATAATTCTGGTAGATCCACGCCACATCCCCCACCACGGAATTGGCCATATTGCGCGACACACTGCCCCAGTGGCGGTCATAGAAAATATGGGCAATCACCAGTTGCGAGATCAGCATCGGCAGCACCAAAATCAGCAGCGCCCGCGCAAATAAATTGCTGGGGAAAAGCGCCTTGAGGCTAAAGCGACGACGACGTTTACGCAAATTCGGCATAGAGCACATACCCCGCATGGCGAATGGTTTGCAGATAAATTGGCTTACCGGGTTGCGGCTCGATTTTTTTCCGCAGGCGATTGATTTGTACATCCACCGAGCGCTCGTTGGTCACATCCCCCAGCGTGGTTGCCATGGTGTCGCGGCTCACGGGCGTGCCCGCCGATTCCGCCAAGATCCGCAGACAATCGGATTCACTCGAGGTAAGGTACACGGGCTGGTCATGATACGTCAGTCGCCCCTGCGCGATATCAAAACGGTAATCCCCAAAGCGCACCGCACGCTTGGCTGCTTGCTGCGCGCGTGCGCGGGCAATGATATTCTCTAAACGCAGTAACAGCTCCTTGGGCGCAAAGGGCTTGCCCAAATAGTCCGCGGCGCCTGCCTCAAGCCCCGCAATGCGGTCATCGGCCTCGCCACGGGCGGTCAGCAACAACACGGGCGGCGCGCCATCGCGCCCACGCAGGCGGCTTGCATAGGCTATGCCGGTTTCCCCTGGCATCATCACATCCAACACCACCCCATCGACTGTAAATACCGAAAGAATTTCCTCAGCATCGGCGGTGTTCGCGGCGGTCGAAACAAAGAAGCCCTGCTCGCCCAAATATTTCTGCAGCAGCGCACGCAGGCGTTCGTCGTCATCGACCACAAGGATATGAGGAGCTGGTGCGTTTGCGTTCATGATGACCGCTTTATTAGCACATGCGTCACGCCATGGCCGCCTTTTTCTGCACGCGCAGTGGCAAACGCCGAAATCAGGGGGCGAAGGGCGGGTTCATTGAGCCAATGCGGCAGGTTGGTTCGCAGCACGCCTGCCTCGCCCGCACGGCCCTTGCCCGTAATAATGGTCACATGGCGGCGGCCAGTGCAGTGCGCCCGCATTACAAACTGCTGCACCCGCACATAGGCCTCGAGCTTCGTAAGCCCGTGCAGATCCAGCGTCGCCTCGATGTGCGCATGGGGCTTAAATGCACGCTTGGCTTCGCGAGCATCGAGCGATGCTAGGGGGGCCTTTAACCCCGTGCGTTTGGGCGGGGCAGAAACATGCTCCCCATGGGATGTTTGGGTTGGCGCAGGCCGCACAGCGGCAGGTGAAGGCGGCGTGTGATGAGCAACTTTTTTTTGCAGCTTGGTTCCACGATTGCTCTCGCGCCACTCGGCTAGTTCTTGCTCCGTGGGCAGGCGCGGCTTCTTCATGGAATAATATCAGCAGGTGGCGGTTCGTCATCCACCTCAATGGGTAGTCCATCGCGCAGCTTCATACCCTCGGCCACGGGCAGCAGCCAATAGGTGTTGCCTTGGGCGTTTTGGTGGCCTGCTTGCCATTCTTCCTGCTCGCCACGGCCAAAGAAAATATCGACGCGCGCAGGGCCCTTAAGCGCCCCACCCGTATCCTGCGACACAAATAAACGGCGCAATTTCACTTGGTTGCTGCTGCCAAATTGGGTCATGTAGGTGTCCAAATAGGTGGGCACCCCATAGGTAGCACGGTCATCATCCACTGCGATTGAGCGCAGCGGCGTCAACGAAATCCCCTGCGCTCCCTTGGCATACTCATCCCCAGCGGAAAGCTTGAAGAACACATAGGATGGGTTGGTGTTCATCACCTCGTCGGCCTCACGTGGGTGCGCGTGCAACCAATCACGAATGCCCTGCATGGAAGGCTTGGGAAGCTCGCCACGCTCTTTCAAAATCCGCCCGATCGGCACATAGGAATAGCCATTTTGCGCCGCGTATTGCAGGCCGACCATACTACCGTCCGTTAGGCGCACTTTGCCCGACCCCTGCACGTGTAAAAAGAACAGCATCACGGGGTCATCGACATAGAGCAGCACCGGCGCATTGCTTTGGCCTTCCAAAATTTCCTCGCGCGAATAATAGGGCTTAGTCAGATCGCTGGGCACCCCATGTACTGGGGTAAGATAGGGCGCTACACGCTTACGCGAGCCATTAAGTAGCGGTTCGTAATAGCCCGTATGCAGGCCTGTCGATTTCGATTCAGTGGCGACCTGATAGGGCGTAAAATTCGTCTCGAAAAATTGGCGCGCCTGTTCGTCAGTGGGCTGTCCCAAATCATTCGCCACGCGGCACACATGCGCCCAGTTCTCGCGCACGCCGATAGGGCCTTCCGATTTCGAGGTGTACGCATTACTGCGCCCTTCATTCGCCGCACAGGAGTTCGTGAATACCGAGAGCGCTGCCGCGTGGCTGTCATCCGCCCAACCATTAAGTGCGCTGTAGGTGGTGGGGGTGAGTTTGGTCGCATCCCCCGCGCAAGCGGAAAGGATGAGAAGGAACGAGAGGGAGGCGATGATTTTTTTCATGTCCCATGAATAATGAAGTTCGTGCCCGCTGGGAAGCAAAATGAGCGCGACTATGATGCCATAAAAGGTGTGTTATGGCGCTAGCGAAAATAGTGGGGCACACATATACCATAAGAGCCGTATTTATGTGAGACGAGTGCTAGGCGCGGGCGCATCCTCTCTCTTTGTAGGTTAGCGGTGCGAAGGGTTCCATCCCGAGCCGCTTGCGGCAGGGGTCAGCGCCACTTGGCGCGTAGGGGGCAAAGAGCCCCCTTCAATCAACGACTACGTCTCAATAATCGTCCAGTTGGGGCTGGCGCTCTTCATATCGCGCGTAAACACCCACTCATCTTCCACCACTTGGCGGGCGCTGACATCCCCTTCGAGGATGATGCCTGTTTCGTCGCGCACCAGATGGATCTGCTCGCTGGTGAAATCGACTGTGAGGGTGGCAAGACTACCGACCAGCTTCGCCTTGCTGATGCTGGCTTTGCTGATAGCAAGTAAGGTCGTATCGTTGAAGCGTTTTTCTTTCTCCGCTTCATCAAGCGAGAGAGCAAAGCTCTTGAACATCGCGTCCGACAGCAGCATTTTCAGCGTATCGCGGTCGCGCTTGGTGAAAGCGGTGATGACCATTTCATAGGCCATGCGCGCGCCGTGCAAAAATTCATCGGGCGTGAATTCACGATCAAGGCCACGCATTTTGACAAATGTTTCAGCAAGCGAGCCATATTTTGAGGAAAAATCATCCTCTTTCACTTCGGGCTGGCTAATCATGCGGGTGACAGGCAGCTGGATTACGCGATCATATTCGGTGCTTGATTGGGTTGGCGGCGGGGTATCGCCCTCGTCGCGCCCACGGGATTCGCCGAGCATGGCACGGTAGCGCAGTAAAATAAATGCAGCAATCGCACCAATGACGATAATATCGCCGTACGGAAATCCACCATCCATGTCGCACTCGCTTTCGTAAGGGCCCCGCCTCGTTCAAATTATGGGTCGACAGAGCCTCGCGACTGATATAGAGAAAATGCCGATAAATACAAGGATTGCTTCACGTAAAAAGGCTTACCCCATGACCGAACCTGCTGCCACCCCAGCCGCCGATAAACCCGCCATTTTCCTGCGCGCGCAATATATCAAGGATTTGTCCTTCGAAAATCCGCGGGCACCTGCAAGTATCTTCAACCTCAAAGAACCGCCCACAATGGATGTCTCCATCAACCTTGCGGCGCAGCGGCTCGATGAAAAAGTGTTCGAGCTTTCCATCCAGATTGCCACCCGTGCAGTGGCCGAAAAAACCACCGTGTTTTTGTGCGATGTCGTCTATGCAGGCGTACTCGAAATGCAAGGCATTGCGGATGCGGAAATGGAGCAAGCCATTTTCATCCAAGGCGCACAGCTGCTTTACCCCTTCGCCCGCCGCGTGATTGCCGATTTAACGCGTGACGGTGGCTTCCCGCCGCTGCAACTCGACCCGATGGATTTCGCGGCGCTCTACACCCAGCAGCGCACCCAAGCGCCAGCCACGGCCTAAATGTTCACCCGCCAGCAGATACCCAACCTGCTGACATTCGCGCGTGTGCTGGCGGTCCCCGCCTGCCTTGCCATTATGCTAATCAACCCAAGCTGGAAGAACACCGCGCTGTTCATCATTTTTGTGGCGGCCAGCATCACCGATTATTTCGATGGCTACCTCGCCCGCAAATGGAACGTGGTCTCCCCCATCGGTGCGCTGCTCGACCCCATGGCCGATAAACTCCTCGTCGCGCTCATGCTAATCTATGTGCTGATCGAAGGGGGTGGCACCGCCAGCCCCGCGTTCGATAGCTCACTGGCCGCCAGCTCACCCCTCTTCTTTCCCATTACGGTCATTTTGCTGCGCGAACTGTATATCTCGGGCCTGCGCGAATTCCTGTCGAACCGCCACATCAAGCTGCCCGTTTCCAGTGGCGGCAAAATCAAGACCGCGGTGCAGATGGTCACCATCAGTACGCTCATTGGGCTACTCGCCTTTCAGGCCGCGCCATCACCACTCTTTTGCGATGCTCCGTTTGCCGCCGCCTTCAGCCACGCCTGCAACGAAGGCGACGTGATGATTGTTCGCATCTTCCGCCCACTGGCGTTACCCATGCTGTATCTCTCGGCGTTGCTCGCCTTCACGACCGCCATCAGCTACACCCGCGCCAGCTGGAAACACCTGCAATAGCGGCTAAAAACCCACCGCATCGCAATATAAACCCCGCACGCATTGCACCGCAGCACCCGCGAAGCGCCTCAAACATCACCACAATAAATCTGCAACATTTTACCTATGCTGCAACGCCCTGCTATGGTGCGCCGCAGCTACGAATTTACCAGATTTCCTGCGTGTTTTTTGCTATATTGAAGGTGAGGATAATCCTCAGAAAGTGTAAGGTTAATAGTATGAAAGTGATTCATGTTATAACGTTGTTTCTCGTAATTCTTGGCGGTCTGCATTTTGCGCTGACTGGCTTTGGGATCAGTCTGTTGCCAGCGATTTTTGGCACCATGAACTTGACGGTCCTGTACATCGTGATGGGCGTTTCGACCATCTACCATGTGCTGCCAGTGCTCAGAACGCACTTGAACGCCATCAAATAACAACGTCGGCGCGGGCGTATTTCGTCCGCTAGCCGAGTGAGTCCTCTAATAGCCCCGCTGGTAACATTGGCCAGCGGGGTTTTCTTTTAGAGGCGACCAGCCACCGCACTGATGAAATCCTGCGTGTTCAGGTATTTCTGGTCCTTACCCACGAGCAGCGCCAAATCCTTGGTCATCTGTCCCGCTTCCACGGTGTCGATGGTGGCTTTTTCCAGCTTATCAGCAAACGCGGCCACTTCAGGCGTACCATCGAACCGCGCGCGGTATTTCAACCCTTGCGTCCATGCAAAAATGCTGGCGATGGGGTTGGTGCTGGTTTCCTTGCCCGCTTGGTGCTCGCGGTAGTGGCGGGTCACGGTGCCATGCGCCGCTTCGGTCTCCACCGTTTTGCCATCGGGGGTGAGTAGCACGCTGGTCATGAGGCCGAGGCTACCGAAGCCTTGCGCCACCACATCAGATTGCACATCGCCGTCATAGTTTTTACACGCCCACACAAAGCCGCCATTGCTCTTAATCGCATAGGCCACCAGATCATCAATCAGGCGGTGTTCGTACCACAATTTCGCGTTGATGAAGCGCTCCTTGAACTCGCTATCATACACGCGCTGGAAGATGTTTTTGAAATCGCCATCATACTTTTTCAGGATGGTGTTCTTGGTGGAAAGATACACTGGGTAATTCACATCGAGCGCATAGTTGAAGCACGCGCGCGCAAACCCCTCAATCGAGGCATTAAGGTTATACATGCTCAGCGCCACACCTGCGGAGGGGAACTTATACACTTCCACTTCCGTCGGCGCGGAACCATCATCCGGCACAAAGCTCATGCTCAAACGGCCGGGGCGGTCGATCACCATGTCCGTTGCACGATACTGGTCGCCAAACGCATGGCGGCCAACGATGATGGGCGCTTCCCAACCGGGCACATAACGCGGGATGTTTTTGCAAATAATCGGCGCGCGGAAGATCGTGCCATCGAGAATGTTGCGGATAGTACCGTTGGGCGATTTCCACATTTGCTTGAGGTTGAATTCCTTCACCCGAGCTTCGTCGGGCGTAATGGTCGCGCATTTGATGCCCACACCAAATTGCTTGATGGCGTTCGCCGCATCGACAGTGATTTTGTCATCCGTCTTGTCGCGCATCTCGATGCCAAGGTCGAAATATTTGAGGTCGATATCAAGGAAGGGCAGAATCAGTTTTTCCTTAATCATCGCCCAGATGATGCGGGTCATTTCATCGCCATCGATTTCGACAACGGGGGTGTTCACTTTAATCTTTGCCATGGGCTTCCTCTTTCGTTCAAGCCGCCTCAATAGCAAAACCTGCCGCACTTGCAAGAGGCAGTGCAGCAATCCTTGCGAAACGCGTATTTTTCCCGTAAATTGCGCCCCTATCCTTTCCATGAAAGCCAGTACCATGACTGACCCCCTACCCCCCGAACTTCCACCCGAGCTGCCACATAACCCCAACCGTGTGGAACCGCGCGCCCTGCGCCCGCAGCTTAGCCGCAAACAAATCATCCTGATGGTGCTGGTGGCGCTCGTGGGCGGGGCGGTGTTGCTCACCCTCAAATCCACCGCGAAGCAGGAGAACGCCGAGATTGCGATCGCCAAGCAAAACGCCGCCGAACAGCGCGCCATCGAGGCTGAATCCATCAGCGAAACCATCCTGAAGCGCTATGGCGGCATCAGCACCAATACCGAGCAAAAAGCCCTTGTTGGCCGCGTGGGCACTGCCATTCGCAGTAAAGTCGACCCCAAATCCACCGCCCCTGCCATGCGTTTTTTGCTGCTGGCGGAGCCTAACTCCATCAACCTCTTCGCACTCACGAACGGCGATGTTTACCTCACCACCGCGCTACTCAACCGCATGCAGACCGAAGGCCAGCTGGCCGCGGTGCTGGCGCATGGTGTGGCGCATATCGTGTCCATTCACGAGCTCGCCGCCATTCCTGTCGAGGGCGATATTGCGTTACCGAACTGGAGCTACGCCGCCAAAGCCGAGCGCGAGGCCGATGCGTTGGGCTTAAAGCTGATGGGCGATGCGGGCTATGACCCGAACGCCACCGTGGGCATGCTCACCGTGCTCGCCAAAGCCTATAACGATGGGGCGGATGTGGCCTTCTTCACCACCCACCCGAATGAGGCCGAGCGTTTGAATGAAATCGAAGCCGCTATCCACCGCCTCTACCCTGCGGGCATCCCTGCGGTACTGAGTAAGTAGGACTACTTCTTCGCCTTCGCCTTCTTGGCGGCGGCTTCTTGCTGTTTGCGCGCCTCAGCACACATTGGGCAATCCTCATCCATGCTTGCTGCGGCAGTACTTGCCTTTTCATTGCACGGGCAAGGCTTCTTCATGGCGGCATCGGGGCAATCGCATGGGGTTGGCGCACAGGCAGCAAGGGTTAATCCCAGCAACGCTAACGTAATAAACTTCTTCATACTGCTCTCCTAATAAAAATGACTCGATGGTGGTCCCGATGTGATTCGAACACACGACCTAGCGTTTAGGAAACGCTTGCTCTATCCAGCTGAGCTACGGAACCGCCTGCCGCGCAATCTAACGCAACCGCGCACCAAACGAAAGCGGGTTCTCGCCCGTAACTATCGTGAGGCTTTGACTTTTTTGCGCGAGGTGGCAATACTCGCGCCCATGAGCAAAGCGAAAATCCAGACCGTGATCGAAAATGCCATATCGAAGGCCGATTCGAGCTATTTTTTCGAGAACTACACCAAGCAGGCGCAAGCCGTGATAGCGGCGCTGAATGCGGCGGGCTTTGCCGTGATCGCCAAGGATTTACCGGACGACATCTGGAAAAAAGTGTCCGATGAAATGCGCACGGGCCGCGTGAAGCCCGAAGAACATGTGAAGGATGTGTTCCAGGTTGCTCTGCGACACGCGAGCGGGAAATGAGGCGCGCCCTACTCATCGCGGCACTATTTACGCTTGGCGGCTGCGCCAGTTGGGTCGATAGCACCCGCGCGGGCATCTATCGCTGGTGCGAAAACACACCTGAATATTGTGACATCAACGCCGTACAACCTTAGGCGTTCGCAAGAAATAAAATTAGTCCGCCCACGGCGATACGATACCACGCAAAGGGCTGGAATCCGTGATGCTGCACAAAACGCACCAGCCATTTCACCACCAGCAGCGCCACCACGAACGACACAATGAACCCCACCGCAATCTGGTCCATCCCATCCGCACTCAACGTATCGCGCGCCTTATACAGGTCGTAGCTTGTCGCTGCTAACATGGTCGGAATGGCAAGGAAAAACGAGAACTCGGCAGCCGTTTTGCGCGCCACCTTGCACATGAGCGCACCCATGATGGTCGCACCCGAACGCGACATGCCCGGCACCATCGAAATGCACTGGATAAAGCCAATGGTAAGCGCTGTTTTAGCGCTCATATCCTCGGTTTCGGTAATGGTCGCTTCGGGCTTAATTTTCTCAATCACCAAAATGGCGATACCGCCCACAATCAACGCCCATGCCACGCACACAGGGTTGAACAAATAGGATTTAATGGCATCATGCGCGAAAAAGCCAATCACCATCGCGGGCATAAAGGCGAGCACAATATTGCGCACAAAATGCTGCGCGTTGGCGGTGCCCAGATGCGTCAGCACATCCCAAAACTTACGCCAATACAGCACCAGAATGGCAAGGATAGCACCAAGCTGAATCACCACCTCGAACACATGGCCCGCAGGGCCCTCGAACTTCAGCAAATCGACAAACAGAATCAGATGCCCTGTCGAGGATACAGGCAAAAACTCTGTCAGCCCCTCGACGATACCCAAAAATGCTGCATTTAAAAATTCCATGGAATCATCCTGTTCTCAGCACGCTCAGTGTGGGGTCAGTGCTAGGCGCGAGCGCACGCAGAAGCGGAGTGTAGCAGCGCTACATGAGCATTCGGGTACGCACGCAACGACGCAATGACTCCGCAATCAGCGTGCTATTAATGCAAATCGCTCCAGATGCGCTTTTTGACGAGGTAGAAGAACGTCGTCATGATACCAAGGAACAAGATTACCTTGATGCCCATGCTTTTGCGCTCTTCCATTTCAGGCTCTGCCGCCCATTGCAGGAAGCTCACCACATCATACGCTTGCTGGTCGATGGTGGCTTTGGTGCCGTCCTGATAGGTTACGCCTTCATCATGTAGCGGTGGCGCCATTTTAATCACGCCGCCATCCATGTAAGGGTTATAGTGGGCGCCTTCAGGTACGCTCACATGCTCAGGTGCCGTTTCGCCATAGCCCGTCAGGATGGAATAGATGTAGTTCGCACCATCCTCGCGCGCTTTTACCAGCAAGCTTTGGTCGGGCGGCAAAGCACCGCCATTCGCCGCAGCTGCAGCCTTATCGTTGGCATAAGGCGATGGAATAATATCCGACATTTTGCCTGGGCGTTCGAACATGTCACCCGAATCGTTCGGGCCATCCTTCACGGTGTAGCTGGCGGCGAGCGACTTCACTTCCGCCTCGCTAAACCCAAGTCCTTGCAGCTGGCGGAACGACACAAGTTTGATCGAATGGCATGCCGCGCACACTTCTTTATAGACCTGAAACCCGCGCTGAGCGGACTGTTTATCGACACGGCCAAACACCCCGTCGAACGACCACTCCATTTGCTTGGGCTCCTCGGCGCCGCTGTTAGCCAGCGCAGGCGAGACCACTAAAAAGGTTGCTGCACAAAGAAGACGAACTGAGAATTTCATGAGCGTAACTCCTAGTGCTTAGCAGTATGTTGGGTGACCGAAGCCGTGATGGATTCCGGCAAGGCACGTGGTTTCTCTAGTTTACCAACCAGCGGCAACACCACGAGGAAGTGCGCGAAATAGTACGCAGTGCACACCAGCGAGAGCACAGGGAAAATGCCCTCAGGCGGCTTGCTGCCGCAATAGCCCAAAATGGCGGCGTTGACCACGAACAGCCAGAAGAACCAGCGGTAGATCGGGCGATAATTGCTCGAGCGCACAGGGCTGGTATCAAGCCATGGCAGCAAAAACAAGATGAGGATCGAGCCGAACATGGCCAATACACCCGCCAGCTTGCTCGCAATCGCCGCACCGCCAAAACCTGCGAGGGTCATCACGATGCCCAGCGCCAACAACGGCCACACGCACGACCAGCCGCATTGTTTTTTGGGCAGGAACCCAGCAAACACAGGCAAAATACCAAATGGGCACACCGTGGAGCAAGCACGCGTCACATCAGGCTTACGCAACATACCCACAAACGCGAGTAGACCGAGCCCTAGAATCCACAGTGGAATATCGAACGTGATGGCGCGCAGAATGGCGTAGAACGGCAGGAAGTACCATTCGGGCACAATATGCTTTGGCGTCACCATGGCATCGGCTGGTACATAGTTCACAGGGTCGCCCAGATAGTTCGGTGCAAAAAAGACCATCGCTGCGAACACAAGGAAGAATACGCCAAAGCCGAAGAAATCTTTCGCCGTGTAATACGGGTGGAACGGAATTTGGTCTTGTGGGCCCTTCACATCAATCCCCGTGGGGTTGTTGCTGCCATGCTGGTGCAGCGCCATCAAGTGCAACATCACCACACCCACCAAAAGGAAAGGCATAAGGAAGTGTAGCGCAAAGAAGCGGTTCAGCGTCGGCGCATCCACCGAGAAACCGCCCCACAGCCATGTCACAATGGATTCACCCACGAGCGGGAACGCCGAGAACAGGTTGGTGATCACCGTCGCACCCCAGAAGCTCATTTGCCCCCATGGTAGCACATAGCCCATGAACGCCGTCGCCATCATCAGCAGAAGAATGATAATTCCGATGAACCACAGCAATTCGCGCGGGCGCTTGTACGAGCCATAATAAAGGCCGCGCCCAATATGGATATAGGTGACGATGAAGAACATCGACGCGCCGACCGCATGCATATAGCGCATCAGCCAACCATAATTCACGTTACGCATAATGTTCTCGACCGAATCAAACGCGCCTGCGGTGCTGGCTACGTAATGCATAGCGAGGAAAATCCCCGTCAGGATTTGGCTGACGAGTACGATGCCCGCGAGCGAACCGAAGTTCCAGAAATAGTTGAGGTTGCGCGGCGTTGGGTATTCCACGAGCGCCTTGTTCAGCGTGCTGAAAATCGGCAGACGATATTCAATCCATCCGATGACGCCTGGTTTTTCTTCCTGTGGTGCATGGGCCATGTTTTTTGCTCCTAACCAATCTTCACTTTAGTATCGCTCACAAACTCATAGGGCGGAACGACAAGGTTTTTCGGTGCTGGGCCCTTGCGGATGCGCCCAGCAGAATCGTAGTGCGAGCCGTGGCATGGGCAGAACCAACCGTCGTAATCACCGCCGCCACTGCCAATTGGCACGCAACCCAAATGGGTGCACACGCCAACCATGACCAGCCAATTTTCTTTGCCTTTTTTCACACGGGCATCGTCGGTTTCAGGGTCGCGCAGTTCGGCAATATTCACCGCTTTCGCTTCCTCGATATTCTTCGCGGTGCGGTGGCGGATGAACACAGGCTTGCCGCGCCACATCACTTTAATTTCTTGGCCTTCGGCAATCGCACCGATATCCACTTCGGTGCTAGCAAGCGCCAACACTTCGGCGCTGGGATTCATGCTGTCGACAAACGGCCAGATGAGCGCGCCAGCGCCCACAGCACCCATGGCCTGCGCCGTAAGGATGAGAAAATCGCGGCGCGGTGCGCTGTCGGGTGTGTGTGTGGTGTGTGCTGTGTTGGTGCCCATAGAACCTCTATGCCGTTAGCGGCGAAATCAGTTTATTCTCTCTCGCAGCTACAAGCTGCACCGCATGCTGTCAAGCCGCGAACAGTGCTTTTTGCTGCGAAGGATTTGCAAGTGGCATGGCTGTTACTGTTTGGCACCAATGCACCCTCGTATACGACAAAAAATCCTGTTAGGATTATGGGGGATGAAGTGCTAGGAGTGGGGGCGCGCAGGGAAGGCGCGTAGCGGCGCTACGTAACTGACCGAGCACGCACACGACACCGCAATTCGCCCCCAGAATTCTAACTATGATTAATGTTGTCCTCTACCAACCCGATATCCCACAAAACTTTGGCGCCTGTTTGCGCCTATCCGCCTGCATGGGCGCTACCATCCATGTCATCGAGCCGTGCGGCTTTCCGCTCGATGACGCCAAGATGCGCCGCGCGGGGATGGATTACATCCACAAAGCGCACTACGTACGACATCTTAATTGGGGCTCCTTTCTTGATTATCGTCAAGGCCAAGCAACACTCGGACGCTTACTGCTCCTCGAAACGGATGGAACCACGCGCTATACGGATATAGTCTATCAGCCTACCGATTATATCGTGCTTGGCAGTGAAACGGCGGGCACACCGCGCGCGCTCTATTCGCAGATGGACGCTACCCTTACCATCCCTATGGTCGAAGGGGTGCGCTCCTTGAATGTTGCGATGAGTGCAGGCATGCTCGTCGCGGAAAGCTGTCGCCAATTACAATGGCGTTTTTAAAGGATAGGACGATGACCCAAACACTTGATGCAAAAAAATCCACCGCAGCCGCATGGTTTCGCGAGTTGCGCGACCAAATCTGTGCCTCGTACGAAGCGATCGAACGCGAGCTGACAGACAGCGATAAACCCGCAGGCACATTCGAGCGCACCGTGTGGTCGCGCCCCGATGGCGGCAGTGGCGAAATGTCGCTCATGAAAGGCCGCGTATTCGAAAAAGTGGGCGTCAATATCTCCACCGTCCACGGCGAATTTAGCGAGCAATTCCGTAGCGAAATTCCAGGTGCGGCCGAGAACCCAAAATTTTGGGCATCCGGTATTTCACTCGTCGCGCATCTGGCCTCGCCACTAGTGCCCGCGGCGCATTTCAACACACGCATGATTTGTGTGGGCGACCAGCCCGCCCGCTTGTGGTTCGGCGGCGGCGGTGACTTGAACCCCATGTTCGAAATTGAAAAAGACACCGCCGATTTCCACGCTGCGTTCAAGAAATCGTGCGATGGAACCGATGCCGGCTTCTACCCCGCTTTTAAAGCATGGTGCGATGAGTATTTCTTCATCCCCCACCGCAATGTGGCGCGGGGCGTGGGCGGCATTTTCTATGATTATTTAGGCCTCAATAAATTTGGGGCGGATACCACACCCGTCACTTCAGGGCGCTTTGGCAAAGGCGGCGTCACGGCCGAGGCAACCTTCACGGGTATGCAACTGGCCGCCAATGCGAACCTCGATTGGCAACAAGGTTTCGCGTTCACGCAAGAAGTGGGTAAAGCCTTCGCCACCATCTATCCCGAAATTATTCGCCGCCATATGTTTGAGCAGTGGACCGATGAACAGCGCCACCACCAGTTAGTGAAACGCGGGCGCTATGCTGAATATAATTTGCTCTATGATCGCGGCACCCGTTTTGGGCTGATGACAGGCGGCAACACCGAAGCGATTCTGATGTCGCTGCCACCCGTGGCCATTTGGGAATAGCTAGTCTGCTGCTTTGCTGATGCTTTGGCCAAGTTTTTGCGTGTCTTTGCCAAGGCCATTCATGGTTTCGCAGGCCGATAATAGGGCGAGCGTCGCGGCGAGCAGTGCAATCATTTTCATAAAAACTCCGTGTGCGATTTTCTTGTTTCTAATCGAAGAAGCGTGACCTGTAAATATGTGAGCATGCTCTCACCTAAGCCGCGTCAAAATGGATGAAGCTCATGGTAAGAGAGGTTCATATTAAAACACTTACATGCGCTAGGCCAGTGGGCCAGATGGTAGGAGCGCTTGCCCTTGGCGAGAACCGCAGCGTAGCAGCGCTACGAGAGGATTCACGGCAAGGGACGCGACGCCGTAGATGGTTCGCTGGCCGAGCGCACTTTCTGCCGCTCAATCCACCATAAAAGTAACATGCTTGGTATCGCCATCAAGCTCGCGATGGTGAAAAACACCTCCCACCCCACGGCTTGCGACAGCGCGCCCGAAGGGGTCGAAAGCCAGGTGCGCCCCGCTGCAGCGAGCGAGCTGAGCAGCGCATATTGCGTGGCGGTGTAATTCAATCGACACAGCGCACTTAGGTAGGCCACAAACGCGGCGGTGCTCATGCCGCCTGTGAAGTTCTCAAGGCTGATCGTGAAAATCAGGAAATGCACATCTGCGCCGATTTTCGCCTGCATCACGAGGAGCAAATTGGTCAGCATATGCGTGAACCCACACAGGATAAGCGCGCGGAACATGCCCGCATGCCCCACCAACCAACCGCCCGCAAACGTCCCCAAAATGGTGGCGATTAACCCATACAGCTTCACCACTTTCGCAATCTCGGTTTTGGTGAAGCCAATATCGAGCAGAAAGGGATTGAACATGGTGCCCATGAACGCATCGCCCAATTTATACAACACCACAAATGCTAGCACCTGCAACCACAGTGGCCGCGTCATGAAATCCTTAAACGGTGCCACCACATAATTGCGCAAAAATGGCATCACGCCACCCGCGGCTTCGCGCTCCACAATCGCCACGTCTGGCTCCCTCATTATCAGCGTCACTGCGCAACCCACACCCATCACGCACGCCATGATAAGGTAGGTGCTGTGCCACCCCAATTTATCGGCTAAATAAAGCGCACCAGCGCCTGAGACCAGCATGCCGATGCGATAGCCAAACGTCGCCCATGCCGCACCTGTACCTTGCTCCTCAACAGGCAACCGCTCCACACGGTAGGCATCAATCACCGTATCTTGCGTCGCCGATAATGTGGCAATGATAACGCCCACCAGTGCCGTCATCCATGGGTTGATGGCTGGGTTGGTGAATGCCATCGCGGCAATCGCGGCAGCCAGCAGCGCTTGCGTCAACAGCAACCAACCACGCCTGCGCCCAAGGAACGCGGTGAGCACAGGAAGCCGCAAACCATCGAGCAGCGGTGCCCATAAAAACTTGAAGGCATAGGGCGTCGCAATGGCGGCAAACAGGCCAATGCTCGCGCGCGTCACCTGCGCATCGCTCAACCATGCAGTGAGGGTGCTGGCCGTCAGCGCTAGCGGCAAGCCACTGAAAAATCCGAGGATTCCTATCAAAATCCAGCTGCGTTTTATCGTCGGCACGGTGGCGGCAAATGTCATAAAAGTTTCATACTACAGGAGTTGCGATTAGGCTAGCTTAGGCTGAATAACAAACCATACGAGAAACTTATGGGCGTCCAAAAAGTCGGAAATGGCTATTTCAACGTCGAGCGCGTCGGCGAAGATCATGATCGCACTCGCTATAGAATTGGCAATATTGGTGCGGGGCGGCTTGCCGAATTATGGCGTACATGTAACGATGGCGGTCTAAATCCTTCCCCTCTGGAGGATAACTCGTTTACCTTTCTTGCGCCCAGCCCCAAAGCAATATCTCTTTTAAATGAACTTGAAATTATGCGCCAATCGCAAGCTAGCGGTAACCCTGAATCCCTATTAGCCGCGGGGGTATCCAGCAAGCAAGGGCGGGTCAAATGAGCACCACCAGTATCGCTGGACATAAAGTGCAGGTCGAGCCGAAAACTATCGATACCGATGACGTCTATGCTATCAGCGGCGAAGGTGCACCCGAATTGCATGCTGCATGTTCAAAAGAGGGGCTAAGCGTATCACCCCTTAAAGATGGCTGTTTTCATATCTTACGAGCGGTCGTTCTGCTTGAAATACAAAATTCCGAGACCTACGCGCGCGAATATATTTGCACGGGTGTGCGCGCCGCGGCCCTTAACAGAACACCCGAATTCGACCAACCGGTACGCTAATTTTTTACCTCAAACAACGGCCGCCCCGTGTTGAACCGCGCGAGCGAGAGGCCCACGCTGTAAAGCAAAATCCCCGTCATCAAAAACGCGAACATCGCACCGTTGGCATCGGTCGGCAACATACGCAGCCCTTCATTCAGCGACTGACGCGCGACGAGCGCGCACACAATCCCAAACGCCATTTTACCATCACGACTGGTGGGGAAGTTTTTAATTCGTTCGTACATTCTTTGCTCCATCCGATTTATGTGAACCAGTCTTTGCTGGTTTAGTATTATTCAACGCGCGAGCAGGGCGAGCATCGCTGTGCTAGCACGGCTACGCGAAGCAATCGCCAGCAGGCGATCTTGCGAAGCCTCTAAAAAACCAATCGACCCTACGCTACAAGCAGCCGCTTCAGCGGCTTTTGTGCCCGTGCGCCAAGATGCGTAATAATATCGCTCGCGCAGGCCGAGCCTAGCTTTCCGCATTCCATCAGCGGCAATTTATTGCAGTAGCCATACAAAAACCCAGCGGCATATAAATCACCTGCACCCGTCGTATCCACCACCTCATCTACCCAGATGGCATCGACCTGTATGCGCTCATTCTTCGTGAGAATAACCGATCCCTTCGAGCCACACGTGATGGCGACCACTTCGCACTGGCCTTGCAGCACATCAAAAATTTCCTCCAGCGTTTTGTTGGGATAAAGCGCCTTCGCTTCCTCGTGGTTGCAGAATAAAATATCGAAATCATTTTTAATCATCGCGAGATATTCGTCGCGGCTGCGCTCGACACAAAACACATCCGAAAGCGTGAAGGCAATTTTGGTGCCCGCAGCACGTGCCACTTCAAACGCATGGCGCAGCGCGGCTTTGGTGCAGTCTTTGTCCCACATGTAGCCTTCGCCATAGAGGATTTTTGCTTGGCCAATCAGACCAGCATCCATGTCCACTTCGAACACTTCGCCCGCAGCACCCAGATAGGTATTCATCGTGCGTTGGCCATCGGGTGTCACGGCAATCAAGCAGCGTGCAGTGGGGATACCATTCTCGGCTTCGGGTGTATCAAAATCGACACCAATCGCACGCATATCGTGGCGGAAAATTTTACCCAAACTATCTTTGTTCACCTTACCAATGAACGCGGTTTTTGCGCCCAAATCGGCCATGCCGGCCAGCGTGTTCGCCGCCGACCCACCGCTCACTTGCGTGGCTTGTCCCATCGCGCCATAAAGCTGCTCGGCGCGGGCGGCATCTATCAGCTGCATGGTGCCTTTGCGCATTTCTTGCTCTTCGATGAAGCGGTCATCGCACAGCGCCAACACATCGACAATTGCGTTGCCGATAGCGACCACATCATAGGTTTTATTTGTCATCGTTCACCCCAGTAATTCATTCGCGCGCGCCAGATCTTCGGGCGTATCGACGCCGAGTGGTACAGTATCGACCACCACCGCGTCAATGCGTAATCCAGCCTCTAGGGCGCGCAGTTGCTCAAGTTTTTCACGAAGTTCGAGCGGGCTGGGTGGCAACGAAACAAAGGTTTCGAGTGCGCGGCAACGATAGGCATACACGCCAATATGGTGGTAGCGAATCCCCTCGCCATAAGGCGCGCTGCAGCGGGTGAAGTACAGGGCACGGCCAATATTTCCCGTTTTTTCAAGCGCTAGCACGGCCTTCACCACCGAGGGATTCTCGTGTTCTTCGGCGCGCATAATGGGTGCGGCAAGGGTCGCGATATCCACCTTCAAATTCTCAAGCGGCGATAGCAGTTCGCGCAACAAGCGCGGTTCCAGCGTGGGCACATCGCCTTGCAGATTAATAATGATGTCGTGGGTGCCGCCTTCGCGCTTCACCGCTTCCCAAATGCGATCCGAACCGCTGGGGTGATCTGGGTCGGTAAGTAGTGCGCGGCCACCGACATCGGTAATCGCATCTGCAATTTCGTCGCAATCGCAAGCCACTACCACCTCGCCGACCTTCGACTCCATCGCGCGGCGCCAAACCTGCACAATCATTGGCTCGCCGCCAATGAGCGCCATCGGCTTGTTGGGTAGGCGCGTGGCTTTCATGCGCGCAGGAATAACAATCAGAACCGACATAGCCGTAAGACTTTCTAAAAATGTTGCGAGCATGCGATGCGTATGCTACCGCCCAAGTTAGCTTTGTCGTTAGCCGCGACAGCCACAAATGACAACAAAACAAACGTGACGGGTCCTTATGTCGAATCTATCAATGAATAAAGCCGCTGCCGCCATCCTTTGCGCGGGTCTCATCGGAATGGTCTGCGGTAAAGTCACCGAGTTCCTCTATTTCGGTGGGCCTGCGCACGCAGGTGCCCACGCTGAGGAAAAGCGTGGCTATAGCATCGAAGTCACCGAAGTGGCCGAAGGCGGTGCTGCGGCAGCACCCCAAACCGCGCCTGATATTTCTGCACTCTATGCCACGGCCGATGTTAAAGCGGGTGAAACGCTCTTCAGTAAAAAATGCACCACCTGCCACGATGGCACCAAAGGCGGTGCAAACAAGGTCGGCCCAGCACTTTACGGCATCATGAATCGCGCTGTTGGCAGCGCTGCGGGCTTTAATTATTCCTCGGCCATGAAAGCCCATGGCGGCAAATGGACGTTTGAGGAAATGAACAAATTCCAGTGGAACCCAAAGAAAACCGTCCCAGGTACCATCATGGCCTTTGCGGGCACCTCCAAAGATCAGGAACGCGCGAACCTAATCGCATATTTGGCTACCCTCTCGGATAGCCCTATTAAATTACCAGTGGCAAGCGCCAAGCCCGCCGAGGCTGCGCCAGCCGAAGCCGCCAAACCAGCCGAGGTACCTGCCAAACACTAATTCTCTGGAGGTTTTATGTCGCCGACCATTCTATGGCTCCTAGGTGGAGCCGTGTTTATTGCCCTCGAGATATTTGGCATTCCGGGTATTGGTTTTTTGTTTGCAGGCATTGCCGCCCTCATCATTGGTGGCGCGGTCGAATTGGGCTTCCTTGACGCCGATTCCGTCCTTCTCCAGTTTGTTTTGTTCTTTGCCATGAGCGTCACGAGTGCGGCCATATTATGGAGCAAACTCAAGACAAAAAGCCCAGAGCCCTACTCCAATATCGTCGGCACCGAAGCCATGGTAGGGGTGGGTGGTTTGGTCGGCAACAAGGAGGGTCAGGTCAAATGGTCGGGTACCCTCATGCGTGCCCAGCTCGTCGAAAATGATGGCCTCGATGCCGTCGCTGAAGGCACGGCTGTTACCATCGAACGCATCGAGGGAAACCTCGTTTTTGTCCGCCCCAAAAAATAACCTTCCACTGCATAGTTTCAGGAGCTTACCATGGGTTTATTTCTTTTCTTCGCACTTGGCCTCATTGGCCTCATTATGCTCTTCAAGGGCATCAAAATTGTGCCCGAACAACAAGCATGGGTCGTCGAGCGGTTCGGCAGCTACACCGCCGTGCTGGAGCCAGGATTGAACATCCTGAACCCCATCACCCAAAAAGTCGCCTATAAGCACTCGCTGAAAGAATTCGCCCACGAGGTGCAGGAACAACCCGCCATCACGCGTGATAACGTGACCATGATGATGGATGGCGTACTCTATTTGCGTATCATCGACCCCAAACAGGCGTCGTATGGTGTATCCAACCCCATCTATGCCATCAGCCAGCTTGCCCAAACCCTCATGCGTTCCGAGATTGGTAAGCTCAGCCTCGATCAATGTTTCGAGGAGCGCGAGCAGCTCAACGCCAACATCGTCACCTCGCTCAACCAAGCCTCGCAGACATGGGGCATCCAGTGCATGCGTTACGAAATTAAAAACATCACCCCCCCAAGCAGTGTGCTGAAAGCAATGGAATTGCAAGTCGCCGCCGAGCGCCAGAAGCGGGCGGAAATCCTTCAATCCGAAGGCTTACGCCAATCGAAAATCAACATGGCCGAAGGCGCAAAACAAGAAGTCGTGTTGAACTCCGAAGCCGCGCTGACCGACCAAGTCAACCGAGCGCGCGGGGAAGCAGAAGCTATTATTGCGGTGTCGGAAGCAACCGCGAAAGGCATCGAGCTCATCGCTGCCGCCATCACCCGCCCCGGTGGCGAGGATGCAATTTCGCTCCGCGTGGCCGAGCAATATGTCGGCGCCTTCGAGAAGCTCGCGAAAAATTCCACCACCATGCTGCTGCCCGCCAACGCGAATGATACCGGCGGCATGGTCGCCCAAGCCATGAGCGTGTTTGAGACCATCAAACAATCCCGCGGCCAAAGCAAGGACGCGGCGAACCCATGGAACAAGCCGAAGTAGTTATCAGGAATTAAAGGATGACGCTCTGTCAAAAAACAGTCTTTTGTTTTATTGCAGCAACTGTTCTTTCAGCGCCCCTCCTGACATTGGCTCAACCGATTAATATAATCCCTCAAAAAGTTGCAAATGAGCCGCCACCCATTCCAGCGCCGCCCACTGCACCTATTGACCCAGAGATAGAACGAAAGAGATGTGTCTCTAATACAGAGAGCACGTGGATAAAGCTTGATGACGATACTTTTGAATGTATCAATCAATACAAACTAAAAGAAATAGAGAAATGCCGAAACCAAAAAGGAAAATACGGGACATTTGGTGGCGTTTCTAAAGGCGGTAGCCGTAGATCTTACTGTCGTATGCCTGATGAGATAGAAAGAAAAAAATCATGCCTAAACAAGCCAGATCATACGTGGGAACCGCAAGGTATGTGGGGAATACATGGCTGCATTCGTTATTACTCTGATGCAGGAAAATCCTGTCAGTCGGGTGATGATTGTTTGTCAAATAATTGCCAAGCGCAGCCAATGACCCTTGCAAATCCCGAACAAGATATGTCGCATGGAATATGTGCTAGAAACAATTCACACTTTGGTTGCCACAGTAAATTCGATAAGGGAAAAATAACCAACAGCATATGCATCGATTAGCTACTACATCGGCTTCACGCTATTGATTGACGTTATGCCTTGCGCGCCCTAACTTCGCGCCATGAAACGACTCGTGCTCGCCCTTGCCCTCTTGTTTGCCGCCCCTGCCTACGCAGCGCATGGCATTGCCCTGTGGGGCGAGCTGAAATATAAACAAGGCTTCGCACATTTTGATTACGTGAACGTGAATGCTCCCAAAGGTGGCACGCTCCGCCTTTCCACCAGCGCCGCGTTCGATAGCACCAACCCGTTCATCCTTAAGGGCATCGCCGCCCCTGGCATCAGCTCCTATGTCTATCAATCGCTCATGGTTCAATCCTATGACGAGCCGCAATCCTATTACCCCCTCATCGCCATGGATATTCGCCTCGCAGCGGATCGCAGTTTCGCCGATTTCACCCTGAACCCCAACGCACGCTGGAGCGACGGCAAAGCCATCACCGCCGAGGATGTGGTGTGGAGCTTCAACACCCTGAAGGAGAAAGGCCACCCCAGCCTCAAGGTGCAATATAAACCCATCACCATCAAAGCGCTGGGCAACAACGCCGTGCGCTTCACCTTCGCCGATAAACATCTGCGTGAGTTACCCCTCATTGCCGCCAGCATGCCTGTGCTGCCGAAGCATTATTTTTGTGGGGGGGGGCAAGAAAGTAAAACAGACAAAACAATCGCGCAATGCGTGCCCTTCGACAAAACTACCCTCGCCGCGCCGATTGGCTCGGGGCCTTATGTCGTAAGCAGCATCGAAGCGGGGCGTTCCATCACCTTCACGCGCGACAAAAACTATTGGGCGGCGGACTTGCCCACCCAGCGCGGCTTCAACAATTTCGATGTGATTCGTTTCGATGTCTACCGCGACGACACCGTCGCGCTCGAGGGCATCAAATCCCACCAGTTCGATTACTACGAAGAATTCATCGCCCGCAACTGGGCCACATCCTACAACATCCCCGCCGTCGAATCAGGCGCACTGGTCAAAACCAAAATCCCCAACAAAATTCCGCGCGGCATGCAGGGTTTTATCTTTAACACCAGACTTCCTAAATTCAATGACCCTAGGGTCCGCGAAGCCATCGGCCTGACGCTCGATTTCCAATGGATGAACCAGACCCTGTTTTATAATGCCTACGAGCGCGGCCGCAGCTATTTCAACAACACCGAGTTCGAGGCCAAAGGCCTGCCCGATGCGGCCGAGAAGGCACTCCTCAAACCCTTCGCCAGCAGCCTGCCCCCTGCCCTGTTCACCGCTGAATACACCGTCCCCACCACCGATGGTTCGGGCATCGCCCGCGCCAACCTCATCCGCGCGCAGAACCTTCTCAACGAGGCAGGCTGGGTGATGAAAGATGGCAAGCGCATCAACGCCAAAACGGGCGAGCAGCTGACGATTGAATTTCTGATGACGCAAAAAACCTTCGAGCGCGTCATTGGCATCATGCGCCACAATTTGCAAAAGCTCGGCATTGATTCCACCTTCCGCTATGTCGATGCCTCGCAATACCAAAAACGCCTCGAGAAAAAACAGTTCGACATCGTGTCCGTGTGGTGGAATCTCGGCCTGTTCTACCCCTCCACCGAGCAGTACCTCTATTGGCACTCCAGCCAAGCGGATATCGAGGGCAGCCAAAACATCGGCGGCGTGAAAAACCCTGCAGTAGATGCTCTCGTTGAACGCATCCAAAAATCCCAACAGCTCGATGAGCTGCGCCCCGCCGCCCGCGCGCTGGATAGGGTGCTGACGCATGAGCATTACATCATCCCCCACTGGAACCTCAGCGCATGGCGCGTGCTCTATTGGAACCAATTCGGCCGCCCCGCCATCACCCCCGCCTATAGCCTTGGCATCGATACATGGTGGCAGCAGGCTGCGCCTGAGGCGAGCAACAAGGAGGGCGCAAAATGACCGGTTACATCCTCCGCCGCCTACTGCTGATGATTCCAACGTTGCTAGGCATCCTGCTCATCAATTTCGCCATCATCCAAGCCGCCCCTGGGGGGCCCGTGGAGCAGATGATTGTGAAGCTCACCACCCCTGGCGCCCACGGTGCGAGTGACCGCATTGGCGGTGGTGGTGATATGAGCGCGGCATCCGTCACCACCACCAGCGGCGGCGGGGCGAATGCGTATCGCGGCGCGCAGGGGATCGACCCCGAACTCATCGCCGAAATCAAAAAACAATATGGCTTCGACAAGCCCGCACACGAGCGCTTTTGGCTGATGCTGAAGCAATACGCCCATTTCGATTTTGGCAATAGCTTCTTCCGCGACACGCCCGTCATTACCCTCGTTCTCGAAAAACTCCCCGTCTCCATTTCGCTGGGCTTGTGGACGACTCTCATCGTCTACCTCGTCTCCATTCCCCTTGGGATCCGCAAGGCAGTGAACGACGGCACCAGCTTCGATGTCTGGACCTCCACCGCCGTCGCCATCGGCCAAGCCATCCCCGCCTTCCTCTTCGCCATTCTGCTACTCATCCTCTTCGCGGGCGGCAGCTATTTCCAATGGTTCCCCCTACGCGGCATCACGTCTGATGATTGGGAGACGCTCAGCATCGGCGGTAAAATTCTCGATTATCTCTGGCATATGGCGTTACCTGTTACGGCCATGGTGGTGGGTGGTTTCGCCTCCCTCACTCTGCTCACCAAAAACTCTTTCATCGAGGAAATTTCGAAGCACTATGTGATGACCGCGCGCGCCAAAGGCATCAGTGAGCGCCGCGTGCTCTATGGCCATGTCTTCCGCAACGCCATGCTGATTGTCATCGCGGGCTTACCCGCCGCCATTCTCGGCGTGCTATTCACTAGTTCGCTCCTGATTGAGGTCATCTTCTCGCTCGATGGCTTGGGGCTGCTCGGTTTCGAATCGGCCGTCGCCCGCGATTACCCCGTCATGTTCGGCACCCTCTTCATCTTCACCCTCATCGGCTTGGTGCTGAAATTGCTGGGCGATATCACCTACATGCTGGTCGACCCACGGATTGATTTCGAGGGGCGCTCATGACCCTTTCCCCCATCACCAAGCGCCGCATCGCCACGTTCAAGGCCAATCGCCGCGGCTATATCAGCGCCATTATCCTTCTAAGTTTATTCACGCTCAGCGTGTTCGCGGAACTCATCGCGAACGATAAGCCGCTGCTGATTTCGTATAAGGGCCAGCTACTCTCACCCATCCTCCACACCTATATTGAGAAGGATACATTCGGCGGATTCATGGAGTCCGAGGCCGATTATAACGACCCGTGGGTCATCAACGAAATCCGTAGCGACGGGTGGATATTGCGCGCCCCTATCCCGTTCGATTATCGCACCATCAACTTCCACACCACCCGCGCCCCCTCCGCACCGTCGCTCGATAATTTCTTCGGCACGGATGACCAAGCGCGCGATGTGCTCGCCCGCATCATCTATGGCTTCCGCCTCAGCATGTGTTTCGCCATGCTGCTCGTCTTTTTCTCATCCATCATCGGCATCACCATCGGCGCGCTCAGCGGCTATTTCGGCGGCTGGATCGACCTTGCCCTCCAGCGTTTCATCGAGATTTGGGAGGGCATTCCCGTCCTCTTTTTGCTCATCATTCTCTCCTCCATCGTCACCCCTAATTTCTGGTGGGTGCTCGGCCTCATGCTCCTTTTCCGCTGGATGAATCTGGTGGATGTGGTGCGCGCCGAGTTCCTCCGCGCCCGCAATTTCGATTATGTACGCGCCGCCCGCGCACTGGGCCTGTCCGAGCTCACCATCCTGCGCCGCCATGTGCTGCCCAACGCGCTCGTCTCCGTCTTCACCTTCCTGCCCTTCCTCATCACGGGTGCCATAACCACCCTCACCTCGCTCGACTTTTTGGGCTTCGGTTTGCCGCTTGGTTCGCCCTCGTTGGGCGAGCTTTTGGCGCAAGGCAAAAACAACCCACAAGCACCGTGGCTGGGGCTGATTGGCTTCTTCACCCTCGCCTTTATGCTCTCACTGTGGCTCTTCGTCGGCGAGGCCGTGCGCGATGCCTTCAACCCCCGTAAAATTTTTGTGCGGGGTGAAAAATGACCCTCCTTTCCATCCAAAACCTCACCCTCGCCTTCGGTGACACCACCGTCATCGATGATGTGTCCCTCACCCTCGCGCGTGGCGAAGTGTTGGCACTCGTGGGTGAATCAGGCTCGGGCAAATCCCTCACCGCACAATCCATCGTGAAGCTGTTGCCCAGTAACGCCAAAATGAGCGGCGCCATTACCCTCAATGAAACCACGCTAAGCAGCCTTGGGGAGGCCGATATCACCGCCTATCGCGGCCGCAACGTGGGGATGATTTTCCAAGAGCCAATGACGGCCCTGAATCCCCTCCACCCCATCAGTAAACAGATCATCGAATCCTATTGCTGGCATAACAAAATCAGCCCCAAAAGCGCCGCGGCCAAACAAAAATTGGCCGAGCTTTATGCTTCGGTCGGCCTGCAGCATTTAGCGGATCGCGGCACCATTTACCCGCACCAACTTTCGGGTGGCGAGCGCCAACGGGTGATGATTGCGATGGCTATTGCGAACGACCCCGAATTGCTGATTGCCGATGAGCCGACAACGGCGCTTGATGTAACATTGGTGGGTCAAATTCTCGACCTCCTCAAATCCCTCCAACGCACCCGCAACATGGGGATGATTTTCATCACGCATGACCTGCTGATGGTGCAGCAAATTGCTGATCGCGTCGCCGTCATGCACCAAGGCAAAATCGTCGAGACAGGCAAAGTCGCCGAGGTGTTTAAGGCACCGAAACACGACTACACCAAAATGCTGCTCGCCGCAGCGCCCAGTGGCTCCCCTGCCCCCCTGAAACCCAATGCGTCAGCCATTATTTCTTGCGACACGCTAAGCGTGACGTTTCCTGTTAAAAGCCCCATTTTACGTCGGACACTGCGTGTCGTGGAGGCGGTAAAGAATGCATTTTTCACCCTTCATGCAGGTGAAACATTGGGCGTGGTGGGTGAATCAGGTTCGGGCAAATCATCGCTTGGTTATGCCCTGCTGCGACTCATCAAATCCGAAGGGCCCATTGTATTTTTGGGCAGCCGCATTGACACCCAAACTGTGCAGCAATTGCGCGCCATCCGCAGTGACATGCAAATCGTGTTTCAAGACCCCTTCAGCAGCCTTAACCCACGCATGAGTGTGGGCGATATTATTCTCGAAGGCTTACGCCTGCACGAGCCCAAAGCCGCAAACCACGCCGCACGGCTCGAGGAAATTCTCGCCCAGGTCGGCCTCACTTCGGACATGCAACATCGCTACCCGCACGAGTTCAGTGGTGGCCAGCGCCAGCGCATTGCCATCGCCCGCGCCATGATCCTCAAACCCGCACTGGTAGTGCTCGACGAGCCGACCAGCGCACTCGATATGTCGGTGCAAAAACAAGTGCTGGAGCTACTTAAATCCCTCCAACAAAGCCATGATGTGGCCTACATCTTCATCAGCCACGATTTACGCACCGTACGCGCCATGGCGCACCAAGTGCTCGTCCTCAAACGTGGCGAAGTGGTGGAACAAGGCGATGCAAAAACGGTTTTTGCTGCACCGCAGCATGATTACACACGCAAACTTTTTTCTGCAGCATTTGGTGCAGCAAAATAGCTACATGCCACCGCCGAGGCGACGCAAAATTTCATCGAGCTGCGTCAGCGAATCGTAAGAGATAATCACCTCGCCCGCTTGTGCCCCGCGTGCATCGATGCTCACGCGCAAACCTAGGGAATCCGCCAACATATTCTCGAGTTGAAGCACATCCTCGCTCTTGGCGGCGCTACTGCGGCGCAGCACTTGCGGCCGCGCTTTGGGGCTCGAAATCATCTCCACATTATCGGGCACGTTTGGCGTCTCAACAATGCCCTTTGCGCGCTCTTCGGCTTGGCGCACGGAAAGGCCAATATCGATAATTTGCTGCGCCAGTTCCTCGGGGTTTTTTGACATCAGAATCGCGCGGGCATGGCCCATGGTCAGCTCGCCGGAATCGATGCGTTTTTTTATTCCCTCTGGCAGCTTCAGCAGGCGCAGCAAATTGGCAATATGGCTGCGGCTTTTACCCACGATAGGCGAGAGTTTCTCTTGCGTGTAGCCGAATTCTTCCATCAAGCGCTGATAGCCCGCGGCCTCCTCCAGCGGGTTCAAATCCGCACGTTGAATATTCTCGATCAACGCCAATTCCAACGCCTGAGAATCATTGACGTTACGGATGATAACAGGCACTTCTTTCAGCTTCGCCAATTTGGCGGCACGGAAGCGACGCTCACCTGCAATAATTTCATATTGCAACGCAGCAATTTCGCGCACCATAATAGGTTGCATCAGCCCATGCTTTTCGATCGAGACACATAATTCCGTCAGCGCCTCATCATCGAAATGGCGGCGCGGCTGATACTTGCCCGCGACCAGTTGACTGATGGGCAAACGCATCACATCGCGCTCGACGTCACCCGCATGTTTGCTTGTACTGTGGGGCGATACTTCCACCAGCGCCGCCTCGCCCATCAACGATGAAAGCCCGCGACCGAGACCCTTGGTTTGTTTTGCTTGTGCCATGTTATTCTCTCCTCTTTTTTGATAAAATTTGTGCAGCTTTATGCTGCAGCATTTTTGGTGGTGAATTGCTTCTCGCGCTGGATGAGTTCCTTCGCTAATTGCAGATAGGCTTGGCTGCCTGGGCATTTGAGATCATAGACCAGCGCGGGCTTGCCGTGGCTTGGTGCCTCGCTCAT
>CAUJIC010000038.1 GCA_963205305.1 Pseudomonadota bacterium | reverse complement strand
TTGGCGGCCCACTTTGGGTGCAAGGCGGCAGCGATCTATCTGCGCGTATGCATCGCCATTGGCTGAGGGCGCAAACGGGTGCACCCCCTCCTCGGCAATCAATTTATCTTTGATGGCCGATAGCTCGCCCGTAAAACTCGGCAAATTCGGCGGCGCATCCGCATAGATCTCGCACATGGTGAGTTTCGGGGCGCTATCCGCAGTGGCAGCGACTTTTGGCTTTTTTCGAAATGGTATTTTCATAGTAGTATCACTACTTCACTATCCCTTAAAGAAATATGAAGATTTCGTGACAATCCGCCAGAAAATCAACCTAAACGTCGAGGTTCACCACCTTCAGCGCATTGCTTTGGATGAAGTCGCGGCGCGGCTCCACCACATCGCCCATCAGGGTGCTGAAAGCTTCGTCGGCATCCGCCGCGTCGTTCACCGTGACTTGCAACAGCGTGCGCGCTTTGGGGTCGAGCGTGGTTTCCCACAATTGCTCGGGGTTCATCTCGCCCAGCCCTTTGAAGCGCTGGCTGGATAAGCCCTTGCGGCCAATATCGATGATAGCTTTGTAAAGCTCGGCTGGCGTGTTCACCGTCACTTCCACCCCTTTGCGGGTGAATTTGGCGGGCGCTGCGAAATCCGCTTTCAGTGTGGCGTGAATGTTCGCCAGCTCCTTGCCCTCGCGGCTGCCGAGCCACTTAGCATCGAGCAGCACATGCTCCACCACCGAACGCACGGTACGGCTGACGGCAATGCCCGCATCCGTTTTTTCGGCCTTCCATGGCGTGAGACCAGGGGAGATAAAGTTCAGCACTTTCTCGAACCCGCCCACGGCACCGCCGCCAAACAGGTTGCTGAGTGCCGCTGCTTCGACCATTGGCATGGGCACGCGGCGGGTGAGGACTTGCATGAGTTCTACAATGCGCGAATTATCGAGCACTTTTTTGGCGAGCGCTTCGCCCGTCAGTTTGCCACTCGCAAGCACCAACTCCGCCTCATCGAGTGCCACGGCACGCAGGTAATCCTCCAGCGCCTCGGCATTTTTGAGATAGGTTTCCGATTGGCCACGCTTCACTTTAAACAAAGGTGGCTGGGCGATGTAGAGGTAACCGCGCGCAATCAGCTCGGGCATCTGGCGATAGAAGAACGTGAGCAACAGCGTGCGGATGTGCGAACCATCGACGTCGGCATCGGTCATGATGATGATTTTGTGGTAGCGCGCTTTATCGGCATTAAATTCCTCGCGGCCAATGCCCGTACCAATCGCGGTGATGAGTGTGCCGACTTCTTGGCTCGACAACATCTTATCGAACCGCGCGCGCTCCACGTTCAGTATCTTACCTTTGAGCGGCAGAATGGCTTGGTATTTACGATCACGCCCTTGCTTCGCAGAACCACCTGCCGAATCACCCTCGACGATGAACAGTTCGGAAAGCGCTGGGTCGCGCTCTTGGCAATCCGCCAGTTTACCGGGCAAGCTCGCGATATCGAGCGCGCCTTTGCGGCGGGTCAGCTCGCGCGCTTTGCGTGCAGCTTCGCGCGCAGCAGCGGCTTCATAAATTTTACCGACGACTGATTTCGCCTCAACTGGGTGCTCCTCGAACCATTGGCCGAGCTTATCACCCACAATGCTCTCGACCACTGGGCGCACTTCGGATGAAACGAGTTTATCCTTGGTTTGCGAACTGAATTTAGGATCAGGCACTTTCACGGAAATAATCACCGTCAGCCCCTCGCGCGCATCGTCGCCGCTAAGGTCGATTTTTTCTTTTTTCGCCATGCCTTTTTCGTTCACATAGGCGTTGATGCAGCGGGTGAGCGCCGCGCGGTAGCCGATCAAGTGCGTTCCGCCATCGCGTTGGCGGATGTTGTTGGTGAAGGTGAGCGTGTTCTCGTGGTAGGAATCGTTCCACTGCATCGCCACTTCCACAGTGATGCCGTTTTTTTCGCCTGCCATCATGATGGTGGGGTGCAGCGCCACTTTGCTGCGGTCGAGATATTGCACATAGGCCTCGGTGCCGCCTTCGTAGTAGAATTCGGTTTCCTTCGGCTCCGCCCCGCGTTTATCAGCCAGCAAAATACGCACGCCCGAATTGAGGAACGCGAGCTCGCGGATGCGGTGCTCCAGCGTGTTATAGTCAAACACAATCTGCGAGAAGGTTTGAGCCGATGGAAAGAACGTCACCTGCGTGCCTTTTTTGCCTTTGGCTTCGCCCGTTACTTTGAGGGGCGCAGTCGCCACGCCATGCTCGAAGCGCATGCGGTGCTCTTTGCCATCACGCCAAATCACTAGCTCCAACCATTCGGAGAGTGCGTTCACCACCGAAACGCCCACGCCGTGCAAGCCGCCTGAAACCTTGTAGGAGTTCTGGTCGAACTTACCGCCTGCGTGCAGCTCGGTCATAATCACTTCCGCTGCGGAACGGCCTTCGGATTTGTGCATATCGACGGGAATACCGCGGCCATTATCCTCGACAGTCACCGAGCCATCCTCGTTGATGGCGACATAGACTTTATCGCAATGCCCCGCGAGCGATTCATCGATCGCGTTATCGAGCACTTCGTACACCATGTGGTGCAGCCCCGAACCATCGTCGGTATCGCCGATATACATGCCTGGGCGCTTACGTACTGCCTCGAGGCCTTTCAGCACTTTGATGGAATCTGCGCCATATTCGGCGCTGTTGGCGGGCGAACCCGTGATGTTTTGGTCGGTCATTTGCTCTTCACTTTTCTGGGCTTTGTTCGCGCTCATTTTTTGCTCATTTTTTCGTCGTTTTGTTCTATCACATTTTCACGGTTCCGCCATCAATTTCGAGGGTGGTTGAAAACCCTTCAATCCCCTTGAAATCTGCGGCGTCGGTGCCTGTCATCCATGCTTGTATCTGACTATGGCGAATGAGGTCAAAAAGCGATGCCCGCTTATCCACATCCAAATGGGCAATTACCTCGTCCAAAAGCAGGATGGGAGCCACGCCGCACCATGCAGCCCGCGCCCGCGCTGCCGAAAGCATGATGGACAGCAGCAGCGCCTTTTGTTCGCCCGTGGAACATTGCTCGGCAGGCATGTTCTTACCCTTGTGGATAACGATGAAGTTGCTGCGCTGGGGGCCAATACTTGCGCGCCTTCTGGCAGCATCAAGGTTACGCGATTGCGTTAAACGCTCGGCAAACCTACCCTCCACATCGAGTGCGGATTCCCCCTCGTCCAGCCAACCTTCCATTAATCCTTCTACCGACATCACTGCACGCGGAAAGCCCGCAATATCCTCCACCAGCTCGTGGTCAAGCCGCCCCATCACCTCCTGCCGCGCTAATGTGATGGCCACGGCATGCTCCGCCATTTGCTGCTCCAGCACCGAGAGCCAATAGGGGTCGGCCAGCACGCGGTCGGCTAGCAGCTTATTGCGTTCACGCATGGCCGATTCATAGGCCAGCACACGCGCGGCATGTTCGGGCACAAAGCCATACACAATACGGTCGAGCAATTTGCGCCGTGCTGTGCCCCCCTCGATGAACACCTGATCCATACTTGGCGTGAGCCATTGCACGCACACATGGCTGGCGAGCGCGGCATGACTACGTACCTTTTCGCCATTGATTTTGATGATACGTTTTTCGGCCGTGGATTCGCCATCGCGCCCTGTGCCGATATGGGTGGTTTCATCGCCCGTGGCAATTTTTGCAGCGACTACCCACGGTGCCGTGATGCTGGGTGCACCTGCAATCGTTTCGTTTTTGCTGAGTGCGGTGAGTTGAAGGCTTGCGGCCAAACAATCCATCTCGCGTAGCTTGGCGCCGCGCAACCCGCGCCCTGGGGAGAGCAATGAAATAGCTTCGAGGATATTGGTTTTGCCCGCGCCATTGCGCCCACGCAGCACCACAGGCGCTGCCGAAAGCGATAATGAAAGCGCCCGATAATTGCGAAAATTTTCGAGCGTGAGCGAGGTGATGGCATGGGGCGTGGATGTCATGAACTCACGCTACACCAACCACCCACGCGGGGAAAGCTGGAAACAAGCGCTTTTCACAAACAAAAACGGCAGCCAAAAAGCTGCCGTTCCTGTTGTTAGCTTATGAGAATTCTATTTGCCTTTAGTGTTACCTTTAGCAGGGACAGCCTCGGGCGGAGTGGCCGGCGCCCCAATGCCTAGCGCCTGTACGGCAGGATCTGTAAAGGCCATTTTGCCATCAGCCAATTTGAAGCCATCTTTCGGCAGGATGCCATCTTTTTCCATCTGCTTGATAGAAGTCGCAATTGGCTTTGCTTCGATTGGGTTGATGATACCATCGTTGTTGGTCTTTACACCATTCGCAGCCATCGCAGCCTCGAGCCGTGCAGCAAGCGGCGAAGCCACGCCAATTTGCACGGTATGCTCAACGTCGGCAGTGCGTACAGCAGCTACTGCAGAAGCTTGGGCACGCGCGGCGGCGCCACGTTCTGTTTTTTCTGATAACCCCGCTTCTATGGCAATCGCACCAATCTTCTCGGGGTTGAGTTCATCCTTAATCCGCGCCACTTCTCTTTCACGTAATGCTTCTTTAACAGCATTACCAGCTTCATTGCCGCCAACAGCCGATACGACGCCACCAAGGAGGCCGCCTAATCCACCCTTATCTTTTCTATTTCTTACATCGTTTGTGGCATCACGGGCTTCATCTATCACTATCTTGGCGATTGCATCTTGACTGAGCTCGCCTGGCTTTTCCGCAGCCTCGGTGAGTCTTTTAAAAAGACCCGCCTGCAAATCAGACATTTTTTTTTGCTGGCCTTGGTCATTGGTCTCGAACGAGGCCTTTAACTTATCAAGGAAGGCTTGTTCATTCTGAGTAATCTCTGCCATATATCTCTCATTATTTTAGGGTTGTAGGGTGGGTTGCTATGAAGGCTAAGGTTTTAGCCATCACTATCTCCAACGTTATTGTTTGTTATTACCGTCCCAGATTATCGCTAAATGTTTAAATAACCATTAATGCGACGCAACAACGCTCTCGCCGCAACCATTGCGCGAGAAAATCATTATAACCAATTGATTTTAATAAATTATACTGTGTTGCGCAACACGGAAGATGCGTCAAAATGGATGGAATAGTAGGAGTTGTTGGGCGCAGGGAAGGCGCGTAGCAGCGCTACGAAACTGACTGAGCACCAACAACGACGACGTAGTTCGCCGTTTTCACGCATCGATTAGTCACACCCGCATTGGCATGATGACGTAGAGCGCGCCTACATCCGCAGGGTCACGCACGATCGTCGGCGAGTTGGCATCCGCGAACACGAATTGCGCGGTTTCGCCTTCCACCTGCGCCATCATATCGAGCAGGTAGCGGCTGTTGAAACCGATTTCGACTGGGTCAGCGCCATAAGAAACGGAGAGTTCTTCCGTTGCCGTGCCTTGCTCCGCGCTCGAGGCGCTGAGGGTGATTTTGCTACCCGAGAGCGCAACCTTAATGCCGCGCGATTTTTCGGATGTGATGACGGATACGCGATCCACCGCACTGGCGAACGCTTTGCCATCCACTTCCATCACCTTGTCGTTACCTGTCGGGATCACGCGCTCGTAATCGGGGAAGGTACCATCGATGAGTTTGCTGACGAGAATCGCATTGCCAACAGCAAAGCGGATTTTGCTTTCGCTCATGCTGATTTCAACTTTTTCGCCGCCCTCTTCCACCAGCTTATACAGCTCGTTGATGGTTTTGCGTGGGATGATAACGCCTGGGATACCTTCCGCACCTTCGGGCAAGCCCACTTCCATCCGCGCGAGGCGGTGGCCATCGGTTGCAACCGCGCGCAGCACCGCCGCACCTTGGTTGTTCGCTGCATGCAGATACACACCGTTGAGGTAGTAGCGTGTTTCTTCCGTGCTGATTGCGAAGCGGGTTTTTTCCATCAGCGCCTTGCACTCAGCAGGGGTGATGCTGAACTTGTGACCCAAATCGCCTTCCGCCATAACTGGGAAATCATCGACAGGTAGGCTCGCGAGCGAGAATTTGGATTGGCCAGCCGCAATCGTCAGCTTGCCTTTGTCGCCTTGCGTGAGTTGCACGTTGCTGCCATCGCTCAGCTTACGGATAATTTCGTAGAACATGTGCGCGGGCACGGTGGTGGCGCCCTTCTCTTGCACTTCGGCGGCGACTTTCTCGACAATCGCAATGTCCATGTCCGTCGCGGTGAGGCTGAGGCCGCCCTTATCGGCATCAAGCCGCACGTTAGCGAGAATAGGAATGGTGCCGCGGCGTTCAACAACCGACTGGATGGGGCTGAGTGCTTTGAGCAAGACCGCGCGTTCGATGACCAATTTCATGGGATTTCTCTATAGGTTGCGAGGGTTAAATCGATTAGCAAAAAGTTATAAAGCGCCCATTGGCCGCGGCAAGCGATTTATCGGTTATACACAGGGAATCATCAACAAAAACGGCACCACTGGGGTGCCGTTTTACGTTATCAATTTTATAAAGACGACTAGGTAGCCGACTGAAGCATACGCATCAGCAGCTCTACATCATCCGCGAATTCCTTATCGCCACGGCTGAGTTCGTCGATACGTTTCACGGCATGCATCACCGTCGTGTGATCCTTACCGCCAAACTTGCGGCCAATTTCGGGCAGCGATTTGGTGGTGAGTTTCTTCGCCAGATACATCGCAATTTGGCGTGGGCGGGCAATGGCCACCGAGCGGCGCGCCGAATGCATATCCGTTACCTTGATGTTGAAATGTGCTGCCACTTTTTTCTGGATGTCCTCGATGGTAATCCGACGATCATTCGCACGCAGAATATCGTGCAGGACTTCCTGCGTCGATTCCATCGTCACTGCACCGCCGATGAGCGTTGCGTGCGCAACGACACGGTTCAATGCGCCCTCAAGCTCGCGCACATTGCTGGTGATTTTGTGGGCGAGGAATTCGAGCACACGCTGCGGCACTTGCGCGCCCGGAACTTTCTCCAGCTTCGCTTGCAAAATGCCAAGGCGCAATTCGTAGGTGGTAGAGTGAACATCCGCTACCAAGCCCCAACCAAGGCGGCTCTTCACGCGCTCTTCCATGCCTTCAAGGTCGGCAGGTGAACGATCGCCCGAGATGATGAGCTGCTTGTTCTGGTCAACCAGCGCGTTGAAGGTGTGGAAGAATTCTTCCTGTGTTGAATCCTTGCCCGAGATGAATTGCACATCATCCACCATCAATACATCGACGCTGCGGAAATATTCCTTGAACGCCATCGTATCCTTGGAACGAATCGCGCGGATAAAGAGGTACATGAATTTCTCGGCCGAGAGATACACCACCTTACGTGACGGATCCGTTTTGCGGATGTGCCATGCAATCGCATGCATCAGGTGCGTTTTGCCAAGGCCAACGCCGCCATACACAAATAGTGGGTTGCCACCTTGGGTAACGGTGGAGGATTCTGCCACGCGGCGTGCCGCTGCATGGGCAAGCTCGTTGCTTTTACCGACCACAAAGTTCTCGAACGTATAACGTGGGTCGAGCGGTGCGGAAATGGAATCGGGATTAATAGGTTTATCTTCGTTTGCAGCGGCACCCAGCATGGCAGCTTCTAGGCCAGCCGGCTGGTGTTGCTGCTGTTGCGCAGAGGGATTATGAATGGCAATAGGTTCGGCTTTCACGAAAATATCGACCGAGTGAACAGTTTGGTCTTCTTGGCACCAGAAGCGTAAAATATTGTCGGCGTAGTGCGCGATAATCCACTCACGCATAAAGCGCGTGGGCACGGTAATCATCGCTTGCCCGTTTTTAACATCGGCCAATTTCAATGGCTGCAACCAGCTCTTGAAAATCGCTTCGCCATAGCTAACACGCAGGCGCTCACGCACGCGCTCCCAACGGGCGAAGTGATCGGGACGACGGGTTTGGATGGAGGAAATTTCATTCATGTGACTTGCCTTACCTGGATTGTTTTTGTTGTGACGAGTTGAGGTAGTATACTTCTATGCGTTAGGCTTGCTGCCACGGCAGACGACTAGCTTTCCAGCCATTCACCTGTCCGCGTTGGTGGTTGATGTTAATATCACCTTCGAACCCACCTTCGATGTTGTAGCATTGCGTGTAACCTGCTGCCGTTGCCGCAATCGCTGCATCCGTCGAGCGTCCACCCGTTTTGCACAAAAAATAAAGCGGCGCGTTTTTATCCGCCACCGCTTGTTCTAACTGTTCGATGAATCGTGTGTTCACTTCGAAGTTAGGATAGAATTTCCACGAAACCGTCTTGACGGTCTTGTTCAATGAATCGAGCGATGGAACGCCCGCAAACGACCACTCGGCTTGGGTGCGAACATCCACAAGTTGGGTGTTAGTTGATTGTGCGAGAGCCGCCCAAGCATCTGCTGGCGTTACATCACCAGCATAGAGAGGGGTTACCGCACGTGCAGCAGAAGCCATGGTGTACCTTTCAAATCACTTACATTTTGAGTTGAAGTCATCCGTAGAATTCGGACAACAGAAAGGGGATGCAGCCCACGCGGGTTGCGACACACATCAGAAATTTTTGGATTTTTTTATTAGTCTAGGAAGCAGGCTTAGGCAGCGAGGGCTTTCACACGGGCAGCCAAGCGGCTCACCTTACGTGAAGCAGTTGCCTTTGGCAGAACACCTTTGCTAACGCCGCGCATAATTTCGGGCTGCGCCGATTTCAATGCGTTTTGTGCTTCGGTTGCATTACCCGTTGCGATCGCAGCTTCAACTTTCTTAACAAAAGTTCTGATGCGGCTCATGCGCGAACGGTTAACTTCGGTACGCGACTCCGTTTGGCGGATACGTTTTTTTGCCGATTTATGATGTGCCATGGTAAACCCACTTCGTTGTTTCAATGCTTGTTGTCGAGGAGGGCGAAACTAGCGACGACATTTGCACCCGTCAAGCGCTTTTATGCACAAGCCAAAAAAACTTTTTTCTTGCATTCAGCAACCCTTAAAAACCCTAGTGTTTTTGCGCTTTAGCGCGGATTGGCTGACATTGCGGGCACCAATAGGTGGAGCGTCCAGCGTGAGTGCAAGTTTCAATGATTGTGCTGCATGCAAAACAGGGTTCGCCATCACGTCCGTAGACCTTAAATTCATGTTGAAAATATCCCCCCTCATTCGATGCCCCAACATAGTCGCGCAAGGTGGAGCCGCCCGATGCAATGGCAGCCCTTAATGTCGCCCGAATGGCGTTAACCATTTCAGGTGCCTTAGGGGCAAGCTTATGGGCAGGCAAAGATGGGTGTAACCCGCATAAATACAAGGCTTCCGAGGCATAAATGTTACCAACACCCACCACCAGTTTCTGATCCATGAGCACGGGCTTAATCGGGCCTTTTCGGCGCGTTAATTGCTCTGCCAGATAGCGCGGCGAGAAATCCTTTTCCAGTGGCTCTGGACCTAGGTTTTTGAGCAATAGGTGCGTCGCCTCCTCGCCCTTTTTCATGATATCCATCACGCCAAAACGGCGCGGGTCATGAAAAACCATTAACTTACTGTTTTTTAACTCAATTATCACGTGGTCATGGGTTTTGGGCCTATATCCCGCCTTTTTACGCACCGTAAAACTGCCCGACATACCCAAATGCGACAGCAGAATATGGCCAGAATCCAAGTCAATCAGCAGATATTTGGCGCGGCGGCGAACATTGGTGATGGAGGTGCCCGTGAGTGTTTTGGCGAATGTTTTGGGGATGGGCTGGCGCAAATCGTGCCGCCGCACCGTAACTGCCACAATCTGCTGCCCCTTCACGGCGCTTAGTAGCCCGCGTCGTGTGGTTTCCACCTCTGGTAATTCTGGCATAACAATCTCTCACTTGTGCTTGTGAAGCAGCAAAAAACAAGGTAGCAGCAACCACGAAAAGGTAGCGACATGAATAGCAACGCACAACAAAAGCCCGACGACAGCACACAGGATTCGGCGTCCGCACATTTTGGTTTTCACACCGTGGGTGCGGGCGAAAAACAAGGCATGGTGCGCGAGGTGTTTTCCTCCGTCGCGGGGCGCTACGATATCATGAACGACCTGATGAGCGCAGGCATGCACCGCGCGTGGAAAAATACATTCGTTGCAAAAATCAACGTCCCCTCCTCCGCTGCGATTTTAGATTTAGCAGGTGGCACGGGCGATATTGCCGTGCGCCTAAAACACAAAACAGGCGCTAATGTCACCGTGTGCGATATCAACGAAGCGATGCTGAATGTGGGCCGTGACCGCCAGATTGATAAGGGTGAGTCCCTTGGTTTGCGCTGGGTGTGTGGCAATGCCGAACATTTGCCCGTGCCCGATAATTCGCTCGATGTGATCACGATTGCGTTCGGCTTGCGTAACGTGACGGATATTCCCCAAGCGCTGCGCGATGCCTACCGCGCACTCAAACCCGGTGGCCAATTTTTGTGCCTCGAATTTTCACAAGTTGTCATCCCCGTGCTCGCGAAAATGTACGACAAATATTCCTTCACGCTCATCCCAAAAATTGGTGAGCTGGTGACCAAAGATCGCGAGTCGTATCAGTACCTCGTCGAGTCCATCCGCATGTTTCCCAAGCAAGAAAAACTCAAGGCCATGATGAGTGATGCAGGCTTTTCACGCGTCACGTATGATAACCTCTCCATGGGCATTGTCGCCATCCATCGCGGGTGGAAAATCTGATGCTCCCCAACCTCAAATATAGCTTCCGCCTGCTCTCCATCGGCTGGACATTTGCGCGTGCGGATGCGCTGTTCGGGCTCGAGGCACTCAATGTATCGCCCAGCTTGCTGTGGGTTTGCCGACGCGTGGCGCGCCCACACAAAGGCAAGCGCCGTGGCGAACGTTTGGCGATGGCGCTCACCGCACTTGGCCCCACGTTCATTAAGGCTGGGCAAGCGCTTTCCACCCGCGCAGATTTAATTGGTGATGACCTCGCCGCCGACCTCACACGGTTGCAGGATAATGTACCGCCGTTTGATGTGCGCCTTGCGAAGACAACCGTGGAGGAACAACTGGGCGCGACAATCGCCGACCTATTTTCGCAGTTCGATGATGCGCCATGCGCCGCTGCCTCCATTGCCCAAGTGCATTTCGCCACCACGACGGATGGCCGCGAAGTGGCGGTCAAAATTCTGCGCCCGAATGTGGAGCAGGCCTTCCAACGCGATATTGATTTGATGTTCTGGATTGCGCGCATCGTCGAACGCCGCATGCCGCATTATCGTCGCCTGAAACCGGTGCAGGTGGTGGAGACATTCGCCAACACCGTTCGCCTTGAGCTCGATTTACGCTTCGAAGCAGCGGCGGCGGAAGAGCTGCGCGCCAACACCCAAAACGACCCCGATTTTTTTGTGACACCTGTTGATTGGGAGCGCACCAGCCGCCGCGTGCTGACCACTGGACGCATCCGTGGGTTTTCAGCAGGCGATGTGGCGGGCATGCAAGCGGCAGGGATTGATGCCACCGCGACGATGGAAAAGGCCGCGCGGTCATTCTTCAATCAAGTCTTCCGCGATGGGTTTTTCCATGCCGATATGCACCCCGGCAATTTATTCGTTCTGCCCGATGGCCGCCTCGCACCTGTCGATTTTGGTATCATGGGGCGCATCGACCGCGAGAACCAATTGCTGCTCGCGCAAATCCTCTGGGCGTTCTTCCGTCACGATTATCACGAGGTGGCGCGGCTGCACCACGCCGCAGGGTGGATTCCCGCGCATGTGAATGTCGATCATTTCGCGCAAGCCGTGCGCGCGGTCGGCACCCCCATCATGGGTAAGGCAATGAACGAAATTTCTGTCGGGCGGTTGCTTGGCCAGTTGATTGCCATTGCCCAAACCTTCGAGATGGAAGCCCAACCGCATTTGCTACTGCTACAAAAAACCATGATGACCGCCGAGGGCGTTGGCCGTGGGCTTAACCCCAACATCAATATGTGGCAACTTAGCGAACCGCTGATTCGGGAATGGGCGAAGGCGAACCTAAGCCCGCGCGCGCAGGCCAAAGCAACCTTGCGTGAATTGATGGGCGCCCTGCGCGATGCGCCGCGCGTGCTGAAACAAATTAAAGCATTGGTGGAGCGGGAGCTGGAAGGGAGTACCCCTTAGCACTCATTGCTAAGATTATTAGCGGCCTTGCCTGCCTTTGGTGGCAGAAGGCTTTGGCGTGCTATTCATGAGTTGTGCGGCTGGTTCAAAATTTCCACATGCAAACGCATTACCGACTGCATCACGAATTTGATTGGCTAGTGATATGTCTACTGTTCCTGCAGAGCCACTTCTAGCATCGATCACATTGGCGTCTTTTGCCAGAATAAATACACCAGTCCCGCCTTGCTTACTAATGGTTGAGATTGAGAATGACCCATCCTCATGTGTCTGCGCCCGAATGTTTAGCGCAGCATTCTCTACAAACGATCCATCGGCAGCTTTGCTAGGATTTACAGCAGTGCATTTCACATCATCGCTTGATTTAGACATCGCGTAAATCTCCTATCAAAGAATAATTTTCTTGAAATTATTCGAACTTGCCCGCCCGCAGTATACGACCAAAATAGTTAATTTACTATTAATTGTCAGCAGCACGCTGGCGCGATGCGCCGCGCGTGCTGAAGCTAGTTAAAGCATTGGTGGAGCGGGAAACAGCCGCGCGTTAGTGTGCAAGTTCCTTCTCGCCATATTGCGCGCGAGTTTGGCGGATCATTTCTTGCTGAGCCAAGGAAAGCTCCAATCTATCCTCCAACAAGTTGATTGCTGCGAGCGCGCGATGAATAGCGCCAAACACTCGCGGTTCCTGTTGCTTGAACTGCTCGAGGTTCTTGAATGAAGCTGCGACATCAATAGGTGACTTCTCCCTAGTAGCACCTAATTCGAGCTCGCCCCTCGTAGAATAAATCACCGCATCACCCAATTTACTTACGGTCGAAGACAAGTTTCCAGTTTTGGCATTCTCGTTTATAATGATGCCTCCGTTATAAAACATTAGCTCGATATCTTTTGGCGCATTGGCACTCGTATCCTTGTAGCATACCGATATTTTGCGGGCATCTTCGCTTCGGCCTACCGAGTAGGCGGTCTCGCCAATAACGCATGTTTGTCGTGATGTCATTTGACTCTCCAGTAGTACTGTTGATTGGGGGTACAGTAACAGAAGTAATGCCCTTGTTTGTGACAGTTTTGTGAAGATGCCAAGGCTCTTTTATCTTGTCTTTATGCCCCATATCTCCTTGCCAAGCGCTCAAAAAATCACTAAATACAACGCTCAAATGTAAATTGAGAGAATCCACACATGGCGCTACCCAAATCGGTTCTTCTTATCATCAGCGGCTCGGTGGCGAGCTATAAATCGTTGGAGCTGATTCGGCTGATGCGCGCCGAGGGCATTACCGTCACCGCCATTCTCACCAAGGGCGGGGCGGAATTCATCACGCCGCTCGCGGTATCGGCCCTCACGGGCACCAAAACCTACACCGATTTATTTTCGCTGACCGATGAGACCGAGATGGGGCACATCCAACTCAGCCGCGTGGCGGATGTGGTGCTGGTGGCGCCTGCCTCGGCCAACATCATCGCCAACATGGCGGCGGGGCTGAGCAACGACCTTGTCACCACCGCGCTGCTTGCCACCAACAAGCCTGTCCTCATTGCCCCCGCAATGAACCATAAAATGTGGAGCCACCCCGCCACCCAACGCAACATCACGCAACTCATCGCCGATGGGGTGCAGCTGATTGCCCCCACTGCGGGCGACATGGCCTGCGGCGAAACGGGTGTGGGGCGCATGGCTGAACCTGCTTCCATCATGCATGCACTTGCTGCCCTGCCCGCCACTGGTGGCCAACCACTCGCGGGCAAACGCGCCATTGTGACCAGTGGCCCGACCATCGAATCGATCGACCCTGTGCGCTACCTCGGCAATCGCTCCAGCGGCAAGCAAGGCCACGCCGTGGCGCAAGCATTGGCCGATGCAGGGGCGGATGTCACGCTGCTCTGCGGCGAGGTGAACCTGCCCAATCCGCACGGCGTGAAAGTCGTCCGCATCCATAATGCGGAATCGATGTTAGCAGCAGCAACGGCAGCCCTGCCTGCGGATATTTTTGTGGGTGCCGCCGCCGTGGCCGATTGGAAACCCAGCATCACCGCGCCACAAAAAATCAAAAAGCAAAACGTGCTCGATATTCTCACGCTCGAATTTTTGCCGACGGTGGATGTGGTAGCAAGCATCGCACAGAACCCACAGCGCCCAGCGTTGGTGGTTGGCTTTGCGGCGGAAACCGAAAACGTGATCGAACACGCGCGCGCCAAGCGCCAGCGCAAAGGCTGCGACTGGATTTTAGCGAATGAAGTGGGCGCCGCCCTTGCCTTTGGTATGGACGAAAACACCGTGACGCTCATTAGCGCCACCGAGGAAGAACATTGGCCACTAGCCAGCAAGCGCGCGATTGCCGAAAAACTCGTCAGCAAAATCATACAGCATTTTAACACCGCCCACTAAAGGATAGCCACATGACCAGCAAACCCGTCACCATCGCCATCACCCGCTTGCCCCACGCGAAAGATTTGGCACTGCCTGCCTACGCCACCGAGCAAAGCGCAGGGCTCGATTTGCTCGCCGCACTTGCTGAACCCAAAACACTGGCAACGGGTGAGCGCGCACTCATCCCCACGGGGCTCTCGATGGCGCTGCCCGATGGTTATGAAGCACAAATTCGTCCACGCAGCGGCCTTGCCCTCAAGAACGGCATTTCGCTGGTCAATTCCCCAGGCACGATCGATGCCGATTACCGTGGCGAAGTGGGCGTGATTGTCATCAACCACGGCGCGGAGCCATTCACCATCGAGCGCGGCATGCGTATCGCCCAAATGGTCATTGCACCCTATACGCGCGCAGCGTTCAGCGAAGTGCTCGAACTGCCGACGAGTGAGCGCGGTGCAGGTGGTTTTGGCTCCACGGGTACGAAAGGCTAGGCATGCTGACGCCCAATAAAAAAATCTTCTACGCAATCGAGGCCGTGCTTTACATTGCCTATAACGCGAAGACGCACCCTGTGGCTGGCACCGCTGTTTCTGCCGCGCAGAATTTGCCCACACGCTACCTCGAACCCATTATGCAAAAGCTGGTTCGCGCTGGCATTTTGCGCGGTGTGCGTGGCCCTGCAGGTGGTTATGTGCTGGGGCGCGAACGCCGCCGTATTACGTTAGCGGATATTTGCGAGGTGATAGGCATCCCCGCGCTACCAAGTCCCGCCACCCCGCTTGGCAAAAAAATTCTGCATCCCGCGGCTTCCGAGCTTTCAAAAGCATGGAGCGCGCAACTAGCCTCGCTCACCATCGCCGATTTATGCGAACGCGCGGCCAGCGCCAACATCACCCCCGACACACAAACCCCCACCGATTTCACGATCTAAGGAGCCCTTATGACTCGCCTCGCATCCGAACATCTCGACGCCCCACGCGGGCGTGTTTACGAGAACATCCTCGAAACGATTGGCCACACGCCACTCGTGCGCCTCAACCGCATTGCCGCGAATGCAGGTGCAAAAGCGACCGTGCTGGCCAAGCTCGAATTCTTCAACCCACTTTCCTCCATCAAGGATCGTATTGCACTGAGCATGGTCGAGGCGGCTGAAAAATCGGGCAAGCTGACTAAGGACTCCGTGCTGGTCGAGCCAACTTCTGGCAACACGGGCATTGCACTGGCGTTCGTCTGCGCGGCGAAGGGCTACAAGCTCATCCTCACCATGCCCGAATCGATGTCGCTTGAACGCCGCAAAATGCTCAAGTTTTTGGGCGCCGAGCTGGAGCTGACACCCGCCCCCAAAGGCATGCGCGGCGCGATTGAAAAGGCCGAGGAGATTGTGGCCAGCAACCCCAAAGCGTTGATGCTGCAACAGTTCAAGAACGAGGCTAACCCAGCGATTCACGTTGCCACCACGGGACCCGAAATTTGGGAAGATACCGCAGGCGCGGTCGATGTGTTCATTGCGGGTGTGGGCACGGGCGGCAGCATTACGGGCGTGGGGAAATATTTGAAGGATAAAAAACCCAGCGTCAAAATCATCGCCGTGGAACCTGAAGATTCACCTGTCCTTTCGGGCGGTAACCCTGGGCCACACAAAATTCAGGGTATCGGCGCGGGCTTTGTGCCCGATGTGCTAACGCGCGATGTGATTGATGAAATCATCACCATCAGCAACGCCACGGCTTTCGCTACCGCGCGTCTTGCCGCCACACTCGATGGCATCCCTGCTGGCATTTCAAGCGGTGCCACCATCGCTGCCGCACTCGAAGTCGCCAAACGCCCTGACATGGCGGGCAAAACCATTGTCGTCATCGTCGCCTCACCCGCCGAGCGCTACATTTCGACGGACTTATTTTTGGATATCTAGTTCGTGAACCTCGACCAACAACGACGTTATGCCCGCCAAATTATGCTGGCCGATGTAGGTGAAGCGGGGCAGCGCAAACTGCTCAACACGCGCGTGCTGGTCATTGGTGCGGGCGGGCTGGGCAGTGCGCTCATCAGTTACCTTGCGGCGGCGGGCGTTGGTACCATTGGCATCATCGACCATGACCGCGTGGAGCTTTCGAACCTCGCGCGCCAAATCATCCATGAAACGGGTGATGTGGGGCGCCTGAAAGTCGATAGTGCGAGCGACCGCATTGCCGAGCTGAACCCTGATGCGAAGGTGACCACCTACCCGTTCGCACTGAGCGAGGAAAACGCCGCCGATATTATTCGCGAATACGACATTGTGGCCGATGGCTGCGATAATTTTTCCACGCGCTTTATCGTCAACCGCACCTGCCTTACCCATAAAATCCCCCTCGTCAGCGCCGCCATTGCAGGCTGGCAGGGGCAAGTGATGAACATTGCCCCACACTTCATGCCTGAAACTGGCTGCTACCAATGCTTCGCCCACCCCGATGCGCCCGAGGCCAACACCTGCCGCGAATCAGGCATAATCGGCCCGCTGGCGGGCATTATCGGCAGCATGCAGGCGCTGGAGGTGGTGAACACACTCCTTGGCCACCCTGCCCT
>CAUJIC010000037.1 GCA_963205305.1 Pseudomonadota bacterium | reverse complement strand
ACGGGCTAATTGCAACGCCTCCCGTGGGCAGCGTGTGTCGAGTGACAGCTTGATGTCCGTTCGTTTGCCTTGCGGGTGCAAGCGTTGCGGTATCGGGAATCGAAAGTAGTAAACGTGATGACGCGAGAGGGTCAGGAAGTTGGGATTGTACATAGCTTCGGCTCACTGATGCGTTCCACCAGCTAAAATCGAAGTCTAAGCTATTCATATATAAAGAAATGGTGGAGCTTAACGGAGTCGAACCGTTGACCTCTTCCATGCCATGGAAGCGCTCTACCAGCTGAGCTAAAGCCCCATCCGAATTGGGTGAGGTAGGCCTTTTAGCATTGTTTTTGGGAAGTGCAAGTGCGGGTTTAGCTACCAGCGCCCCGAGCTGCCACCGCCGCCAAAACTGCCGCCGCCACCGCTGAACCCACGGCCACCGCCGCTGCCGCTGCTCCATCCGCGCCCGTAGCCCCCCACGGGAATAAGCAGCACCCCAAAACGGATGCGGATAAATATAACCATGGCGATGAATAGAATCACCACCCAGACGGGGATGTCCTCGCCCTGCTCGCTACCCATGGCTGGCATGGCAAACGGCTCGCCGCCGAGCACGCTGATGATGGCGCGGGCACCATTCACCACACCTAGCTCCATATCCCCACGCTTGAATTCGGGCAACATAACGGCTTGGATGATGTGGCTGGATAGTGCATCGGTCAACTCGCCCTCGAGGCCATAACCAACCTCTATCCGCACCTTGCGTTCTGTAGGCGCAACAATCAGCAACGCGCCATCGTCCTCGCCTTTGCGGCCAATGCCCCACTTGCGGCCTAGCTGGTAGCCGTAATCTTCGATTTCGTAACCCTGCAAACTGGGCAACGTGACCACCACCAGCTGGTGCTTAGTTTTTTGCTCGAAGGCTTCGAGGTTACTGCTAAGCGTTTGCTCGGTGGCGGGGGAAAGGATATTCGCCCCATCCACCACCCGCCCTGTGAGCGCAGGAAAATGTGGCGCGGCGAACGCGCTGCTTGCCAATGCCAGCCCAGCAACCAACCATATGACGAGATGGCGCACGCGCCTCCTAGACCTGATGTACGCGATTAAAACGCAACCTTAGGCGCCACTTCGGCGCCCGCCGTGGTGGCAGCGAAGGTTGGCTTCACACTCATGCCCTGCAGCTTTGCCCAAATCAGCGTGGGGAAGGTACGCACCGCGGTGTTAAATTCCTGTACCACTTCGATGTAATCCTTACGTGCCACGGTGATGCGGTTCTCGGTGCCCTCAAGCTGCGACTGCAAGGTCAGGAATTGTTGGTCGGCCTTCAGGTTGGGGTACTGCTCGCTCACCATCATCAATTTAGAGAGTGCGGAGCTGAGCTCGCCCTGCGCTTGCTCATATTTTTTGAGGGCTTCGGGGTCGTTAATGGTTTCAGGCGTTATCGTCACCTTGGTGGCGTTCGCACGCGCTTGGATGACCGCTTCGAGCGTGGATTGTTCGTGCTCGGCATAGCCCTTCACGGTGGCCACAAGGTTTGGAATCAAATCCGCACGCCGCTGGTATTGGTTCTCCACTTGGCTCCACGAGGCTTTCACTTTTTCATCGAGCCGCGGCATGGTGTTGATGCCACTGAAGATGAACAGCGCAAGCACCACAACGATGCCGAGTATGATCAGTTTTTTCATGGTAAGCCCCTTGTGCCAGTTGATTGAATGGCATGGATTTTAGAAGTTTATGCTCGTGAGGGCAATAAGGAACTATTCGCGAACCAGCACCTCGCGCTTGCCGACATGGTTCGCCGGCCCCACAATGCCCTCTTGCTCCATCTTCTCGATGATGCGGGCAGCGCGGTTATAGCCTATTTTGAGGCGCCGCTGCACATAGCTGGTGCTGGCCTTGTTATCGCGGATGGTGAATTCCTTCGCTTGCTCATACAGCGCGCGGTCGGCATCGGATTCATCTTCGTCGAACAGATCGCTGGTTTCGCTATCTTCCTCGGGGTCGTGAGTGACAGCTGCATCGTAAACAGGCGAACCTTGGGTTTTGAGGTAGGTAACAATCGCCTCGACCTCTTTATCGCCGAGGAATGGGCCATGCACACGCGTGATGCGCCCGCCGCCCGCCATGTAGAGCATATCGCCCTGCCCCAGTAATTGCTCGGCGCCTTGCTCTTGCAAAATGGTGCGCGAATCAATTTTGCTCGTCACTTGGAAAGAAATACGTGTTGGGAAGTTGGCTTTGATCACGCCCGTAATCACATCCACGCTGGGGCGCTGGGTAGCCATGATGATATGAATCCCCGCCGCGCGTGCCATTTGTGCAAGGCGCTGGATGGAGCTTTCGATTTCCTTACCTGCGACCAGCATCAAATCCGCCATCTCATCGACAATCACCACAATGAAGGGCAGCGCGGTCATATCAAGCGGTTGTTTTTCCATGATGGGTTTGCCCGTTTCGGCATCGAACCCTGTTTGCACGCTGCGCGTCAGCTCCTCGCCGCTCTTCTTTGCTTCAGCGATGCGCTTGTTGTAATTCTCGATATTGCGAACACCGAGCGCACTCATTAAACGGTAGCGGTTTTCCATTTCCTTCACCGCCCATTTGAGCGCTACTACAGCCTTACCTGGTTCTGTTACTACAGGCGCAAGCAGATGCGGGATGCCGTCATACACCGAAAGCTCGAGCATTTTTGGGTCGATCATGATGAACTTACATTGCTCGGGCGTATGGTGGTAAACGAGGCTCATGATCATGGTGTTAATCGCCACCGATTTACCCGAACCTGTCGTACCCGCCACCAGCACGTGCGGCATTTTTGCTAGGTCGGCAATAATCGGCTCGCCCGAAATATCCTTGCCGAGCACGAGCGGCAATTTCGCTTCGGTTTTGGTGTAGGCCGAATCCTCGCACAGATCACGCATATAGACGGTTTCGCGGTGCGCGTTGGGCAATTCGATACCCAGCGCCGAACGGCCTGTGATGACTGAAATACGTGCCGAAATAGCGCTCATGCTGCGCGCCACATCGTCGCTGAGTCCAATCACACGGCTGGATTTAATGCCCGCTGCGGGCTCGAATTCATAAAGTGTTACCACGGGACCTGGGCGCACGCGCGTCACCTCGCCCTTCACGCCGTAGTCGTTCAACACCGATTCCAGCAACCGCGCATTTTGGTCGAGCGCTGCTTCGCTGAGTTGTTTCACACTGCGTGCGGGTGGTTTTTGCATCATGGCAAGCGATGGCATGGTGTAATCGCCGCGTTTCTCACGCAGGTCGAGGGCATCTTGCCCGCTATTCTTTTTCACCTTCTTCTGTTCAATGCGCTTCTTGGGCTTCGCCTCGAGGCGCGGCTCGTCGATTTCCTCTTCGTCTTCTTCGTCCTCGTCTTCATCGAGGAGGTCTTCTTCATCTTCCTCGTATTCTTCGTCTTCCTCGCTGTGGCGACTGCGGAACAGGCCAATGAAACCGCGAACCGCATCGCCGATACGCGCGCCGACAAAGCGCATCACATAGCCAATCGCGGCCCATTCATGAAATTTGAGCCCCAGCGAAATGGGCAATGTCGAGAAAAAGAGAAGCGATGCGAACCCAACCGTGCCCCACATGCCCACCAGCGGCACCAATTTATAGGCCAACAAAATACCCAGCGCGCCGCCCGCTTGGTGCATCCACACCGCGTGGGTGGTGGCAGCAAGTAATGCCAGCAAAATGGCGCCACCCACAATGCTCGCCAGTAACGCCAACACGCGCCACGCCATCCGCAGCGAATCATCTTTGCTGAACAACCGCCATGCCCAGCCAAAGCACGAAAAAATGACCAGAACACTCATCCAGCCCAGCGTTTGCTTGCTCATATCAGCCAGATTCGCGCCAAAATAGCCCAATGCATTCCGTGGTGGTGCATCGCTTAAATGGTTGATCGAAGGATCGGCCACATCGTAGGTGATAAACGCGCCGACAAGCATGAGGCCAAGCCCAGCCAGAAAAACTGCCGTAATCTCGCCGCCGCGGCTCTTTACAAACTCGGGCATTTCCATCGAAGGCACAAAACGCGCTAACATCGGCTTACTCCATTTCGTTTTTGCTTGCCACGGCACGAAGTCCCCTCCCGCCGAGGCAGGAATGACAAGATATTAGATGGCCTTACCGATAGTGACGCCCCAGTTGAACCCAGAGTCTTATCAGGCGTGAGTTTACCAGCCACAGCCGCCCAAAACAAGCCAAACCACATGAAATCTGACCCAATTATTCCATTGGTTCCATGGTGTATCTATTAAACACTATCCCTATTTGGGAGCAGTTGCTTGTTCATATCCCCCTGCCACCACTTTGCGCGGGCGCGGCAATGGTTTATAGCTGCGGCAACCCAATTGAGGAGTTTTCCATGCGCCTATCGCCCTTTGTTTTTACCATTTCACTGCTACTGGCCACCACCAGCCACGCCGCCGCACCCACACTCAGCGTGAGTGTCGAGGGCGTCACCCATGGCGGGGCAATCCCTGCCGAGCAGGCAGTGTGCCTACCCACCGCCGATGGTAAAAGTGATGCAAGCGGCAAAAACCAGCAGCCAAAAATCAGCTGGAGTGGCGCGCCCAAAGGCACCGAATCCTTCGCCATTTTTATGATGGACCCTGATGTGCCTGCCGATTTCACGAATGCGGGTAAAGAGGGTAAAATCATCTCCAAAACAGCCAAACGTCAGGATTTTTACCATTTTGGCGTGGTGAATATTCCCGCCAGCGCGACTGAATACCAAGCGGGTGATGAAGGCACCCCAATCGCGAACGATATGGGCATGAACAAGTATGTAACCCCCGTCAACGCCTATGGTGGCCCCTGCCCGCCATGGAACGATGTGCGCATCCACCACTACCATTACATCGTCCTCGCGCTGGATAAAGACGCGCCCATCCACGTGGTGCACCCCATTGCCCACGCCAAGCAAACCTCGGCCGATGAGCCCAACATTGCCAAAAACACGTTCAACCGCCTAATTGGCAGTAAGCATGTGCTGGCCAAAGGCACGGTCATTGGCACCTACACGCTTAACCCTGCGCTTGGCGATGCAACCTCAAAACGTTGATTGCCGAGCCCAATCAAATCCGCTAGCAGAGGGCGCATGGATGGATGGCCGAGTGCCAGCCAACGCGGCGCATGAGCAAAAAACTTAAACCACTCGGTTTTTTGTTGTAGTGAATTAAAGTGTGGATGGGTGGCCGAGTGGTTTAAGGCAGCAGTCTTGAAAACTGCCGAGGTGCAAGCCTCCGTGAGTTCGAATCTCACCCCATCCGCCAGCTTCATTTCACGGCGACAGCAACAATATACCAAACAACGCGATAAAGCTGTATGGTGGCGCGATGAAAACAGAAGCGGCACTCATCACGAAATGGCAAATGCTGATTGTCCTGGCGTCACTGATCGCCATCGCGTTGCATTTCATTCTGAAAGGCACCACGCCTATCTATGGCGTTGCGCCTGCGGATATTCCCTTGCTCGTGCTCATTATTGTGGGCGGTATTCCGCTAGTGATTCAGGTGGCGAACAAACTAATTCGTGGTAGCGTTGGCGCGGATTTTTTAGGTGGCATCGAGCTGATGGCTGCCGCCGCACTGGAGCAATATTTGGCATCAGCATTGATTGTGCTGATGTTGGCAGGTGGGCAAGCGCTCGAGGTTTATGCCATGCGGAAAGCTTCTGCCGTACTGCGTGCCTTGTCGGAGCGCATGCCCGCGATAGCCCACCGCAAAAAAGGCAGTAATATTGAGGAAATTGCCCTCAGCGAGATTGCCATTGGCGATGAAATTGTGGTGCACCCGCACGAAACCGCACCCGTGGATGGCGTGGTGACCGAGGGGCATGGCTCGATGGATGAATCGTACCTCACGGGCGAACCCTACCAAGTCTCGAAAGCCCCTGGCGTTGCGGTATTATCAGGCGCGATTAATGGCGAATCGGTGCTTACCATCCGTGCTGAAAAACTGGCGCATGATTCGCGCTATGCACAAATCATGGAAGTGATGCAAGAGGCCGAGCAAAAACGCCCCACCATGCGGCGTTTGGGCGATCAGATTGGCGGATGGTTTGCCGCACTTGCACTGGTTGCCACGGGCGTGGTTTGGTTTGCCACGGGCGATGCATTGCGCGCGCTGGCAGTGTTGGTCATTGCCACACCATGCCCGCTAATTATTGCCATTCCGATTACCATTATTGGCGCCATTTCTATGGCAGCACGCCGCGGTATCATTATCAAAGACCCCACCGTGCTCGAGCGCTTGCCCACCTGCCGCACGGCCATCTTCGATAAAACGGGCACGCTTACTTATGGTAAGCCCGAACTCACGGAAATTGTGCCAGCCGTTGGTGTAACGCAGAATGATATTTTACAACGCGCGGCAAGCCTTGAGCGCTATTCCAAGCACCCGCTCGCAAGCGCGATTATGCAAGCAGCAACGAAAGCGAAGCTGAGCTTAATCGATGCCGAAAGCGTTTCCGAAAAATCTGGGCAGGGCTTAACAGGCATGGTGGCGGGGCACGAGATTGCCGTCACCAGCCGCAAAAAAATCCTGCACCTGCTGCCCACTATTGGCGCCACGTTGCCACCCACGGCTGCTGGGCTTGAAAGCATCATCATGATGGATGGTAACTACGCCGCCACCTTGCGCTTTCGCGATGCGCCGCGTGCGGATGGAAAATCATTCATCGGCCACCTTGCCCCCGCACATCAATTCAACAAAATCATGTTGGTCTCGGGCGATCGTGAGTCGGAAGTGACGTATCTCGCACAACTACTGGGCATCACGGAAACATTGGCTTCGCAAAGTCCCGAGCAAAAAGTAGCGATTGTGCGTGCAGAAACCGCCAAAGCACCCACGTTGTTTATGGGCGATGGCATCAACGATGCACCCGCACTGGCCAGCGCCACCGTGGGCATTGCATTTGGTCAGCATAGCAGCGTGACCGCCGAAGCCGCTGGCGCGGTCATCATGGAAAACTCGCTGGTGAAAGTCGATGAACTCATTCACATCAGCGCGCGCTTGCGCGTCATTGCGTTGCAAAGTGCCATCGGCGGCATGGCGTTCTCCATCCTCGGCATGGGCTTTGCGGCGGCGGGCTACATATCGCCTGTGCAGGCTGCCTTGTTGCAGGAATTTATCGATGTCCTCGCGATTGCTAATGCATTGCGGTTAACATTAGGCCGCCGCATCGAAGTCGATTTGAATGATGAGGCGCTACCCAAAGCCTAGGGAACCCTATCAGAACTTCAACATCGCCAACATTGCCTCAGGCAAGGGTGCAGTTACTTTGATGGGTGGTTTGCTTTGTTGCAGTGGAATTTCCACGGTTTCGGCGTGAAGCATCATGGGTGCATGGCTTGCCGAAAATTCGCCTTCCTGAACGCCATAAAACGGATCGCCCACCACGGGGCAGCCAAGTGCAAAGGCAGCATGCAGGCGGATTTGGTGGGTGCGCCCTGTTTTGGGCGAGAACTCGATTTCGCTAAGCACGCCGTTGGTTTTCAACACGCGATATTCCGTCACTGCCGCCTGCCCCGCCTCATCGAGCGACATTTTCCATTTACTGCCTACACCACTTTTCAAAATGGCGCGATCGATGGTGCCTGATGGTTGCTCAGGCACGCCCACACAAATCGCGCGGTAGGTTTTATTCACGCGCTGCTTCTCGAATAATTTGCCCAGCTTGATGAGCGCTTGGCGGTGGCGCCCCAACACCAAGCAGCCAGAGGTTCCTCTATCCAATCGATGGGCAAGTGCGGGTGGCTTGGGCAACCCAAATTGCAAATGCGGGAAGGATTGGTCGAGCGCGATTTTATCATGCCCCGTGATATGAACCGCGATGCCTACAGGCTTGTTCAACACCAGAATCATCGCGTCGCGGTAGAGCAACGTGGCGTTGATTTCGGCTTCGTTCAATGGGCGGTCAAAAAGCTGCATAGCGCAGGTTTGTAGCGCAAAATGCAGCATTGGCAAGCCGCCGATTGACAATTACGGGTGCCACGCTTAACCCACATGGCATGGATGCTTTGCTAAAACGCTTGCTCGATATTGCTGTGGCGCTTGGGCTGTTGCTGCTGCTTTGGCCGCTGCTACTGACCGCGGCGTTGCTGGTGCGCGCACGGCTTGGGGCGCCCATCTTCTTTCGGCAAACTCGCATTGGCAAAGGCGAGCAGCCGTTTCAGCTCATCAAATTCCGCACCATGACCGATGCGCGCGATGCGAGCGGTGCGTTGCTGCCCGATGCGGTGCGCCTCACCGCCTTTGGCCAATGGCTGCGCGAAACAAGTGTCGATGAGCTACCTGAATTGTGGAATATCCTGACAGGCAAGATGAGCCTTGTCGGCCCGCGCCCCTTGCTGCCCGAATATCTGCCCTATTACACCGCGCGCGAGCAATTGCGCCACACCGTGCGCCCTGGAATCACTGGCCTTGCCCAAGTGAATGGCCGCAATGCAATCGGCTGGGACGCGCGGCTGGAACTGGATGCCCAATATGTCGAGCAGTTCAGCTTTGCGCGCGATTTAGCTATTTTGTGGCAGACTGCTGCCGTTGTGCTAAGACGCGATGGCATCAGCGCCGAAGGCCACGCCACCATGGCACGTCTCGACGATGAGCGCAGGAACAAAGGAACCGCATGACCGCCCATCCACGTATATTTCTCTCCCCTCCGCACATGGGTGGTAGCGAGCAGCGCTATGTGGCCGAGGCCTTTGCCAGCAATTACATTGCACCACTTGGGCCCATGGTGGATGCATTCGAGGCCGAGTTTGCTGCCTATACGGGCATTCCGCATTGTGTGGCGCTAACCAGTGGCACGGCGGCGATTCACCTTGCTTTGCGCGGTTTGGGCGTGGGCGCGGGCGATACAGTGCTTGCATCATCCCTCACCTTTATTGGCAGCATTACGCCGATACTTTACCAAAACGCGACACCCATTTTTATCGATGCCGATGCTGCCACATGGAACATGGATTTAGGGTTGCTCGAACAAACACTCGCCGACTTGAACCGTAAAAACAAACTGCCCAAAGCAGTACTGCCGACCGACCTTTACGGCCAATGCTGCGACATGGGCGCGCTGCGTATCATTTGTGAAGATTATGGTGTGAAACTGCTAATTGATGCAGCTGAATCGGTGGGCGCAACCTATCAAGAGAAACATGCGGGCTACTTTGCCGATGCAGCGGCGTTCTCGTTCAATGGCAATAAAATCATCACCACCAGCGGCGGTGGCATGCTGGCCAGCCACGACAAAAAACTGATTGATGAAGCGCGTTTCCTTAGCCAACAA
>CAUJIC010000036.1 GCA_963205305.1 Pseudomonadota bacterium | reverse complement strand
CCGTCACACGCCGTTCTTCACCAGCTACCGTCCGCAGTTCTACTTCCGCACGACCGACGTGACGGGCGTAGTGACGCTGCCAGCGGGTGTTGAGATGGTGATGCCAGGCGACAACGTGAAGATGGAAGTTCTGCTCATTGCGCCAATCGCAATGGATCTGGGTCTTCGCTTCGCGATTCGTGAAGGCGGCCGCACCGTGGGTGCTGGCGTCGTTGCGAAGGTTCTGGCGTAAACGCTTTAACCTACGAAAAGATAAGCCGCGGAGAGCAATCTTCGCGGCTTTTTCTTTGCTCGGCACTTGCATCCGCCGAAAAACCACGCTACTGAGGCTGTCGATTTAAGTGTAGGGGTGTAGCTCAGCTGGTAGAGCGACGGTCTCCAAAACCGTAGGCCGCAGGTTCGATCCCTGTCGCCCCTGCCAAACAAAAAGCCCCATCTGGGGCTTTTTGTTTGGCATGAGTGCTGGTCGAACCGTGAAAAGTTCACCAAAAGCTTAGTGAGCGTAGTGAGCTTAGCGTTGGCACGAGGGCTTGGCCCGAGAAAATCCCTGTCGCCCCTGCCAATAAAAAAGCCCCGTCTGGGGCTTTTTTATTGGCCAGTGGAATACAGCGGCAGAAATGTGCTATGTGATTAGCGATGCCAGCAAACTACATCATCGAGATGATTCCCCAAGGCCGCTATGTGCGGGTGACGGCGGTTGACCCTGTGACGGGCATTGAGGCAGTCATGGTGGGGGATGCATCCCAATCGCCTAAGGTATTGGAGCGGCTGGCTGTGCAGAAGCTGGAATTTTTGCTAAAACGCGGGCAGGCCTAATATTTCAAGGTGTTATCTGCCGCTTGCATCCCCAATCTTGGCCTGCTAAGCCTCTGAGCTTCGATTGTAAAAACTAACGCGAGGCACCATGAAACACCTAATGCTGCGTAAAACAGTTGCACAAATTCAGGCGGAGGCGGCATCGACTGGCCTCAAGCGCACACTGGGGAAATGGAACCTTGTCAGCCTCGGCATTGGCTGCATCATCGGCGCTGGTATTTTCGTGATGACGGGAACGGCTGCCGCGAACCATGCAGGCCCCGCCCTCATGCTCAGCTTTATTTTCACTGGCATTGCCTGCGCGTTTGTGGGCTTGTGCTATGCCGAGCTCGCCTCGGTACTACCCATTTCGGGCAGCGCTTACACCTATGCCTACGCCACGTTGGGCGAGGGGATTGCATGGGTGATGGGCTGGCTGCTGCTGCTAGAATATGGCGTGGCGGCGGCGACGGTGGCTGTCGGTTGGGCGGGCTACATGAATAGCTTCCTGCTCGGGTTTGGCATTATGATTCCGCCGGAATTTACTGCGGCAACGGGGCAGGCCATCAAGGTGACGGATGTCTATCACCCTATGTTCCAAGCGGCGGGCTATAGCTTTGGTGCCGCTGGCGAGTTGCTGAGCGCTTCGGGCGAGGCCGTGAAGGGCATCTTTAACCTGCCAGCCTTTATCGGCATTGGCGCAGTGACGGCGCTGTTGATTGTCGGCGTTAGCGAATCGGCCAAAGTGAACAACATCATCGTCTTCATTAAAGTGGCGGTGGTTTTGGCATTTGTGGTGATTGGTGGGTTTTACGTCGATACGGCGAATTGGCACCCATTCATTCCTGAAAACACTGCCCCTGGTGTTTATGGCTGGGATGGCATCTTCCGTGCGGCATCCATCATCTTCTTTGCCTATGTTGGGTTCGAGGCAGTGAGCACTGCCGCGCAGGAAGCGAAAGACCCGCAGAAAGACATGCCATTTGGTATTCTCGGCTCGCTGCTGGTGTGCACGATTCTCTATATCGGTGTTTCGGCGGTGCTGACGGGTATTGTCCCCTACCAACAGCTTGGTGTGGCCGACCCAATGGCGGTGGCCGTCGATAAAATTGGCCTCGGCTGGTTTGCCTTCCTCATTAAAATTGGCGCTATCTTGGGCTTAAGCTCGGTGATGATGGTGCTGATTTACGGCCAGACGCGTATTTTCTACGTCATGGCTCGTGACGGCTTGCTGCCAGAAGTGTTTAGTAAAGTTCATGCAAAATTCCACACCCCGCACATCAACACCATGCTGGTGGGCTTGCTGGTGGCAATTGCAGCGGGGGTCACCCCGATCGCACTGCTAGGCGATTTGGTGAGCCTTGGCACCTTGCTGGCGTTCATGATTGTTTGTTTCAGCGTGCTATACTTACGTAAAAAGCAGCCCGATCTGCATCGCCCATTCAAAACCCCTGGGGCACCTCTAACGCCTATCCTTGGCATGATTACTTGCGGCTATCTCGTCTATTCCATCTTCTTTGGGGGGTTCTTTAATCTCACAGATAGTGGCCGCGAAGTGCTGATGTATACGGGGCCATATTTACTGATCGGAGCAGCTATCTACTTCCTCTATGGGCGGCGCCACAGCAAGCTGCGTCTTGCCCAAAACCCACTGGCGGGCGACCCCATTTTCCTTGCGGAAGAACACGAGAAACGCACCGATTAGCGATAATACTTGCCATTGCTGCGGTCGTTAGTTAAACCACGCCCGCCCACGGGGCATATGCCGATGTAGCTCAGCTGGTAGAGCAACTGATTCGTAATTAGTAGGTCGCAGGTTCGAATCCTGTCATCGGCACCATTTCAAGAGAAAACGTATGCGTTTTCTCGCAGGAATCATGGGAGTCTAGGATTTTTCAAGCGACGCTTTGCGGCGCGATGGAAAAGCCTTAGACGGACATGTAGATATCACTGCCCAGTGGGTCGAAATAAAACGAAACTCATGGTAGTCTTAGCATCGCATGGGAGACTTATAGTCGACCATGGCGATGGTTAGACGGACATGATAAGCGCACATCATTTGCACAATGAAACAATCAGTTGCCGCTACTTTGTCGCGTGCAACTCGAAGTGGACGGCGACAGGAAATTTGACCCATTGCTCCGTTTTCCACTGGCCGATTCCGACGCTGTAATCGCTACGGTTGAGGGTAACATTACCCCGCGCGATGGCGCTGTTGCCCGTGGTTTTGAGGGAGAAGGGCAGGGTGATTTCCTTGGCTATGCCACGAATGGAGAGTTTTCCTTTGGCTTCGTATTGGGTGATGCCTGTTTTATCGGCGCCTAGGCTTTTGATGCTGGTGGATTGGAAGTGTGCGGTTGGGAATTGCTTCACCGAAAACCAATCCTCCGTCGGCAGCGAATCCATGCGGTCTTTGCCATCGATTTGTACGCTTGCCATGTCGACAGTGATGGCGATGGTCCCTTTTTCGGGCGCGGCTTCATCGAAGTGAATGGCGCTCGTGAACTTACCAAAGCTGCCTTTAAATTTCTCGCCTGCTTGGTCACCCTCAAATGTGAGGCGTGAAGTGAGCGGATCGACCACCCAGCTTGCAGCAAAGGCTGGCAAAGCGAATAACAAAGCGCCGAGTAGTGCGATGGTTTTACGCACGTGGCTTCCTGCTGATCCATGTTGGCAGCATACGCGTGAGGGTGGTATCTTTGTAGATGTAATGGTGCTTCAGCGCTGCGGCAACATGTAAGGCAATCAACGCAATAGCACCGAATGCAAGCAGTTCGTGTATTTCCTCGAACCATTCTGCTGTGGCTTTGGCATCGATACCTTGAGGCATAGGGATGAAGGGCACCTCACCTAGCCAGAAAAATACGGTGGGATATTTGCGCATGGCGGAAACCATGAGCCAGCCCGTGAGTGGCATCGCAATCATGAGGAAATAAAGCCCCCAATGCGCGGCGTGGGCGAGGAACTTCTCGTAAGGTTTCATGCCTTCAGGCAAGGCGGGCGGTGGGTTGAGCAAGCGCCAAATCAGGCGTAAGAGGGAGAGCGCCAGCACCGTGATACCCAGTGATTTATGGATGGTGTAGGCATCGAACTTTATGCTAATCGGCAAATCTTCCATGAAGAAACCGAGCGGAATCATCGCGAAGCTGGAAAGCGCAATGACCCAGTGCAGCGTAACTGCTACTGGGTCGTAACGTGTGTTGGTGGTGGTAGCCATTATGGTTTACGGTGCAGTTCGGTTTCAATGGTCAGCGCCACATCATCGCCCACCATGGGGATGTATTGGCTGATGCCAAACTCCGAACGTTTGATGGTGCCTTTGGCCGAGAAGCCCAGCTCATCCGATTTCATGAAAGGGTTCTGCCCTGCGCCGTTAAAAGTCACATCGAGCACGACAGGCTTGGTGATGCCGTGCAGTGTAAAGTCGCCCGTCACTTTACCTGTGGTGTCGGTCAGTTTTTCGATTTTAGTGCTGGTGAAGGTGGCGGAAGGAAATTTCGCAGCGTCGAACCACTGTTCGCCAATGAGCTCTGCTTCTAGTTTCTGGTTGTTCGTGTCGATGCTGGCGATGTCGATTTTCACATCAATTTTGCTTTTCTCTGGCGCTTTGGCATCGAAGTTGAGCTTGCCTGAAATGGTGTTAAAGCGACCATAATACTGCGAGAAACCCATGTGGTTGATGCCAAAAAGTACGTTGGTGTGCGTCGGGTCAATTTCGTAGGTGCCCGAGGGGGCTTTCGCAAGTGAGGTGCTTGGTGCATCGAACGCGAGGGCGCAGGCCGAGGTGAGTGCCACAGTGCTGGTGGCAAGAAGGGCAAGCAATGAACGACGCATGAAAACTCCTTATGTGTTATGACGGGGTAAGACATAAGTTTGCTACACCCATGTTACAAGGGCAAGCAACAAAAAAATTACAGTATCCAATAAGTTACTATGTATCGTTGACCGAATGATGGCGGTGTTTTTGCAAGCGTGAAGCAATGCTTGCATCGCACCCGCAAACCCCCTAAAAGCGCGGCCATGACGGATATAACCAAGATACGCAACTTCAGCATTATTGCCCATATCGACCACGGCAAATCCACACTGGCCGACCGCCTCATTCAGGCGTGCCACGCGGTGGAAGAGCGCGACATGCACGCGCAGATGCTCGATAACATGGATATCGAGAAAGAGCGCGGCATCACCATTAAATCGCAAACCGTGCGGCTCTATTACAAAGCGAAGGACGGACAGGATTATGTCCTCAATTTGATGGACACCCCCGGCCACGTGGATTTTGCATACGAAGTAAGCCGTTGCCTCGCCGCGTGCGAAGGCTCGCTGCTGGTGGTGGATGCGTCGCAAGGGGTGGAAGCGCAAACGCTCGCGAACGTGTATCAGGCGCTCGATAACAATAACGAAATTGTACCCGTGCTGAACAAGATTGATCTCCCCGCTGCCGAGCCCGAGCGCGTGGCGCAGCAGGTGGAAGATATGATTGGTATCGACTGCACCGACGCGTTGCATGTGAGCGCTAAATCGGGCCTTGGCATCCCTGATTTGCTCGAAGCGATTGTCAAACGTGTGCCACACCCGAAAGGCGACCCCAAAGCGCCGCTGAAGGCGCTGCTGGTCGATAGTTGGTACGATACCTATCTCGGCGTTATCATCCTTGTCCGCGTGATGGATGGGGTGATGAAGAAGGGCCAAAAAATCCGCTTCATGAATGCGGGCATCACTCAAACGGTCGAGGCCGTGGGCGTGTTCGCGCCGAAGAAAACCACCGTGGCCGAGCTTGGGCCAGGGGAAGTGGGCTACATTCAAACGGGCATTAAACTGGTCGAGGAATGTAACGTGGGGGATACGATTACCTACGAAAACAACCTTGCCGCGGAGCCATTGCCCGGCTTCAAACCCGTGCAGCCGGTTGTGTTCTGCGGATTATACCCCACCGAATCAAGCGACTTTGAAAATCTGAAGGATAGCCTTGCTAAGCTGCGTCTCAACGATGCGAGTTTCAGCTTTGAAACCGAAAGCTCCACCGCGCTGGGTTTTGGCTTCCGCTGTGGCTTCCTTGGCCTGTTGCACCTCGAAATTATTCAAGAAAGGCTCGAGCGCGAGTTCGACCTCGACCTCATCACCACCGCGCCAAGCGTGGTCTATAAAATGACCATGCAGAACGACAAGGTGGTGGAGCTGCACAACCCCGCCGATTACCCCGATCCGACCCTCATCAAAGTGATGGAAGAGCCGTGGATTCATGCCACTATTTTCGTGCCCGATGATTACCTTGGCAATGTGCTGGCGCTGTGTACCGAAAAACGTGGCGAGCAGGTGAACCTCACCTATGTGGGCACGCGCGCGCTGGTGGAATATAAATTGCCGCTCAACGAAGTGGTTTTCGATTTCTATGACCGCCTCAAATCTGGCTCCAAAGGCTATGCCAGCTTCGAGTATCATATCGACAGCTACAAAGAGGCCGATTTGGTGAAGGTTTCCATCCTTGTGAACGGCGAACCTGTCGATGCGCTGAGCATGATTGTTCACCGCACGCAAGCCGACCCGCGCGGCCGCGCACTGTGCGCGCGCTTGAAGGATCTCATTCCCAAGCACCTGTTCCAAATTGCCATCCAAGCGGCGATTGGCGGCAAGGTAATTGCGCGCGAGACAATCAGCGCCATGCGTAAGGATGTGACGGCGAAATGTTACGGCGGTGATATCAGCCGCAAACGCAAACTGCTCGATAAGCAGAAAAAGGGTAAAAAACGCATGCGCCAAGTGGGCAATGTGGAAATCCCCCAAGGCGCGTTCATCGCCGCGCTGAAAATGGGTGACGAGTAGTAGCTTTCTCGCGCCGATGGCACTATCTTAGAGGGGAAACCACGGGAGATTGCCATGCGTTCATTGATGACCCTTTTATTAGCTGTTTGTGCTGCCCCAACTATTGCCCACGCTGCCGAGGCGGTGAAGCTCGACGCGATGCAGGAATATGTCATCCGCCAAGGCGGCACGGAAAAGCCATTCAAGAACCAGTATTGGGATAACCACGCCGAGGGAATTTATGTCGATGTGGTGACGGGCAAGCCGCTATTTTCCAGCACCGATAAATACGATTCGGGCACGGGCTGGCCCAGCTTCACGCGGCCGATTGATGCGAATGATATCATCAAAAAAACGGATAACCTGTTTGGCCTCGATACGCGCACCGAGGTGAAATCCGCCAGCAGTGATGGGCATTTGGGGCATGTGTTTAACGATGGCCCGAAAGAAAAAGGCGGCTATCGCTATTGCATCAACTCCGCCGCCATGCGCTTTGTGCCCAAGGCCGAGATGGAAGCCAAGGGCTACGGAAAATATCTGGCGCTGTTTGGGAAGTAAGTGGGCGCTTAAGCGGCGTCGGCTTCGTCAGCGAGGATGATGGAAATAGTTTCCGCTCCCCATTCAAGCTCATTAATATTGCCAGCACCCTTCAAGTCATAAGACATACTTTTTAGCGTGTATTCATCTTGCTCAAATACTTTGTGCATAAAGATGGCGCACTTTGGAAACTGAGCAAGCGCAATTGGCCATTTAACCGATTTGCTTGATTCGGATTTACTGCGCCGAATATGTTCCATGACTTCTTTAGTGTACGCCCAAGCAGTCAGTACGTTTTCATCTATCAGGTAATGTTTGGCTAGCGGCCATTGCCCCATCGCATGCAGCGAGCCTTTCTTCGCGTATTCATTGGCGAAGATGTGGGCATACAGTTCTTCTGTCACATGCGGCGTGAAGGGGGCATAGAGCTTCAAAATCCCGTCGAGCACATAATAGAGCGTACGCACGGCGGATTGCTGGGCGGCGGCGCTTGCGCTGCCATCCTCGTTGTAGACGCGCTTCTTGATGAGCTCGAGGTAGTTGTCGCAGAAATCCGCCCAGAAGAATTGGTTGGTCGCATCCAGCGCATCGGCATATTCATAGCGCGCGAAGGCATCCGTTGCGGACGCGATGGTTTGATGAAGGCGCGATAAAATGCCCTTATCAAGTATTTCGGTAATCGCGGTATCGGTGGCGGCGGTCGTCGGCGCGCTGTCCATTTTACTTAAATGAATCGCTGCGAAGGCGGTGGCGTTCCACAATTTGCCGACGAGTTTTTTTCCAATCTTCAGCAGGTCAGGCGAGAAGGCGGTGTCGGCGCCAAGGCGGCTGGTGCCCGCCCAGTAGCGCACGGCGTCCGTCCCGCGCTCCTCGATGAGGGCGACGGGGGTGACCACATTGCCCTTCGATTTGCTCATTTTCGATTTATCCTCGGCCAAGCACCAGCCTGAAATCATGAGGTTCTTCCACGGAATTTGCTCGTTATGCAAATGCGCTTTCACGATGGTGTAGAACGCCCATGTGCGAATAATTTCGTGCGCCTGCGGGCGCAAATCTGCGGGGAAGAGTTTGTTGAATCGGTTCGCATCGCTCGCCGTTTCCGCATTAATGCCATGCGCCGAAAGCTGTGGGCTGATGGAGCTGGTTGCCCATGTGTCCATGACGTCGCGGTCTGGCATTAACAGGTAATTTTTACCAGCACCTTGAACCCGCCAACTGTCCTCTTCTTTTGTAAAACTAAAGTCGTTTTTAGGAAAACGATGATACGGAAAATCAACGAGTGGATTTACTGGCAGCATTGAAGGTTCGGCATAGATTCTTTCTGCGGTAGCGATATCGGCGCTGCCATTTTTTATCTCTATTACGTACCAAACCGGAAACGGAACCCCAAAATAACGCTGGCGGCTGATGCACCAATCTTGGTTCAGGCCATCAATCCATTGCTCGATGCGCAGGCGCATCCAGTCAGGGTTCCAGTTGCACTCGCGCGCTTTTTGGGTGAGGGCTTCTTTTTTATCCGTCACCTTCACGAACCATTGGTGCGTGGGCAAAATTTCGAGCGGTGCGCCGCTGCGCTCGGCACATTTTACGGTGTGGGTGATGGGCTTGCTGGAAAGGAGCAACCCAGCCTCTTTCAGCAGCTCGATGGTAATTTGCCGCGCACCCAAATGTTTCGGGTCGGTGTTGCTGATTTTTTTGCCGTTCAGCGCTTCGGCAAGGTTCGCTGCCCAGTGGAAGCCTGCTGGGTATTTGCCCTCGGCTAATGCGGCGTTGAGGTCGATTTTACCGAACTTGTTGAGTACCACGCGCACGGGCAAATGGTGCTTCTGCCATTTGATGATGTCGGCATCGTCGCCGAACGTACAGCACATCATCAGCCCCGTGCCTTTTTCGGGGTCGACGGTGGCATCGGTGAGGATGGGGACGGGGAAGCCGAACAACGGCACTTCGGCTTCCTTGCCGTGGAGTGCGGTGTAGCGCGTATCCTCGGGGTGGCAGAACAGGGCGACGCAGGCAGGCAGCAATTCTGGCCGCGTGGTCATGATGGTCAGCGGGCGGCCTTCGCACATGAAAATGATGTCGTTGGCGAAGCTGGGCAGTTCCTTATCTTCAATCTCCGCGCTCGCGATGGCGGTTTGGTCGATAGGGTCCCAATAGAACGGCCGCTGGGCGCGGTAGCAATGGCCTTTGTTCACAAGGTCGAGGAAGGAGAGTTGCGACAGGCGGCGCGAGTCATCCGAAATCGTGTGGTATTCCTGTTCCCAGTCTACACTTAACGCAATCGACTCGAAGAGTCCGCGGAATTCTTTGCGGGCTTCTTCGGAAACGCCCAAACATTCCTCGATGAATTTTTCGCGGCTCATATCCACCGCGCGGATTTTTTTGGTTTTTTCCACCAAGCGCTCGGTCGGCAGGCCGTTATCGTCGAACCCCATGGGGTAAAATACATTCTTGCCGTTCATGCGTTGGAAGCGGGCGATGAAATCGGCTTGGGTATAGCTGAACACATGCCCCATATGCAGCGTGCCCGAAACGGTGGGCGGCGGCGTATCGATCACATAGCTGTCCTCGCGCGCGGTGGTGGGGTTCCACGCATAGGTGCGCGCGGCCAGCCAGTGCTGTTGCCATTTTTTTTCAACCGCCGCTTGGTCATATTGTTGGGCGAGGGGGAGCATTTTGTGTGTGTATGTCATAGGCGCACGTGTTTAGCGGCCATGCGGGCGGCTGTCAAAGGCTGGTTGGCAAATTAACGCAGCTTAATGCAGGGAGTTGCTCACGGTGTGGGGGCGGCGTGCACGGGCGATGTGTCGGCCATCAAATGCTCAATCGCAGAACAGATGGAAAGAGCGCTAGAACCTTCCAGTGTGCGTAGCTGTGGGTCAGCGCCATGAGCAAGCAATAGCTTGGCCATCGAGTGGTTTTTTTCAAGTGCGGCGATAGTAAGCGGGCTGACGTGGGAATCGGGAATCAATGCGTTCGGGTTAGCACCGCGATGCAGTAGCTTAGCTGCCAACTCCTCATGCCCATTGATAACGCAGTGGTGCAGGGCGGTGGTGCCATCATGGTCCAGCGCATCGAGTGGGCAGTTTTTTTCGATGAGGAGCCGTGCCAAGTTAAACATGCTGGCGGCCTGTGATGGGTGCGGTACCTCGGCGCAGAGGATGTGCAATGGAGTGGCGTTGTAGGCATCCATCAGCGCGCAGCTATCCATGGCATTCGCGAGGATAGTTGCCACATCCCAGTGATGGCGGCGGATGGCGCAATGAAGCGATGTTCCAACGGGAAAGCCACACAAAAAGGCCGGAGCCGCGCCATGATCCAATAACCATTGAACCATGTTAGCGCGGCCCAGGCGAGTGGCCTCCATCAAGGCTGTCGAATGACGGAGGGGATGTGGTGTATCAATCGGGAATCCGTAGGCCAGCAAATCGTCGAGCAAATCGGTGTCATCGTTCGCCATGGCGGAGAACCATGCGTAGATACGTGCGTAGGCGGGTTGCTTAGATGACGTCATAGTAACAATCTTCGATTGTGATGGCTGATACTAAAATACAACCCTAGGATTATCTAAATGAGAAACCCAATGCAACCTAAATATGCATTGCAGTGCAATTTATACAACTAAAAGATGTTGGCGAGTGCATTAAACTGCACAACACAAGGGATGTGTAAGTATAAAGCGGTAGTTACAGGGTATGCTTAAGGGAGGGCGGCCAGTAATTTTTCGGCGGCGAGGCGCTCGGCGGTTTTCTTCACGCCCGCCTCGGCACGCATGGGGGCAATGCCCTCCACCTTCACTTCGATCACAAAAAGTGGGGCGTGGCTAGGCCCTTCACTGCTAATAAGGGCATATTCGGGCAATGGAAGGCCGCGCCCTTGTGCCCATTCTTGTAGCGCGGTTTTCGCATCCTTTGGTGGAGATTTTAGTGCGGTGGCATAGTCCTTCCAAAAATGGGTAATGATTGCTTTGGCGGCCTCAAAACCGCCATCCAGATACACCGCTCCAAGCAATGCTTCGAGTGCGTCCTCAAGGTTGCTTGGATTGGCGCGGCCACCTTGGTCGGCCTCGCCACCACTCAAGTGCAGGTAATCGCCCAGTTGCATGGTTTGGGCAATCACCGCAAGTTGTTCACCGTTTACTAGACTGACGAGGCGCTTGCTTAAGTCGCCCTCGGCTTCACTCGGGAACATGGCATAGAGCATTTCGGCGATCACTAACCCGAGCACTGCATCGCCTAAAAACTCGAGGCGCTGGTTGCTGGCAGACTGCCCTTCACGCGATAGGGAACGGTGGGTGAGGGCGAGTTCGAGCAGGCGCGCATTGGTAAAGCGATAGCCAAGGGTGGCCTCAAGCTGTGCGCGGGTGGTGGCCATTAATCGATGCTCTTCAACCAGCGACCATCCTTGCCCTTCATCGAGAAGGCGATGATGGTGGCGCGGCCGACAAAATTCTCAAACGGCACAAAACCTGGCGCACCTTCGTAACCGTTATCAGCTGAAAAGCGGCTATCTTGCGAGTGGTCGCGGTTATCACCCATCATGAAATAGTGCCCTTCAGGCACGGTGTAGATAGGGGTATTGTCGGCGTCGAACCCTGTGCGCGGGTCGATATTGCCATCCACATCATTCAGCACAATATGCGTGACGCCATTTGGCAGCGTTTCATTGTAACGTGCAAGTTTTGCCTCGCCGCCCATGCCGTCGCTAACCAGCGCTTCGCCATCTCGTGTCTGCTCAACCATTTTCCCGTTGATGTAGAGCCGGCTATGTTTCACCTGAATCGTATCGCCAGGTAGGCCGATTACGCGTTTGATGAAATCGACTTTCGGGCGTGCAGGGTTGCGGAACACAACCACATCGCCGCGTTCGGGTTTAGTTGCAAGTATGCGCCCTTCAAACAATTTCGGCGCGAACGGGAACGAAAAGCGGCTGTAGCCATACGATAATTTGCTGACGAAAATATAATCACCCTCATAAAGTGTGCTCAGCATGGAGCCCGAAGGGATATGAAACGGCTCGTATGCTACCGAGCGGAAGATAAGCGCCAGCAGAATCATGAAAAGAAATGAGCGCACCATCTCCGCTGAGGTTTCTTTTTTCTTTTCAGGCTTGACGGAGGTATCGGTCATAAAAGTCCTTCATGGGTTATTGGGTAACAACACCGTACACATCATACGCATCGGCATTGGTAATTTCGAGGTTGATAAAGTCGCCCACGCGCACACCCTTCACGTTGGGCGCAAATGCCAGCCCATCGACCTCGGGTGCATCGGCTCGGGTGCGGGCGGTGATTTTGCCGTTCGCAATGCTGTCGACAATCGCCTGTTGTGTGGTGCCAATTTTTTGTTGGAGTTTGGCGGCAGAAATTTCCTGCGCCTTGACCATGAAACGGTGGAAGCGCTCTTCTTTCACTTCTTCGGGCACATGGTCGGCAAGCGCTTGCGCGGTGGCACCCGTTACGTTCTCGTATTTGAAACAGCCCACGCGGTCGAGCTGCACTTCATCCATCCAATCGAGCAGGAATTGGAAGTCTTTTTCGGTCTCGCCAGGGAAGCCGACAATGAATGTCGAGCGTACGGTGAGGTCGGGCACCTCGGCGCGCCATTTATGAATCCGATCAGCCGTTTTTTCCTGATTCGCAGGGCGGCGCATTGCTTTCAGCACGCTGGGGGATGCATGTTGGAAGGGAATATCCAAATACGGTAGAATTTTGCCTGCTGCCATTAGCGGCATCACGTGGTCGACACTGGGGTAGGGGTAGACATATTGCAAGCGCACCCAAATACCCAAATCGGCGAGCGCTTCGCACAGGCCAAGCATGCTGGTTTTCACTTGCGCGGAGCGCCATGTGTCGGGCGCGTATTTCATGTCTACTCCATAGGCACTCGTATCCTGCGAAATCACCAGCAGTTCTTTCACGCCAGCCTTGGCAAGCGTTTCTGCCTCGCGCAGCACATCGCCGACAGGGCGGCTGACAAGGTCGCCGCGCATGCTGGGGATGATGCAGAACGAGCACCGGTTATTACAGCCCTCGGAAATTTTGAGGTAGGCATAATGGCGCGGGGTGAGCTTCACGCCACCGGGTGGCAGCAAATCCATGAATGGCTCGTGCGCGGCGGGCAGGGCTTTATGCACTGCGTCCATCACCGCTTCGTAATGCTGTGGACCCGTAATGGCGAGCACGTTGGGGTATTTGTTGGTAATTACCTCGGGTTCCGCCCCCAAGCAGCCCGTCACAATCACCTTGCCGTTATCGTTTAGTGCCTCGCCAATTGCTGCGAGGGATTCCTCGCGCGCGGAATCAAGAAACCCGCAGGTGTTCACAATCACCAAATCCGAGCCTTTATAATCGGGCGCGAGTTCGTAGCCCTCGGCACGTAACTTGGTGAGGATGCGCTCGGAATCGACCAGCGCCTTCGCGCAGCCGAGCGACACAAACCCCACACGCGGAGCAGCCGCGATGCGTGATGGTTGTTTTTTGCTTGTGCTTGGTGCGGTGCGCGCCATGAAAAATCCTATAGTTTCGGCGCGTTAGAGCATAGCTTGGCGGTGGATGCAAGCCTAGGAATCAGGGTAGCCCAGCAGCGGCTCCATGCGCTCGAACGTGCGGTACATGGCCTGCGCCTCTGTCCAGAAGAAGGGGAATGCGGGTAAATGGCCATAGCGCAGCGAAAGTTGCTCCTCAGCGGCGTCTTCCCCGCCTTTGCTGATGGCGGCTACGTAAAGCGCTGCGGCTAGCCCTGTGCGGTCGGCACCTGCACGGCAATGGATAAGCAGCGGTTTGGGCGCCTTACGCATCACCTCGATCAGCTCGAACGCTTGCTCATTTGTTAGTTCACGCGCGGCTTTCATACGAAAATTGATATGCTTGATACCAAGCGTTTCAGCGGTGGCCACTTCCTCTAAATACCATGGTGAATCCTTATTCTCGCCGCGCAGATTGACGATGGATTTAATGCCGTAGCGCTTCGTATACAGCTTGATGTCCTCGCCCGTGGGCTGGCCCGAGCGATACAGCTCGCCTTCGATGGTGGTGTGCTCGTTTCCGAAATAAAACTGTAAGCCAATAAAGGCCGCAAGCAACGCAATAATGACAATAAGCGCAGCGGTAAAACGAAGGCAATGGCGGCGCATAGGGCTCCTGAATGGGCTGAAAAGTATGTCGCTGATTGGCCTTACCTTGCGCCCATTTCTAATACAACGACAAAATCGGTTGAGATTCCCCTAAACAGTTGCTACACACCCACCTCGCGCGGGCAATTGCCCAGCGCAACTTCTAGCGTTTCCCTAAGCCAGAAACGCGTGTGCGGAGGGGTGGCCGAGTGGCTGAAGGCGGCAGTTTGCTAAACTGTTGTAGGGGGTAAACCCCTACCGTGAGTTCGAATCTCATCTCCTCCGCCATCATTAAGCCCCCATTTGGGGGCTTGCCCGAGAAAATCTCATCTCTTCCGCCAATTTCATCTCGCCGCTTGATTTTTCTGTCGTCTTGGCGTTTAACCCTCGCTCCAAGCGTATGGCGGGAGTAGCTCAATTGGTTAGAGCGCCGGTTTGTGGTACCGGAGGTTGCGGGTTCAATTCCCGTCTCTCGCCCCAGCTTTTTGCTTCGCGAAAAGCTTAGTATTTGATGCTTCGATTTACTCCACTGACCAAATCTGCGCGCAGTCGTGCTGGCACAGCAAGCTCGCCCCGCTCGATTCAATGTTTATCAGTTAGGTTTAGTGCGCTTTTTTGCGATGTGCAGAATAGACCAGCACCGCAATGACGGGGATATTGAGTAGCGCGAACACAAACAGCACTTGCAGCACCGTAAAGCCATAGCCGAACATGCCCGCCGCGAGCAGCGATGAGCTGGCGATGAAGAAAGCATTCATGACGTTATTGCTGGCAATGGTACGGGCGCGCTCGTGTTCTTCGCTGGCGGTTTGCAGTTGGGTGTAAAGCGGCACAATGAACACCCCGCCACAGAAGGCGAGCATGAACAAATCAATCGCAAGGCGTAAGTGATGCTCGGAGCCAGTGAGGTAATCGACCAGCCCAAGCAATTCATCGGGCATGGGGGTAGGGGCGTGGTGGCCAATGAAGCACACATCGAGCCCAAATGCGAAGACGCCAAACAGCGCAACGGCAGGAAGAATTTTGGCATGATGCCTCATCCACTTCACTGCCGTTGGGCAGAAGAATGAACCAAGCGCAATGCCCACGGTAAAGACACCGTTGAATAACGTCACCACTTTTTCGTCGGCTCCAATGATATCCTTGGTGAATACAGGAAGCTGGGTAAGGTACGTTGCGCCAATCGACCAGAACCACGAAATGCCAAGGATAGGGAAAATAAGCCCTGGATTTTCGAACGCATGACGCACCATTTTCCATGTGCTGGTGAATATGTTGTAATTGATTTTGAGGGTGGGGTTGGCAATGGTGGTCACGGGCACGCGGTAAGCCGCCCACAGGCCAATGGCACTTGCACCGA
>CAUJIC010000035.1 GCA_963205305.1 Pseudomonadota bacterium | reverse complement strand
CAAACTTCTTGAGGCCGAGAATAGTCCATCCAGCGATTTGCGTGGCTCGTGGGCGGGGGCGATGGGCAATTGTCAGTTCATGCCATCGACCTTTTTAAAATACGCCGTCGATGCTACTGGCGATGGTCACCGCGATATTTGGTCATCGAAGCACGATACCTTTGCCTCTATCGCCAATTATCTTAGCTCTATCGGCTGGGATGGCAGCGAAGAATGGGGGCGCGCCGCCATTCCTCCCGCCGATTTCAAGCCATCAGAAGCCAACCTACGGCATGGCAAAAGTTCGCATCAGTGGGGCAAGCGCGGCTTTAAATACGATGATGCCAGCACGCCTGATGGCTACGACCAACTTTTTGCCGTCTATTCGGGTGATCCCGACGAGGGTGCATTTCTTGTTACTAATAATTTTAATGTCATTTTACAGTGGAATCGTTCACGTTACTTTGCAACTGCCGTTGGCATGCTTGCGGACGCGATTGGGGAGTAATTTATGAAACTATCAACTATCATCTTGCTTGCCAGCACCGCGGCATTACTAAGCGCGTGCGGGTCATCAAGCCATCGACCCACTTATTCGGGCCACGAGGAAAGCACCGAAGGTGTGCCTGGGTTTGTCAAAGGTAAAAAGGTTTCGCAACACGTGAAACTTGGGCAATCTTACACAGTCGATGGCGAAACTTATGTGCCGCGTCACCAGCCTGATTATATCGAGGAGGGCAAAGCCTCGTGGTATGGCCCAGGCTTTCATGGCGGAAAAACGGCCAATGGCGAGAAATTCAATGAAAACGACTTAACTGCCGCTCACCGCACCTTGCCACTGCCTTCTATCGTACGCGTAACGATGCTTTCCAATGGCAAGCAAGTGTATGTACGCGTGAATGATCGCGGACCCTTCGCCCATAGCCGCATCATTGATTTAAGCCGTGGTGCTGCCGAAAAAATAGGCCTCCTACGTGCGGGTGTGGCTAAGGTCCGTGTGGAGTATATGGAGGATGAATCCAAGCGGTTTACGGAATTACTGTCGCAAGGGCGAGACCCTAAATCTATTGATATCGCAAGTGAGGTTTTGGAATATACGGGCAATGGATCGACGCAGTATGCCCGTGGCGATGTTCGCATCAAATCAGATGATTCAACCGCATCAGTTGCAGCAGAATCGAATGATAGTAGCGGCGGATTCTGGGATAGGCTCTCGCCGGTGAAGAAGGCTGAGGCGTCCACCTCATCCTATTCAAAAGAATCGGCGCAATCTGCACCTGTAGCTGAAGTGGAATCGAGCGATCTATCTAGCCCCGAACCAACGATGGACAAGCCTGCACAGTATGCTCCCAAAGCCAGCAAGGTTAGCCCTAAAACAGCGAAAGCTGAGCCCTCGGCAAGTGAGTCAAGCGATTCGCCATTCTCTGTGCTTGATAGCAATGAGCCTGCCCCCGCAAAAGTAGAAGTAGCATCGCTGTCACCTTCAAAAGCACCTACAGCTACCTCTAACGCATCAGCGCATAACACTATTAGTTACGTTCAGTTCGGTGCCTTCCAAAACCAGGCGAATGCCGAGAAATTACGTAGTCAATTCGCATCACTAGGCGATGTCAAAATTGAGCAAAAAAAGAATGCAAGCGGGGTGACACTCTATCATGTTCGTATGGGGCCATATTCAGATACGCAAGTAAGTGCAGCTGCACTTGAGAAGGCAAAAGAAGCGGGTGCCGAAGCGCGCCTTATTCGTGAATAATTAAACTAAAACTTAAGAAGGAATCGCATATGTTGAAACATTGGTCGTGGTTAATTGTAGGAATGCTGATCATCAGCGGAGCGTTCGGCCTAGCGGCATACGCGGCACCAACAGCGGTAGTGGCGCAGCCAGCACAAGGTACAACTGAGGAAGTATCCGCCGAGGCTGGACTTGATACCAGCTTGCGTACTGCGGCTGCCCTCATGCCCATCAAAACGCTTGATGGAAGTGAGATGCAATCCCCTGCAAGCCATCTCTACCTTATCGATGAAAGCACTGGCACCGTGCTGGCGCAAAAAGCAGCGGATTTGAAAATGTATCCATCATCGATGACCAAGATGATGACGCTTTACATGATTTTCGAAGGCCTAAAAACAGGCACAGTTGCGCTCGATAGCCAGTTCACTGTCAGCGAAAAAGCATGGCGGATGCAGGGCTCCAAAATGTTTGTTCCGTTGGGCGGTCAGATTGCACTCGAGGATTTGATCCGTGGTATTGCCGTTCAATCAGGAAACGATGCCTGTGTGGTGGCGGCCGAGGGTATTGCTGGTTCCGAGGCTACCTTCGCCAAACAAATGAACGATACGGGCAAAAAAATTGGCATGACCAACACCAATTTTGTCGATGCAAGTGGCTGGCCACACCCCGACCATGTAACGACACCGCATGATTTGGCGGTGCTGGGCGCGGCGCTGGTGCGCGACTTTCCCGAATATTATCACTATGTCAGTGAGCGCGAGTTCACTTATAACGGCATCCGCCAATTCAATCGCAACCTGCTGCTGGGTAACCCATCGCTGAAGGTGGATGGCATTAAAACGGGCCACACCGAAGCGGCGGGCTATGGCATCACGCTTTCGGCAAAAGACCCTGCTAGCAACCGCCATTTAGTACTCGTCATCAACGGGCTCGATTCCGATACGGCACGTGCTCAGGAAGGCGAGCGCTTGCTGAAATGGGGCTTTGCTAACTTCCAAGCGGTGAAAGCGTTCTCGGCTGGCGCGGCTATTACCAACGCCAAAGTGTGGATGGCCGCCGAGCGTGAATTGCCACTCACCATTGGTTCGGATGTGTTGGTCACGGTGCCTAAAACGGGGGCAGCGGCAGCCTATAAAGCTAGCGTTACTTACCAATCGCCACTCATTTCACCCGTCACCAAAGGGCAAGAAGTGGGCAAACTGAACATTACGTTTGCGGATGGCAGCACCAAGGAATTGCCACTGCTTGCGGCGGAAGATGCGCCTAAGTTAGGCTTCTTTGCACGTATTCCACGCGCGCTGGGCCTATAATGTTGAATGGCCGTTTCATTACGCTCGAGGGCGGTGAGGGGGCTGGCAAATCCACGCAAATCAAACTGCTAGCGCAGGCCTTTGCGGCGGCAAGTATAAATGCAATTACCACGCGTGAGCCAGGTGGTTCGGCTGGGGGTGAGGCCATTCGCAACCTTGTTGTTAGCGGTACAACTGATAGGTGGAACCCCACCACCGAATCGCTCTTGTTCATGGCGGCGCGGTTCGATCATCTCGAAACTAAAATCAAACCTGCACTTGCAAACGGTCAGTGGGTGCTGTGCGATCGGTTTTATGATTCGACGTATATCTATCAAGGCATCGCCAAAAATGTCGGCACGGATTGGCTTGACCAGCTCTATCGGCAACTATTCGCCAACACCGCGCCCGATTTAACCTTGCTGCTCGATTTGCCGCCAAGCGTGGGGTTAGCGCGCACCGATAAGCGAGGTAACGTGGCCGAATCGCGCTTCGAGCAGATGGATATAAGTTTTCATGAATCATTGCGTGCGGGGTTCCTCAACTTAGCGAAGGTTACCCCTGCCCGCATCCAGACGGTGGATGCGACGCAGGATGCTGCATCTGTCCACGCCGCCATTATCGATGCGGTCAATGCGCGGTTTGGGCTTGCGCTTAAGCCCGCCAGCTAGTGATATAGCCCCTTGGCCAAAGCCCCAGACATCGAAATTATTGCCCCACGTGAAAACCCGCGCCTCATTGGGCACGAGGCGGCTGCCGAGCGTTTTATCGAGGAATTCACCCAAGGAAAACCCCATCATGCCTACCTCATCACAGGCGCCAAGGGCATTGGCAAGGCTACGCTCGCCTACCATTTCGCGCGTTATGTGTTGGGGCATGGGGCACAAGCCGCGAAGGTGGAGGAGGCGCCAAGCTTCAGTCTGTTTGGTGATGAACCTGCCGCCGCCGCGCCCGCAAAAGTGGAAAGTAACTCACTCTTCATGGATGCGGATAGTTCGTTGTTTCGCCGCGTGGCAGCCAGCTCGCACACTGATTTGCTAACGCTGAACCCCGCCTATGACGCCAAAAAGCACATCGAAAAAAGCACCATATCGGTCGATGAGGCGCGTAAGGTGCCGGATTTCCTAAGCCTCACCCCCGCCGAAGGCTTGTGGCGCGTGGTGATTATCGATGCGGTGGATCAACTCACCAATCAGGCCGCCAATGCACTCCTCAAAATTCTTGAGGAACCACCCGCGCGCGCCATGTTGTTCCTCATCTGCCATCAACCTGCTGCCATTTTGCCCACCATTCGCTCGCGTTGCCGCGCGCTGAAGCTGAATGCGCCTGATGAGTCGGCGTTTGCCGAAATCCTTGCCCACATCGCACCCAATATCGAGGTGCATCAGCACGCAGCGCTCTATGCGCTCGCGGGCGGTTCGGCAGGGCACGCCATCACGCTTTATGCCGAGGATGGGCTGAAATGGTATGAAGGCTGGCTGAAGGCCATGCAGCCCACAGCCACTGCCGAAGCACGCCAGAAGTTTGCCGATAGTGCCGTGGCCGTCAAATCACCCGCGGCGTGGGCGGCCATCATCCACGGTTGGCGCACGGCCATGCACCGCATCAGCCTACACCCGCACCCGCTCAGTGGCCAAATTTTAAGGCGGGAGGAGGAGCTGATTACAGCAATTGCCGAGCGCCTAAGCCCAGCCCAGCGCGCCGATTGGGTGGAGCAGGGGAACCAACTGATTGCCCAAACCGAGACCTATAATCTCGATAAACGCTACACGATTCGGATGCTCGCAGATGCGGGGCAGCTTGACATGCTGGCGGCTTGATTATCCTTTATAAGCGATAGCGCTACTCGCGCCCACCTTTGCCTTTATTCAAATTATCCGCCCTAGCAACGCACTCATTGCTAACGCCCGCTGGGACTTCGAACGAGGCTACAATTGCGGCTAAATTCTTCTTATCCATACCAGCAAGTGCGTCTTGTACGGCCGCCCTTGCCGATCCCTCTAAGTCGCACATATTATCACCCTGTATGAGAAGCGCGCGTCTGCCAACCTCCACAACAGTTTCTTTCCCACCCTGTGAAACCGTGGCTTTTCCGGTCCCTTGGGCTTGATTGACGCCTTCAAACTTTACAGTCGGCTCTGTAGTAGCGGTGTCGGCCATTTCGAATCTCCTAGCTCGCTCAAGATAGCGGTATTGTATACCAGAGTAGCATCAGAATACCAATTAAAAGTTAATTAAAAGTTAATTAATTATATGGATTCTATTTAAGTAACCATCCTATTTTCCAGCCACACTATTTGACCTTAAGTCTATAAAAGGCTAGTCAACAAGCAGCTGAAAAATGGAGAATAATAAATTAATGACTAACAACACCTACTACATCACCACCCCGATTTATTACGTGAATGATAAGCCGCACCTTGGCCACGCCTACACCTCCGTCGCGTGCGATGCGATTGCTCGCTACATGCGCCTCGATGGGATGGAAGTGAAGTTCCTGACGGGGACGGATGAGCATGGCCAGAAGGTCGAAAAATCGGCCAAGGCAGCGGGTGTGCCTCCGCAAGCGTTTGTGGATGAGGTGAGCGAGCATTTCCGCGAAATGGGGCAGATTTTACACCTAACGAACGATGATTTCATTCGCACCACCCAACCGCGCCACATCAAGGCCGCGCAGGAAATGTGGAAGCGGCTCGAAGCCTCGGGTGATATTTACCTCGCGAATTACGGCGGCTGGTATGCCACGCGCGACGAGGCGTTCTATGCCGAATCCGAACTCATCGACGGCAAAGCGCCGACTGGTGCCGAGGTGGAGTGGGTGGAGGAGCCAAGTTACTTCTTCAAGCTTTCCAAATACGAGCAGCCGCTCCTCGATTTTTACTCCGCGAACCCTGACTTCATCCTCCCCGAATCGCGGCGCAACGAGGTTCTGAGCTTCGTCAAAGGCGGCCTCAAGGATCTCTCCATTTCGCGCACCACGTTCGAGTGGGGCATCCCTGTACCGGGGGATGAGGCGCACATCATGTATGTCTGGCTCGATGCGCTGACGAATTATTGGACCGCCGCTGATGGTAAATGGCCCGCCGACTTGCACATGGTGGGCAAGGATATTCTGCGCTTCCATGCCGTGTATTGGCCAGCCTTCCTGATGAGTGCGAAGCTGGAACTGCCCAAGCGCGTGTTCGCGCATGGCTGGTGGACGATTGAGGGCGAAAAAATGAGCAAATCACTAGGCAATGTGGTCGCGCCAGCCCACCTTGTCGAAAAATATGGCCTCGATCAAACGCGCTATTTCCTGCTGCGCGAGGTGCCGTTTGGCTCGGATGGCAACTTCAGCCGCCAGAGCATGTTCGATCGCATCAACGCCGATTTGGCGAACAATATCGGCAACCTTGCACAGCGCACGCTGAGCATGATCGCCAAAAACTGCGATGGCGCGGTGCCAGTGCTCGACCCAGCCGTGACGCTTCCGCAGGACGTTGCCTTGATGGATTTGGTGCGCGTAACGAGCGCCACCACCCACAACAGCGCGCGCGAGCAAATGCAGCGCTGCAAATTCGCCGAAGTAATAGGGGCCATTTTGCACATGAGCAGCACCGCGAACGAATATATCGACAAAGAAGCCCCATGGACGCTGAAAAAGACGGATTTAGCGCGCATGAATGCGGTGCTTTATTACCTCGCGGAATCCATCCGCTGCATCGCCATCATGCTGCAACCCTTCACGCCGGATGCAGCAGCGAAACTGCTCGATCAGCTCGCCGTACCAGCGGATGAGCGCCTGTTCCTGCACCTCACGCCCCAATTCGCACTCAAGGCTGGCACGCCGCTGCCCAAGCCCGAAGGCGTGTTCCCAAGGTTGGTGGCGGAAACGGTTTAAATTCTCTTTTGTGGGACTGTTATGGAAGAAAAGATTTTTTTAGAAGGCGACAATATAAAAGTTACTTCTTCACGGTTTGTAAGTGATGGAGCAACTTATCCAATAGCTAATATTTCCAGTGTTAAAAGTGGTGTTCAGCCTGCAAGTAAAGTTGGACCACTATTAATGATTTTAGTTGGTTTATTGTTAGGCAGCGCTAGCCTTATTTTTCCCATAGCGTTCATTATAATCAGCATTGTGATGCTAGCTAAGTCTAAGTCCACTTATTCTGTAGTGCTAACTAGTGCTGGCAGCGATCAAACGGCACTTCAAAGTTCCGACAAGGAAACTATAGACAAAGTGATTGCCGCTCTAAATGATGCTATTGTTCATCGAGGCTAGCCAATGCTCATCGACTCGCATTGCCACCTCAATTACCCCGAACTGGCCGATACGGCGGGGGTGGTGGCGCGGGCGAAGGAGGTGGGGGTGCGGCAAATGCTCACCATTTCCACCAAACGCTCGGATTTTGCTGCCGTGAAGGCGCTGGCGGAGGCTTACCCCGAAATTTACTGCTCCATCGGTATTCACCCGCATGATGCGGAAGAGCACGAGGATATTACCGAAGCCGAGTTGCTCGAAGCCGCGAACCACGACCGCGTGATTGGCATTGGCGAGACGGGGCTGGATTATTATTACGAGCATAGCCCGCGCGAGGCGCAGCAGGAATTATTCAGGCGGCATATACGTGTAGCGCGTGCGCTTGATCTTCCAGTGATAGTTCATAGCCGCGAAGCAGACGACGATACGGTCAGGATTTTGCAGGAGGAATACGCTGGCGGGGCGTTCAAAATACTCATCCATTGCTTCACCAGCACGCCGTATCTGGCCGAGGAAGCAGTGAAATTGGGCGGTTATATTTCCGCCTCGGGCATCATTACCTTCAAAAAGTCCCAAGCGCTGCGTGATAGCTTCGCCAACGTTCCGCTCGATCGGGTATTAGTAGAAACAGATTCGCCATATCTGGCGCCAGAGCCGCATCGTGGCAAACCGTGCGAGCCAGCTTACACCTTATTCACGGCGCGCATGTTGGCTGAGGTGAAATCTGTTTCGTTTGAAACGCTTGCCGAAGTTACCACCAGAAACTTCTTCACCTTATTCACAAAGGCACAGAAGCTCGCCTAAGCTGTTGAGTGTGTGGATACCTCGGCGCTCTATTTATTTAAGCCATTGATTAACCTAGCTATGTGTTTGTGGGTATCTTCATCCTCCTGTAGAAGTTCAACCCTCATATCAGTATTTTCCATAATACATATTATACAACTATAGTACACAGTAAGAACCAAGGATATTCAGGGCTTCCCACACGTAATACGAAGACATGGATTAGTTCGAAGCGCGGATGCTATACGCACCCGCAATGCACATGATGGGCAGCATAAAGCCACTAAACCCAATCAGGAACCAAAGGTTCGGCCCAAGTAATGCGCCTGCACTCAGGCAATATTGCGCGCCAAAGATAAGCACTGGAATGGATAATGGCAGTACAATCAGGCTTAGCACCGCCCCCGCTTTTGCCAGCCCATTGGTCAGCGCCGCCACCAAGGTCGAAAGAATGGTCAGCGACACAGCACCTGCAAGTAACCCGAGCGCATAACGCCCCATTTGGGCACCGCTTAGGCCATAAAGCACGCCTGCGAGTGGAATGGCGGCCAATAATGGGACGGATATGAACAAAAAGAAGCCCAACCACTTTGCTATCACCACCGCTTCCATGCTAATGGGCGTAAGTTGGTAATATTCCAGCCGTCCTTGCTCCTGATCGCGCTTAAAAAGGCTTGTTCCAGCCATGGCGATAGCGCTCGATAATGCAATCCATAAGGCCAACGGCGCTAGGCTTTGCAGCTTGGCGGCATCGTAATTGCCCGCAAACGGAATAAGCACCACTATAGAGACTAAATAACTAGCTAAATAAATGGCTTCTTGTCTATTCTTAAAGTAATACTTTAACTCATGTGCTAAGATAGTCCACATCACGCGACCTCCTTAGCATTATCGGCCAACTGGCTAATATTTAGTGTTTTAACGCGCTCGCCCTGCAGCTGCATATGAGTGGCGATGAGGATAATGCCCCCCTGTTCCAATCGCGATTGAACGAGCGATTGCAATAGCGCTACACCCTCGGCATCCAAATTGGCCATGGGCTCATCGAGCAGCCATAAGCCAGTAGGCATGGTGATGAGCCGTGTCAGTGCCACGCGCTGTTGCCAACCTGCCGATAACTCGTCGACTGTAGCGTGCGGAATATCGTCCAAATCGAGATAATGCATCGCCGCGGCGGCCAATTCAGGGTAACCCGCCGCCTTCGCCCAGAACGAAACATTATCGTGAACGCTCATGCTGGGGGTAAGCCCGCGCCGATGGCCGATATAAAGCGGGCGTTGTTCGGCTGGCCATGCTTCATTGATGCGGATAGCGCCTTGATGGATGGGTAGCAGCCCCGCCACAGTTTTAAGTAAGGTCGATTTGCCAGAGCCATTGGTGCCGTAAATGGCCAGCATATCGCCGCCTGTCAGCTGCAGGTTAATGGGGCTTGTCAGTGGTGCGCCATCACGCGCGATAACCAACGACTCCATGGCCAAACTGTTACTTTTCATCCGCGCTGCCCAATAAAATGCAACTCAAAGCTGAAGATGCTTGAATTTCGTTTGCGTATAGCATGCTGCGCTGAATAATCCACCCAAGCCTTTGCTACAACCTCGTTAAAATAAAAATCACTCTTGGGAGAATACGATGTCACTTAACAGCCTTCAAAGCAAAACCACGCTCAGCGCAAAAGGTAAAACCTACACCGCCTATTCCATCCCTGCTGCGGCCAAGGCGCTTGGGGTCGATTTCGCGCGCCTGCCATTTTCGCTCAAGGTGCTGCTCGAGAATTTGCTGCGTAACGAGGACGGCAAAACCGTAACCAAGGAAGATGTGGCCGCCTTCGGCACATGGCTTAAAACGAAAAACGAGCCGCGCGACATTGCTTACCGCCCTGCCCGCGTGCTGATGCAAGATTTCACCGGCGTACCTGCCGTGGTGGATTTGGCAGCCATGCGTGATGCTGTGGCCAAAATGGGCGGCGATGCTGAGCGCATCAACCCCCTCACCCCCGTGGATCTCGTCATCGACCACTCGGTAATGATCGATTTCGCAGGCACGGCCGATGCGTTCGCTAAAAACGTGGCACTCGAAATGGAGCGCAACATGGAGCGCTATGAGTTCCTGCGCTGGGGTCAAAAGGCGTTCAACAATTTCCGCGTGGTGCCCCCAGGCACGGGCATTTGCCACCAAGTGAACCTTGAATACCTCGCAAAAGTGGTGTGGACGAAGCAAGAGGGCAACGAAACCGTAGCCTACCCTGATACCTGCGTGGGCACTGATTCGCACACTACCATGATCAACGGCCTTGGTGTGCTTGGCTGGGGCGTAGGCGGCATCGAGGCCGAGGCAGCCATGCTCGGCCAGCCTGTCTCCATGCTGATTCCTGAGGTGGTTGGCTTTAAACTCACGGGTAAATTGCGCGAGGGTATGACTGCGACGGACCTCGTGCTCACCGTCACCAACATGCTGCGTAAAAAAGGCGTGGTCGGTAAATTCGTCGAGTTCTATGGCGAGGGCTTGAACCACCTCCCACTGGCCGACCGCGCGACGATTGCCAACATGGCGCCTGAATATGGCGCAACCTGTGGTATCTTCCC
>CAUJIC010000034.1 GCA_963205305.1 Pseudomonadota bacterium | reverse complement strand
ATTGTGGGCGGTCTACTCGCGCTTATCATCATCGCGGCCATCGCCATTCCCATGTTCATCTCGGCGGATTTTATCAAGGCGCAGCTGCAAGCACAGGTGAAAAAAGCGACAGGTCGCGAGTTGCAAATCAAGGGGGCAGCTTCCATTTCGGTGCTGCCTAATATTGCGATTAATGTCGAGGATGTGACACTAGGCAACCCTGCGGGCTTTGCCGCTCCTTACCTTGTGCATATCGATAAATTGGAAACGGGTGCTGCGTTGATGCCGTTGCTCGACAAGGAATTGCGTATCACAGGGGTAACACTCAACGGTGCGAAGCTGCACCTTGAAGAAACAAAATCAGGTGCCAAAAACTGGGAATTTGTATCCGCCAAACCAACGGGCGAGGCGGCTGAACCTGCCACTACTCAAGAAAAGAAAGAATCTCCACTCAAGGCGCTCGCCATTGGCCGTGTGACGATAAAAGATACAGCGCTTTACTACAACAAAGCAGGCGCGAAGCCATTGGCGGTCGAGGCGCTCAATCTCTCGCTCGATGGTGCAGATGGTGCAAGCCCGCTCTCGCTAACGGGTAGCGCGAATTATCAAGGCCAGCCTGTGAAGGTTAAGCTCGGCGTAAAAGAATCGAAGGCGCTGATTGCGGGCAAAGTTTCGCCGCTGGTCGCAGCTATCACGCTGCCTTCAGGTGCGTTGGATTTTGATGGAACCGCACAGCTTGGTGATGCGCCAAAAGCTAACGGAAAATTCAGCTTCACGTCGGATAATCTCGGCGCGCTGATGGGCTGGGCGACAGGTAAAAAACCTGCGGGTAACTTACCCAAAAAAGTGAGCGTGAAAACGCAACTTGGCTTTGCGGGCATGCAAGCGATTACTGCGAAGGAGTTGAATTTCGCGGCAGATAGCCTAAGCGGCAATGGCGCGCTGGTACTTAACCTTGCGGGTGCGGTTCCCTCCATTAATGGGGAATTAAAATTCGGCGAAATCAACCTTGATACGCTGACGGGCAAGGCGGCAAGCAGTTCTGCGGCAAGTGGTGCGGGTGAAGGCAAAGCCGCGCCTGCGAGCAACAGCGATGGCTGGTCGAATGCGCCGCTCGATTTAAGTGGTCTGCGCGCGGCGAACACGAACCTCAAAATCACCACACCCAAACTAACGACAGGCAAACTTCAGTTCAGTAACATTGCAGCTACGGTGGCCATGAATGGCGGCAAGCTGAACCTTGGCCTTGGTAATCTATCGCTCTATGGCGGTGCGGCCAAAGGCACAGTGACGCTCGATGGTAGCGGCAGTGGGGCAGGTGTTGGCAGTAACCTCTCGCTTTCTGGTGTAGATATTGAAGCGCTGATGAACGCGCTCAGCGGTGCCTCGAAAATTAAAGGCACGGCGAATGTTACGCTCGATGTGAATGGCCGTGGCGCAAGCCAGCGTGCGCTGATGAGCGGATTGAATGGTAACGGCACCCTGCGCGTGACGGATGGCGCCATTAAAGGCATCAACATCGCCAGCTTCCTGCGTGATGCCAAAAAGGGTTTCGTGTTTGGCAGCAGCTCCACCGAATCGACCGATTTCACCGAGCTTTCCGCCACCTATAAAATCGTGAGTGGTATCGTCAGCAACAACGACCTTGCTATGAAATCGCCTGTGTTGCGCTTGGGTGGCAGCGGCACTATCAGTTTGCCCGCGCGCACCATCAACTACCGTGCGGTGCCAAGCATTGTTGGCACATTGAAAGGCCAAGGCGGCAAGGATAAGCTCAGCAGCGGTGGGCTCGATGTGCCACTCATCATCACGGGGCCATGGAGCGCGATTTCTGTGACGCCTGATTTAGAAGGGATGTTGACCAATGCGTTGAAAGACCCCGCAGCATTGCAAGAGAACTTAAAAAATATCACGGGTGATATTGGCAAGTTCAATAGCCCGAAAGATATTGGTGCGGCGCTGTTCGGCGGTAAGAAAAAAGCGCCAGCCGATGCGGCGGCGCCACCGCCAACCGATAGCGCGCCCGCGCCAGCAGCAGCCACGCCCGCGCCAACCAGCACAGCGCCTGCTAGCAAAGAAAAGCAGATTCAAGATAGTATCGGTGGCCTGCTAAACGGCTTAGGTAAATAACCTTAGGGTTTTGGTAGCGCTGGCATGCCCATACCGGCGGGTGCAGCTACAGGCGGAAGTGCAGGAACCGCCGCAGCAGGTTTAGGGGCAACAGGCGCGGCCACAGGAGGCAGCGCTGGGGTTGCTACAGGCGCAGCTGCTATAGGTGCGGGCGCAGCGGTTGGTAGTGTAGGTGCCTTGGCTGCGGCGGCAACAGGTTCGGTAGCTGCAACAGGTGCTACTGCTGCTTTAGCTTGCGGTGTTGTCGTCGCTTTTTTTACGCTTTTCTTTTTCTTGGTGCGTTTTGCAGGGGTTGCCACAGCTGGTTTCTCTGGCACTGCGCTCGCTTGTGGGGCAGTTGCAGCTACTGGGGCAGCGGTCTGTGTAGGAGTAAAATTCATCGGCGCACCACCATTGAGGCGGCTAAGAGCCACCCGCGCAGCGTTATGACTGCTGTTGATGGTCAGCACGCTTTTTAGGTCGTTTTTTGCCAGTGCAAAATCACCGAGTTTTTCGAACACGGCCGAGCGTTCCATCAGCACCGATTCATTCGTTGGCGTTAGGCTGACGGCATGGTCGAGGTCTTTGGCTGCATCATCCAGCTTGCCAAAATTGGTGTGAATGCGTGCGCGCTCCACCAGCAGTTCTGAAGTAACACCGGCAGCAATGCCATTATCCGTACGCATAGTACTAATTTCGTTGATCTGCGTCGTCAGCAGGCTAACGGCCTGATCCGCCTTATTCGCGCCGACCATGGCGTTGGCGGCTTGGCGTGCCACGTAGCTGCGTAGGGTGATGTTCTCAGGTGCAATCATATCGCGCACGGCGGTGAGGGCATCGCCCGCTTCTGCAAAGCGGCGTAGACCATAAAGTGCCATGGCGCGGCAATGTTGGGCGGCAATGCCCGTATCCATTTTCAGCCATGTATCGGCTTTGGCGAGGGCTTGCGTGGGGTTGCTGTTGGCAAGCGTGCTGCACTCGCGATAGGCGGGAGATTGCATGCTGGCTTGCTGCGCGAAGGCGGGGGAGGTGATGAATAGACAGGTGGAGATGAGTAGCAGGCGTTTCATAGGTTCCTCCAGTAAAGGTGCATGCGCGATGACAAGGGTTAAATCAGTGAAATCAAACACTCAGATAGGTTTGGCAAGCAATTTGCATTATGTTGGATGAAATTGCAAGCAGTGGCGTTTGGCCTATCCGTGACGCGCGCCTGCAAGCTAGGGAGATAGTATGAAAGAGTTGCTGCAACGAAATGGCTTTGGCGTGCTGATTGCGTGCTTATTGGCCCTCACCGCGTGCGATAAAATTACGGATACCTCGCGCGCAGCACAATCGGTGACCAAGGCAGCGTTCGAGGATACGAAGGCTTCATGGAGAGACTTTTTCATGTACCATCCACCTATGCCCGATCCATTGCCGCAAACGCGCTATTGCTACCAAATGCAAAGCGATGTGGTGTGCTATGATAGCGAGCAGCGCCAACTAACCTCGAAATTAGTAGGCTATCAGGATGGCGAGAACATCTCGTGGGTGCAACCAGGCGGCGGTTCACTTGGCGCCAGCGGCGGCGAGCCTATTGCCTTGCGTCCAATCCCAGTGAAGCCAACCCGTGTCGCATCTCAGCAGAATTATAGCACCGATGCATCGGGCATCGATACGGGCCCTGTAAGTTCAGGGGCGGTTAATGCTAGTGGCCGTGAAACATGGCTCTACGACAAAGGCAACGATGTTTATCGTAAGGTAACGATTTCCTCGGCGGCAACGGCCAACGTTGCGCCAAGCGATGCTGTGAGCGTGAGTGATCTACCCAAGAAGTAGTAACGTTACGCAGCGGGTGGTGTCGCTAATTCCACACTCGTAATCCTCGCCTCGGGGCGGGCATAGCGCAAACTATCGAAATGGTTGCAGCTGGTGCAGTGCGCTGCCCATGTGGTGTGCTGTGCACCGCAATGGTCGCACACCCATGTTTCGCTCGCAGGCGCATCCACCGCGCGGGCAAGCCAGCCATTTTCAGCATCGCTCCCGCGTAGTTTTTTCTCGATTTGTGCCATCAAGGTGCAAGCCGCTTTGGTTTCCTCAACCGCGAGGGCGGCTTCCACCTGTTCTTTCGCGCGTTCAAACTCGCCCACTTCGAATGCCTGATGCGCGGCAAGCAGGTGGTGCGGCACGCCCAAATTTCCCTTCAGGAAGGGCTTAAGTAAACGCACTTGTGAACGAGGTGATTCCTCCGCAATGGTCGAGAGAATGGGTTGAATGAGTAGCAAGTTGGGCGATTGCTCCCATGCAGCACGTAGCCATTTGCGTGCGCGGCGGGTTTGCCCCTCGGCTAGGATGGTGCTGGCAAAATCGATAATGGCAGGCGTAAAATCGGGCGCATAGCCCACGGCATGGCGCAGGCTTTGCTCGCGTTTGCGTGTCTGGCGTTCGTTCGTGGCGGCTACGTAATGGCCAAGCGCCGCATAGCGGTGGCGTTCTTCTTTTGTCAGTGGCGATTGCCATCCCCAACCTTCGGTGAGGGCGAGCATGGCGGCGCTGTTGCCATCGCGGGCATAGAGGTCGAGCAAGGTCAGCACCAACCAGCGGTCTTTGGGTGCATCCTTGCGCGCTTCTTCGGCAAGCTTTGTGGCTTCCAGCCATTCGCGTGCGGTCACATGTTGCTCGATCAGGCGGCGGGTGGCTAGTGGCGCGGTGGAGGGGTGGCTCATCAGCGCCTTGAATTGCGCGCGCGCATCTTCGTGCTTGCCTTGGCGTTGCAAGAGTTGCGCGGTGAGCAATTGCGGCAGTGGCTCGTTTGGTAGGGCTAAACTTGCCTTTTTAAGTGCTGCTTGCGCGGCCTCCTCATCGCCCATGGCAAGGGCGGTGACACCTGTGGTCAGGTATTTCAGGCCATTCTCCAGTGTGCGGTATTGCTTGCGCGTGCGGCGGCGCTTGGGCCATGTCAGAACCTTCCACACCAAAATCGCCAGCAGCGAGACAATCACCACCAGCCCTAGCAGCGCGGCAGCGACCACCACAATATGCACTGTAATATCATAGCCGAACCAGTTGATATCCATTTGGCCAGGGTGTGCCAGCAGCCATTGGCCGCCCATGTATAGCCCCGCAACGATGAGTACAAAAATGAGGATGGGTAGCATATTAATGTCCACTTCCTACATCGAGTTTGGCAAGGGCATCCAATGCATCGCGGCGGGCATGGGCTTCGGCAAGCCATGGTTCTAGCGGTTTGCGCGCTGCATCATCCAGCGCTTCGACCGCTAGGGTGAGGGTGGTGATATCATCGCGCAGCACGTTTTTGCGAAGCGCATCATACACATTCACTTCGCCCGCTTTTTTAATACTGATGAGACCCGCAAGGTGGGTGTTGAGTTTGCCTGCAAGGCTGGTGTCGTCGATTTTTTTGCTGCTTGTCACATCATCCAGCGCGGCGCGCAGTTTGCGGTTAAGGTCGGATTCGCTCATCAACCCTGATTCCGCAACACTGGCGAGTGCAAAGGTTTGCTTCGCTGCTTCGGGGTGAAGTTTCGCCCATGTGGCCAGCTCTGCGGCAAAGGGTTTGCCGCTTAGCACAGCTAGTTTCAGCGTGGTGATATTGGTGGTGCCTGCTGCATCCACCACAGGCGTAATGGGCACAGGCTGCGGTGCGATAGGCGCTGCGATTGGCGCCGCTTGTGGTGCAGGTTCAGGCGTTTTGGCCATTTCATCCACCCGTGCGCTCAGGGTGTCGAGCTTGGTGGTGAGGTCGGTGATTTTATTGTCGAGCGCGGTGAGGGCCTCGCTATCGGCCTTGGGTTGGCTGCCAATTGCATCGACGCTGCTTTGCAGGGTGCTAAGTTGTGTGGCCAGTTTTTCGCGCGCGGCGGTTTGGGTTGCTGATTCATCGCGGACATCGGCCAGCATACGGTCACGCAGGGCGAACACACCGCCCGCGGTGAGAATAAGTACCAGCGCACTGCAGGTGACAGCGACGCCCCATGGTGAGGTAGGTTTCGTCGGCGACGCTGTTTCAAGTTCGGTCATAAAACCCTCTTACAATGTTTTGTCGGCGTGCGAAACTATCAATTCATGCATGGAGCGTAAGGTAGGGGCGCTGCAAGTATAGATGTTTTTCCAATCTAGCTTGCCTGCGGTGGAGGATACATTCGCGCTCAGACAAAACGCATCCATGGTAGCTACCTCATCGACCATGTTGGCCGATTGTAAAAGCTTGCGAGTAATCTCGGCTGTGCGTGGCGAGAAGAACGTAACACCTGTGATGCTGTTTTTGGTTAATGCGTTGTGCACTGCCTCATCCAATGCCCGCTCGGCGATAGCATGATAGACGATGCAGGTGGTGACATACACCCCTTGCGAATTAAGAAAGTGCGCAACATCGACGCTGGTATCTTCCCCCGCGAGGTAGAGTAATTCCGTGCCCGCGCCAAGGTTATCGACAATGCGTGGTAGCAATGTGACGATGCTCGATGCGCTGGGGATGATGTGGGTGCAGCCAAGTTCGGCAGCAGCACTCGCGGTGCTTTTGCCAACACAATAGACGGGCAAGCTGCGCCATGTACTAAGAAAACTGGCCAACGCATGTGCCGCGTGGCGGCTAGTAAGAAGGATGGCATGGGGTTTCATTGGCATGCTGACAAGCGGTTGATGCACTACATGCATCACGGGCGCGACGATACTGTCGATGCCATGTTCCGCGAGTTTTGCGGCAAGGGCAATGCTATCGTTGCGTGGGCGGGTAAGCCAGATGAGAGGTGGTTTAGCCATGGGTGAGTAATGCTTCTCCTGCTAGTGTGCGTAAGTGATTGCCAAGTGCAACGCCAAGGGTGGTGGCTTCGGTTTCAGTACCATGCATTTCATGAAAGTGGCGGATTTTTCCATCAAGTGATAGCACTTCACCGCGTAATGTTAACTGGCCATGGTCAAGTGTGGCAAGGCCAGCAATCGGCGTGCGGCACGAGCCATCGAGCACTTCCAAAAAGGCGCGTTCAGCGGCAAGGCACGTCATGGTAGGTGCGTGGCTGATGCGCGAGATAAGCTCTACCATTTCCGTCCGCTCGGCGCGGCACTCCATACCAATCGCCCCTTGTGCCACGGCGGGCAGCATGGATTCGGGCGCAATCGTTTCGCGGATATGGGCATGAAGCCCCAAGCGGTTCAGCCCTGCCGCGGCAAGGAAGGTGGCCACGGCCACGCCTTCGTCCAATTTCCGCAGGCGCGTTTCCACATTGCCACGAAAATCGATGACCGTCACATCAGGGCGCAGGTGCAGCACTTGTGCCGCGCGGCGGGCGGAGGAGGTGCCAATGGTGGCGCCGCTGGGTACATCACGAAGGGTTGCATACTGTGTGCTGATCCACGCATCGCGCACATCGGCACGCGGCAACATGCCCGCGATGACCAGTCCATCGGGCAGCACGCTTGGCATATCTTTCATCGAATGTACGGCCAGATCGATCTCACCCGTCAGCAATAAATCCTCTAATTCCTTGGTGAACAGACCTTTATAGCCCCAATCGGTCAGCTTCTTATGCACGTCGCGGTCGCCCGCCGTGGTCATGGCCACCAGCTCGAAGCTGAGGTTAGGGTCGGTGGCGGCGAGGGCGGCTTGCACCATTTGCGCTTGCGCGCGGGCGAGTTTGCTGGCACGGGTGCCGATACGGATAGGGCGGGTCATGCACTGCTTTTAGTGCAGCCAACCGCCCTTGGCGAGTGTAAAAGGTAGTCATGAAAATCGTTTTGGGGATAGAATCGAGTTGCGACGAAACAGCGGTAGCGTTGGTGCGCGAGGATGGCGTTATTTTATCGCAAGCGCTGGCCACGCAGCAGGCAGAGCACGCGCCCTTTGGTGGCGTGGTTCCCGAAATTGCCGCCCGCGCGCATTTGGCCAATATCGATAGACTCTATACCCAAGCCATGAGCGAGGCGAAGCTTGAGCTGTCGCAGGTTGATGCGGTGGCCGTCACCACAGGGCCAGGGTTAATTGGTGGTGTCATTGTGGGTGTCATGCTTGGCAAGGCACTGGCGGCGGCTTCGGGCAAGCCGTTCATCAGCATTAATCACCTTGAAGGGCACGCGCTCACGGTACGGCTCACACATCAGGTTCAATTCCCGTATTTTCTTCTGCTCATTTCGGGTGGGCATTGCCAGCAACTGGTGGTGCGCGGGGTGGGTGATTATGTACGCCTCGGCGGCACGAAAGATGATGCGCTGGGTGAAGCCTTCGATAAATGCGCTAAAATGCTCGGCCTGCCATACCCCGGTGGCCCCGCATTGGAACGTGCTGCGCGCGATGGCAACTCTAAAGCCTATGATTTTCCACGCCCACTCAAAGGCACCGATGGGTGCGATTTTTCCTTCTCTGGCCTCAAAACCGCCGTGCGCCTACTCATCGAAAAAGAAGTCGCGCGCGCGGGCAAACTTACCCCAGAAATTATTGCGGATGTGGCCGCGAGTTTTGAGGCAGCGGTGCTCGATGTGTTGAATGATCGCGTCAGCCGTGCGCTTGCTATTGCCCAGCGTGATTACCCCATCACGGCGCTGGCTGTCGCGGGTGGTGTAGCGGCTAACCTTGCGATTGGAAGTAGTTTACGCACATTGGCTGGGGCACACTCGCTGCCGCTCGTGGTTGCCCCGCCAGCCTTATGCACCGATAATGGGGTGATGATTGCATGGGCGGGTATGGAGCGGTTGCTGCTAGGCGCGGTCGATGATTTATCCGTCGCCCCACGTGCGCGCTGGCCGTTGGCGGAGCTTACACCTGTCAGCGCGTAGGGGCCTGGTAGCCAAAATTTGCAAAGATGGTTTGCGCTTCTTTTGTCATCAGGAAATTACTAAAAGCGCGCGCTTGCTTCATCGATTCGCTACCCAGCACCACCACTTCAAAAGTCACAGGTGCGCTGACGCTTTCAGGCAGTAAACTTAACACGCGAATATCGCGCTCAGCAACCGCATCGGCCGCCAGAATAAGCGCCAAGGAGGGTTCGTCGCGCAGCGATGCAATCACTTCTTCAAGGTTTTGTTTACTGGCAATGCGCGCCGTAAGAGCCTTTGAAAATTCTCCCTCAGCACTAAGCTTTTGCGCCAGTAAACCGTCGCGCGTGGTCGAGTCGTTGCAAAAAACGGGTAACGTAGGTGTGGCTGCAAGCACCGAAGCAAACGAAATGCGTTCCGCGATATCGGCTTGTTTATTCAAATCCGTGGCGGTGACAAGTGCAAGTTGGGTGCGTGCAAGTGCGCGGCGGCTATTCACATCGGTCATTCCTTGCTCAACAAGGCGGCCAATCAGCGGTGCATTGGCCGTGATGATAACATGTGCATCCAGTCCCTGCTCGATCTGGTGTTCTACATCATTTGCGTGGAGCGCAACAATAGTGAGTGGCGTTTTGGTGCTCTTGGCATAGATCCGTGCGATGTGTGCCATAGGCAGAAGCATGGTATCATCTGCCAGAATCGTGAGGTTCGTTAGTGCTGTAGGCTTGGGTGCAGGCTGCGCGTGGGCAGGCAAGCTGATGGCAAAAGCGGCGATGAGGGCGAGAAGGCAGCGCATGCGCGAAACCTAGCAAACTGCGCCCACCAGTGCAGCTTTTTTGTGGCGATTTGGGTGCAATAGGGGTAAAACGTTCACAAAGGCGCCTAAACTGTGCCATAAATTCAGGTGTGTGATGTCGAGCCAACGATTCATTGTAATGACCATGGTGCTGTTCATTTTGGGCGCACTACCGTTCCTCATCGCCCAGCCCACGGCAGCGGCAAGTGCGGGCTTAAGTCTTGGCTTTAGCGCCCCGCTCGAACATGCACCTATGCTGATTATGTTGGTGTTGGTGGGCATTTGCGCGTCACTTCTGCCGCGTGATGGGCTGATGTTATTGCCTGTGGCCTTCACCCTCATGATCATGGTTGGTGGCGCACTCGCGCTCGATGTGGCGCATTACTCGGCACTACGCTACTTCATCTTGGGCGCTATTCTATGTATCGGCCTTTTGGTGGGCATCGCGCGTGAAAAACTAACCGTGCTAACCTTACTCATCCTTGCCTCGCTGGGGTTTCACCTTGGCGGCTTTTATATGCAATCGGTGCCTAGCATCGCCACGCCGATGTATTTTTTAATGGGCGTGCTCTTGTCGCTGGGGCTGGTGCTTGCCATTGCGGTGGCCTTTGGTGTCACCCTGTTTGGTGATAACGAGGCGGTGTGGGAGCGCATCAAGCAATCGCCCCGCGTGGCGTTCATCCGTGGGATATTTCTCTAGGCGTAGGCTTTTGCTACTTCGGCAGGGGCGGCGCGCAAGCGCTCGGGCGTGCTGCGCCCATCACTCATGATGGAGGGTAGTGGGCTAGCATTCGCACCCGCTGCTGGTGGTGTTGGGCTAGCATTCGCGGAAGGGGTGGGGTCAGGGAAGACAATCGGCGAAAGTGGTCGCTCCCAACGGTTTTTCGACATGGCCACGATTTTTTTATTTACCACTTCGGCAATTTCCTGTGACGAATTTTCGAGGTTGCCTTGGCCAGCCAGCATGGTGGCAATGCTCGATACAAACGCATTGCGCTCCTCGCCCTCGGGGCGGCTGACGGCAAGGTGGGCAACGGTATTGCCAATCTCATCAAGGATACCAAGTTTCTTCACATCGGTGTTCACGCTTTGCCCTGCGAATGCGTAATAAAAGTTCGCGACGGATTTAACAACGTTCACGCCCCATTCGATGGGAGTGGCATGGCGTGCGGGGTGAACTTTTGCATAATCGGCATGTGTGGCTGCATCGGGGCGCTTCAGGAAGCCGTTGATGGCTTTCGTATCTTCGTAACCGCCCCAAATGCGTAGCACTGATGAGAGCACCGATGCCGAGCCAGCAATGCGATATTTACGCTCGCGGCGCCAATCGTTGAAGCGCTCCATTAATGTGCGGTTGGGGTCCTTTTTGCGTTCGGCACTATCTTTCTTTTCCTCGGCAGTTTTTTCTTCGGTCATCAGCGCGGTGCCGTGGCCAATAAGGGTTGCCGCCCCCGAAGCTGATTTAATAATGTTAGGTTTGCCTGAGACTGGTCGTTTTTGATCATAACCTGCGCGCGCGGCATCGAACCCGCCCATGGCTTGCAAGGTGCTATTGATGACAAGTGGGTTATCGCGCATTAGGCGTTCAGCATGCGCGAAGATGCCCGTGGAGTGTTGGCCCAGTGTGCGTAAGGTGGCGCGGTCATCCGCCGTTAGGTCGACGTTGTTTTTATCGAGCGATGATAGCAAATCGGTGTAGACATATTGTGTTTGTTTATCGGGGTTCTTCGCACCCATGAAGAAAAGCAGCAAGCCAGCCGAGAACCATTTCAAGCCAGCAGCGATATCGCTTTTGCCAGGACCCGATGAAACGGCCTGCCACAAGCTTTTGTTGGTTAGCCAGCCATTACGCATCGCGCCTGTGGCCATGAGCACTGTGTCGCCCGCCATGTAGAGTAAGCCAGTTTTTTGTTGTGGGCGCAGCTTGGCTTTATCTTTTTTATCGAACGATGTTTTGTGGGTCTCAAGCGCGCCCTCAACAAAATTCTCGGTTTGTAAAATTTTGATGAGGTTCGAGGAGCCCTTGAAGTTCTTGACGCGAAGGACACCTTCTTCACCGTGCATATCGGGTTCGGCGGCAAGGCCGTGGCGTTTCAGTGCATCCGTGATTTGCCATAATTTTTCTTGTGGCATGTCGCTGGGTGCAAAAATCAATGCTTCAGGCTGCTTATAGGGCGCATAGATCTCTATGTCCTTAATCGGCGACTTCGCATCTTTCCATTGGTAACGCATTCGTCAGCAACCTAAGTGAATGATATTCTTCTATCCTTTAGAATATCGTTTTTAGGGCTAGCTCGCTATGGAAAACAGTGGGTTGAGGCAAAACTTCACACAACTGTAACAAACTATAAATTATCTACATTACAGGCATTTAGAGAATGTTTTGGTGGTGGTGTAGATAAAGCGGTCATAGTCGTTCTTAATCCAATCCAGCGTATCTACTTCGGTGCGCTCCACCAGCTGTTCGGGGCTGAGGAGAATAATTTTTGCATCGGTCGATTTGGCAATGCGCTCCATTAGTACGCTCGATTGCTCGCCTATCAGGCAGCGCACACGGATCGATTCAGCGCCACTGAGCAGGGTTGCCTTCGTTTGCGCGCCCATTTTTTCTTCAGGGCGGGTGGTTAGTTCGCCGTAATGCGTGAGGCCAAACCGCGCGAGAAAATACTGGTAGGCCGCATGGTACGTAATGAAGGGAATCTGCTGTTTACTTACCGCATCCACCATGCGTGGCTCGTTCTTTAGCATTGCCCGCAGTTGCGGCATCACCTCGTTGCGAAGATGGCGGGAAAGCACGCTAGCATTCGTAACAAGACTACTGCGCGCTTCGGGAAATTTTTCACCGAGTGCGCTGGCAAGCGGCGCGGCCATGGCGGCCATGCGCTCGGGGTCGAGCCACAAATGGGGGTCGTTTGCAGGGGCTTTGTTTTTAGCAGCTTTTTTTTCGGCATCATGATCATGGTCGTCATGCACATCAGGTTTAGCTTTTTCTACCTTTGGTTTTTCTTTAGCTTTCATCGCTTCCAACCATGGGTTTTGCGCGGCGTAGGGCAGGGGGTCTGCGCCCTCAAGCTTGCTTAGTTCAATCACTATCAGTTTCTTTTTGGCCAGCAGGCGTTTCAGCATGGGGCTCATTTCAAGGTCGGGTACAATCACCACATCGGCTTCCTCCAGCATTTGCGCTTGGCTGGGGGCGAGGGCGAAATCATGTGCCTCTTGGTTGGGGCGCAGCAGGTTTTGCGATTCGCCCACCCCGCGCATAATCTCATCCACATAGGGTTTCAGCGGCGCCACGGTCACCACAACCTTGGGGAATAGGCCGCCTGCAAAGGCCGCTTGCGAAGTAAGGATGATTGCCGCTATCGTGGCCGCGTATGGAAACTTCATCGAAAACTCCCTTAAGTGCTGGCAGTGCATTACTCGAAGCGCGTGGCTTATGCAAATTCTATGCGGGCCGCGAGGTGCTGCACGAGGTGAATATGGCCATTGCCCCGCGCGAGATAGTCACCATCGTGGGGCCCAACGGGGCGGGTAAAACTACGCTGCTGAATTGCTTGCTGGGGCTCGACACCCCTGATTATGGGTACGTGATTCGCGCAGAAAATATTCGCGTCGGTTATGTGCCGCAGCATTTTCAGCCGCACCCCAGTCTGCCGATGGATGTGGCAAGTTTTCTCGCGCTCTATGGCGTGGTCGATGCGGCGCTGACCGAAACGCTAGCTGTGACACCGCTTCTCAAACAACCCATCGCCAAACTTTCAGGTGGTGAATTGCGGCGTGTGCTGCTGCTGCGTGCGCTGCTCAAAAAACCGAACCTGCTGGTGCTCGATGAGCCAACGGCGGGCGTCGATGTGGGCGGGCAGGGTGAGCTGTATCGCTTGCTGAAGCGCCTCAGCGAAGAACTCAATTTTGCGGTGCTGATGGTCAGCCATGATCTCTATGTCGTCATGGCCTCGACCGAGCGCGTGATATGTTTGAACCACCATGTGTGCTGCGAGGGTACGCCACAACATGTAGGTGGTGATGCAAGTTTCCGTGCCATGTTCGGCGACCAATTGGCCGACCAAATCGCGCTTTACCATCACCATCATACGCACAGCCATGGCCTCGGTGATGAGGATTACCCGCACGAACATCATCACGCGCACGAACATCATGCGGGGTGCAACCATGGATGAGTTGATCGCACGTGCCCTCGTCGGGAGCTTGCTGCTTGCCGCCATGCTTGGGCCGCTGGGCAGTTTTGTAGTGTGGCGGCGCATGGCCTATTTTGGCGATACGATCGCCCACTCAGCATTGCTCGGGGTCGCGCTCTCGCTAATGAGTGCGGGTGCCTTGCCGATGACGGCGGCCATTTTTCTGGTCGCTATTTTTGTCGCGTTCATCCTAAGTCGCTATGCCCGCGACACGCGTTTTCATACCGATACATTGCTAGGCATTTTGGCGCATAGCGCGCTGGCGCTTGGGCTGGTTCTGGTTGCGCTCAATCGCGATGTGCAGGTGGATGTGGATGCATTTTTATTTGGCGATGTGTTGGCGATGGATTGGGCAGATGTGGTCGTGCTTGCCGCACTTGCGCTGGTGGTGGTTGCTGTTCTCAAATCCCAGTGGCGCACATTGCTGATGACTACTATCGACCCCGCCATTGCACAGGTCGAGGGCATTAACGTGGCGCGCCAACAACTCATTCTCACCGTGCTGCTCGCCGCTGTCATTGCGGTGGCCATTAAAATCACGGGTGTGCTGCTCATCACCGCGCTACTCGTCATTCCTGCTGCTAGCGCGCGTATATTAGCGAACACGCCCGCACAAATGGCAGCGCTCGCAAGCGGGGTTGGCATGCTGAGTGTGGCGGGCGGTTTGTTCGCCTCGCTGCGCCTCGATGCGCCCAGCGGTCCCATGATGGTGGTGGTGGCAGCGCTGATATTTGTTATCTGTTCGCTGGTGAAGTGGCGCTAAGCGAGCGCTTTTCTAAACCGCGCGAAGCCAGCATCCAAATCGGCAATCAAATCCTTCGGTGCTTCCAAACCAATATTGAGGCGCAGGAGGGTGGCGTCTTTATCCCATGTTGTCACCGTGCGGGTGCGTGCGGGTTTGTAGGAAATGACAAGCGACTCGAACCCGCCCCAGCTAAAGCCCATGCCGAAATGGGCGAGGCCATCGAGCATGGCAGCGAGCGCTTTGTCATTGGCCTGAGTAAGTTCGATGGCGAATAACCCACTAGCGCCCGCCATATCGCGCTTCCATAAGGCGTGGCCAGCATCGCTAGGTAGTGCAGGGAACAGCACGCGCTTCACTTCGGGCACGGTTTCAAGCCATGTCGCGACTTCAATCGCATGTTTTTCGTGCTGCTTCAAACGCACCGCGAGGGTGCGAAGGCCGCGCAACGCAAGGTAGGCGTTATCGCCGCTGGTTGCCGCACCAATATGGCGATGTGCATCGCGCAGGCGTTTGGCGTGTGGCTCTTTGCACAATGCCGCGCCCATGACGAGATCGGAATGCCCGCCAATATATTTGGTAATGGCGTGGATCGATACATCCGCCCCGAGTTTGAATGGATTCATCAGCAGTGGTGTCGCCCATGTATTATCCGCAATCACAATCGCGCCGTGTGCATGCGCTACCTTGGAAATGGCAGGGATGTCCTGCATCTCAAACGTCAGCGAGCCAGGGCTTTCGCAATACACCACCTTGGTATTTTTCTTCATCAGTGCTTCGATGCCCGCACCGATAGTTGGGTCGTAATACTGCACCTCGACACCCAGTCGTACCAGTTCGTAATCCACAAATTCGCGCGCCGAGCCATAGAGCGAATCAGGGAACAGGATATGATCACCCGCCGCAATGAAGGCGAGCACGGCGGTGGTGATAGCGGCAAGGCCCGAACCTGTGGTGATGGCGAAATCCGCCCCTTCGAGTTCCATCAACGCTTGCTCAAGTCCGTCCGTCGTTGGCGAGCCATAACGCCCGTAGC
>CAUJIC010000033.1 GCA_963205305.1 Pseudomonadota bacterium | reverse complement strand
GCCGCGTGGCGGAAAGTTGCGTAGGCGCTATCGATCATGCGCTTCATATCCGCACGCGTGAAGCTTTCGCCCACGAATGGCATCATGATCTCAAGCGCTAAATCACTATAATTCAAACGGGCGAGACCAGCGATTTTTTGTGGGGAAAATTGGGGGATGGATTCGGGCACATAGAGGCCACCATCGGGCGCGAGGCCCGCAAGCAATGCGCCTTTGAAATCGACCTTGGGGCAGCCCCCGCGTGTGGAAACATACATCATGGGGCGGGTTTAGCGTTTTTTGCGGTGATAGACCACGAAAATGATGAGGATGCCGAGCGCAATGCCATACCACGTGAAGATGTAGCTGAGATGGTCATTCCTCAGGCGAATGGTGCCATCCGACGGGACGGGGAGTTTTTCAACATCCTGCGTGCCGACTAAATCCAGCATGGCGGGGACGACATTATTGAGTTTGGCGTAGGCGGCCATGTCGGCGGTGTCACGCCCGAACCAGATGTTTTTCTCGGGCTGGTTAGCGGGGTTGAAATAGCCGCGCTCGGCACCCACGCGGATGAGGCCGCTAAGCGTTGCGTTGCCTTTGACAGCCGTTTTGGGCCGGTCTTTCAGTTCCTTTTGTTTAGCGGGCACCCACCCGCGATTGACCAGCAGTGTGCGGCCATCAGCAAGCGTGAACGGGGTGATGATGGCGTAGCCGAATTTATCGCGGTAGTAGCGTGGGGCGAGGTGGAATTCGACATCCCCGCGCCATGTGCCCTTCACGGTCACTTTGTGGAATTGCAGGGCATCGAGCTCCGTCGCATCCTTCGGCAAAGCGGTGATGGGGGCTTTGGCGTTGGCCTCGGCAATGGCGGCAATCAGGCCGTTTTTCCACTCCAGCCGGTTCACCTGCCATGTGCCAAGCGCAAGGCACGTGCCAAAGGCAAGGAGGAAGAAAAACCACGCAACGGGTTTAGGGCGAATGAAGCTGTTAGGCATTGGGGTCGTTCTCTTTCAGCAAGGCGAGGCGATGCTCGAAGGTGATGAAGATGGTTTTGAATACGCGTAAGGACACAATACACGCAACAATGGTAAAGGGAATCCAGATGACAGCATGCACCCACAGCGGCGGCTCGTAATGCATTTCGACAAAGGCCACGCAACCAATGACCAAAAAGCCAACCACCACGAGCGAGAAGAAGGTGGGGCCATCGGCCGCATCGTGGTGCTTCAGCACAAGGCCGCAGCTTACGCATGCATCAACAATGCTGAGGCTATCTCTGAACAATTTTCCTTCGCCGCATTTGGGGCAGCGGGGTGCAAATATTTGAGCGAGCAGAGAACGATTGGTAGTCATCGTGCGAAGCCTTCCATGGCGAGCCGCGTAGCGGCTGGGGTAAGCGTAGCGTAGGGGGCAAAGAGCCCCCTTCAATCAATAACTAGCTCGTCAGCCAGTAGATCCCGATGAATAGGAACAACCACACCACATCGACGAAGTGCCAGTACCATGCGGCAAACTCGAAGCCCAGATGGCCTTTGGGAGTTAGCGTGCCACGCTTGGCGCGCACAAGGCACACGGCGAGGAAGGCGGTGCCAATCATCACGTGCAGACCATGGAAGCCCGTGGCGAGGAAGAAGGTTGCGGCGTATTTGCCATCCTTGAGGCCAAAGGCCGCGTGGGAATACTCGTACGCCTGACAAAGGCTGAACAACACGCCGAGTGCTACGGTGCAGGCGAGGCCGCGAATCACGTCGCGGTTGTTACCCTCGAGCAGCGCATGGTGCGCCCACGTGACCGTGGTGCCCGAAAGCAGCAGGATGAGCGTGTTCATGAAGGGCAGATCGAATGGATCGAACGGGATGATATTTTTGGGGGGCCAAACGCCCGCCGAAATTGCCCAGACATCCTCGAGCGGTAATTTAGGGAACCACGCTGCACCGAAATACGCCCAGAAGAAGGCGACGAAGAACATCACCTCGGAGCAAATGAACAGCGCCATGCCGTAGCGCAGGCCGAGGCTGACGGCGGGGGTATGGGCTTTATCATGTAAGCCTTCACGAATCACATCGCGCCACCAGAAGAAGCAGCATGCAATGATGGCGGCAGCGCCTGCGAACACCATCGGCAGGCCGAGTGGATCTTTATGCAGCGCGAACGCACCGCCCACCACAAATAGCATGATGGCAAACGCCATCAAGATTGGCCACTTGCTGGGGTTAACGAGGTGATAAGGGTGCGTAACATTTCCGCTCATAAAGACTTCCCAAATTTGGATTTATTCGCCGATTCATAACTAAAAAATGTGTAAGATAAAGTGATATTTGTCACATCGCGGGTTTCGGGGTCATCGAGGATGGCGGGGTCGATGAAAAATGACACAGGCAGGTTGGCCGATTGGTTGGGACCTAGATGTTGCTCCTCGAAGCAAAAACACTGGATTTTGTTGAAATATTTGCCTGCCGCGTGGGGTGTGACATTATAGGCTGCGGTGCCGCGCGTCGGGGCGTTGGTGAGGCTTTTGGCATGGAAGGCCACTAAACGGTTTTCGCCAATCCGCACGGTGATGGTTTTCTCAAGCGGCCTAAACTCCCACGGTAATTGCGGGTCGGTATTCGCATCGAAGCTGACGATCATGGTACGCTGGGTGCTGTGCGCGCCGCTGGTGTTGGCCGCTACGCGCTGGGTGGTGCCGCCAAAGCCTGTGACTTGGCAGAACAAGCGGTAAAGCGGCACGCTGGCATAGGCCAGCATCAGCATACCCACCGACATGGCAAGCAGTTGCAGTGCGATGGAGCGATTGGATTTCATGCGCGGGTTCTATGCGAAATAGGCCGGCGGCGAAAGAACAAACTTAGGCGCCGCCAACTTTGAGCATGGTGAGGTAAAACAAACCCGCCACGAACGCGGTGAGCAGCGCCAAGGCGAAGTAGTTTTTGGCGCGCTTGCGGCGGTGTGTTTCGCTTAAGGGCATGCTATTTGTCGGTTCCGCGATCGCGCTTCATGAAATCGAGCAGGATGAGGATGAGGATGGTGAACAGGCTGCCCAGCACAAAGCTTGCGCCCATGAGGTAGACAATGTTCTCGCTCGTGAAAACCACGCCACCGTGGGCAGCGGCTGTGTCGATAGCTTGTTCCATGGTTACTTTCTTGCTCATCGTGAATCTCCGTGGGTGGGATGGATGATTAACGCGGTTCAGGGTAGCGCAAAATTAGGCGATGTAAAAGCCCTGAGTGAGATGGTCGGCAACGAGCAGGGCAAAGAGAATGAACAGATAGAGGATGGAAAAACCGAACATACGCATGGCATCGCGCGGCTCAGCCGAGCGCAGCACGCGAATGGCATGGCGCAGGAAGTTAGCACCGAGTAGCGCCGCGCCTGCGCCATAAACAAGGCTGGCGCCTGCCAATACAGGGGTGAGGGAAACGGCCACCATCAGCACCGTGTAAACCACGATTTGGCGCTTGGTAGCTGGGATGCCAGCGGTAACAGGCAGCATGGGAACGTTCGCCTTGGCATAGTCACTGTGGCGATAAAGCGCCAACGCCCAGAAATGTGGCGGCGTCCAGAAAAACACGATGGCGACCATGAGCCATGGCATGAGTGCTGGCTCGGGCGAAGCGGCCACCCAGCCGATGAGGGCGGGGAAGGCACCCGCCAAGCCACCGATGACGATGTTGTGCGGCGTGGCACGTTTGAGCAGCATGGTGTAAATGACGGCGTAAAAGAAAATGGCGAAGGCAAGCCACGCGGCCGCCGCATAGCTGACCGCAAGGCCAAGCATACCGACCGAAGCGACGGAAAGCATGAGACCCAGCGCCAAGCAATCATCCGCCGCGATGCGCCCACTGGGCAGGGGGCGCTTTTGTGTGCGGTTCATGATGGCGTCGATATCGCGGTCATACCACATGTTCAGCGCCGCACCTGCGCCTGAGCCGAGCGCAATGCACAGAATGGTGATGAGTTGATAGAATGGGTGGATGTGTACTGGTGCCATCCATACCCCCGCAGCGCCCGTGAACACGACGAGCGACATGACGCCTGGTTTGAGCAGCGTGAGGTAATCCTTGAGGGAGGATTCTTCCGCGTTGATGGGCGTGTCGATGGTGACGGCTTCGTTCATGACCCGAGTTCTAGCGGCTCTTTACCCTAAGCGCAACGCTTAGTGCTGCGAAGGATACGCGCTCGTGACCTTGCTGTAATCAGGCTGGGTCTCGAACGTGTGGAACGGAGGAGGAGAGCTGAGTGTCCACTCCAGCGTCGTTGCACCTTCGCCCCATGGGTTCATTTTCGCAGGGCGCTTACGCACGAACATTTCGACCACCACCAGCAGGAACCAGAGGGCACCGGCGAAGGCAATATAGGAACCAATCGACGACCAGTAGTTCCAGCCCTCATAGGCATCGGGGTAGTCAGGAATACGGCGTGGCATACCCGCCATGCCGAGGAAATGTTGCGGGAAGAAGGTCAGGTTGGTGCCGATGAAGAACATCCAGAAATGCACCTTGCCCATCCACTCGCTGTACATGTAGCCCGACATTTTGGGAATCCAGTAGTAGAACGCGGTGAATACGCCAAACAGTGCACCCAAGCTCATCGCGTAGTGGAAGTGCGCCACCACGTAGTAGGTGTTGTTGAACGAAATATCGATGGCCGAGTTCGCGAGCATCACACCCGTGACACCACCCATGGTGAACAGGAAGATGAACCCGAGCGCGAACACCATTGGCGTTTCGAACGTGATGGAGCCGCCCCACATGGTTGCAATCCACGAGAAGATTTTAATACCGGTTGGTACCGCAATCACCATGGTGGCAATCATGAAGTAGGCTTCCGTATCAGCGCTGAGGCCGAGGATGAACATGTGGTGTGCCCACACCACGAAGCCGAGCACGCCGATGCAGCTCATCGCTGCGACCATGCCAAGGTAACCAAAAATTGGCTTGCGGCTGAACGTGGCTACCACTTCGGAAATGATGCCGAAAGCTGGGAGAATGAGAACGTATACTTCAGGGTGACCGAAGAACCAGAAGAGGTGGTCGAACAGCATGGGGTCGCCGCCGCCCGCGGGGTTGAAGAAGTTGGTACCAAGGTTGCGATCCGTCAGCAGCATGGTGATGGCGCCTGCAAGTACAGGCAGCGACAACAGCAGCAAGAAGGCGGTGAGCAAAATTGCCCATGCAAACAGCGGCATTTTGAAGAGCGTCATGCCCGGAGCACGCATATTGAAAATGGTGGTGATGAAGTTGATGGCGCCCAAAATGGACGACATACCCGCCAAGTGAAGCGAGAAAATGGCCAAATCAACCGCCATGCCTTTGTGCAGGCCATCGATGACGGAGAGCGGGGTTTGCACTGTCCACCCTAAGCCGACACCACGTGCTTCGCCACTGCCCACAACCGACGACGCAACGAGCAGCAAAATGGATGGGATGAGTAGCCAGAACGAGATGTTGTTCATGCGCGGGAAGGCCATGTCGGGCGCGCCGATCATGAGGGGCACGAAGTAGTTACCAAAGCCACCAATGAGGGCGGGCATGATGAGGAAGAATACCATGAGGAACGCGTGCGCGGTCAGGAACACGTTGTAGAGTTGGTAGTTATCACCGAAATATTGCATACCCGGTTCTTGCAATTCCATCCGCATGGCGACTGAGAACGCAGCGCCAAGAAGCCCAGCAAAGCAGGCATAGAACAAATAGAGGATACCGATATCCTTGTGGTTGGTCGAATAGAGCCAACGGCGCCAGCCTGTAGGCGTGCCGTGGTTATCGTGTGCGTGTGCGTCGGTACCGTGTGCCATAGTAGTCTCTCGTGTTTATTAGTTCAGTGCTGCAAATTTCAGCGAATCGTTATCGGCGTATTTTAGTTTGGCGCCCTTCACCCAAGCGTCGAATTTCTCTTGACTGACGACGATGATTTTAACGGGCATGAACCCATGCAGCTTGCCGCATAGCACCGAGCATTGGCCGTAATAGATGCCTTCTTTGTTGGCTTCAAACCATGTTTCGTTCAAGCGGCCAGGGACGGCGCCTTTTTTGATGCCAAAGGCGGGAATGGCAAACGCGTGAATCACATCCGCGCTGGTGATTTGGATGCGAACGACTTTATTCACGGGGGCTACAATCGCATTGTCGACCTCGAGCAAGCGTGGCGAACCTTCGGCCAAATCGGCATCTTTGGTGATGTTGGAGTCGAACTTGATGCCTTGCTCGGGGTATTCATATTCCCAATACCACTGATGGCCGACCACTTTAATGGTCAGGTCGGGGTTGGTGAGGGCGTTCTCGTTATAATAGAGCTTATAGTGGATACGCACCGAGGGAATGGCAATGCCAACCAGAATGATAATAGGGATGACCGTCCAAATCACTTCGACCAGTTTATTGTGGGTGAAGGTGGAGGGCTTTGGGTTGGCCTTTTTGTTGAAACGAAGGACAATATAAACCATCAGGCCTAATACAAATAGGGTGATGATGGTGATGGTAATGAGTACGCCGTCATGCAGCGATTGAACGGCTTCCTTGATGGGGGTGGCCGAATCTTGGAAGCCAAGCTGCCATGGTTTGGCAGCACCTACGACCGCGCTCGCATCGAATTTCGTGATGGCATCGGCGGCTTCGATCGCTACCTTTTTCTCGGCGTCTGAAAGAGGCTTTTCCGCTGGTGCGGTGGCTTCTGCCTTAGCATCGGCGGCGGGCGCTTTGGCGGCCTCAGTCACCGCAGCCGCCGCGTCAGTTGCGGGCTCGTTCGCGAAGCTTGGGGTGGGAAGTGTAACAAGGGCGCTTGCAACTAAAGCGAGTGAGAGCGCGCGCAGGGAAACAATGATTTTCTGGTTCATAATCAAAACATCAATAGGGTGAATTGTAGTTTCGCGTAGCCCATGACGTGGTGCGATGCAAGTGGATTTGCGCGAAGTACCCTATCAGGGGGGCGAAGTTTAGCAAGCGTGACGCAAACGCCAACAGGACGCTTGTATTTCGTTGGTAATAGCCGTAAATCAGGCGCTGAGTGATACTAACTACTTAAGGAATACACGTATGCGTTTGGTTCATAAAACATGGTGTGCAGCGGCGCTGCTGCTTGCGCTTTCTACCCCTGCCCATGCAGCCGAGGCCGCAAGCGAAGGTGGGTTCTTTAGCGATACCTGGCGCCAAGTGACTGATTTTGTTTCGCCCAGCGAATCGGGCAGCAGCAACAAACCGCGCCACGCCACTGAGCAAGATATTGTGGTAAAGGGCGATGTGGTGGGCGTCGATGCCAGCAACATTGCAACGCAGGTGCATATTGGCAGCGATGACACGGTGGTGCTGCAAGGCAGTGACGGGCGTAGCGTTGCCCCCGCGACGGAACTTTCCGCGCCCGAGAAAAAAGTTGAAACCCCCGCTGCCAAAGAATCATCCATCTGGGACGATATGGTGAATGCCATTGGTTTGGGTGACGATACACCTGCCGAAGCGCCCGCCGCTAAAAAGTAGGGGATTGCGCTTCCTAGACTTGGGCGTTACAGCTTAACGGCGAACTCCTCGCCAAAGGTTGATATGCAGCACCCTGACCCCTTTTTCTCGCACGGCAATCTCGACCGTGCGCAATCGCTACGCACGCTTGAGGATGCACTCCATGGCGCGGATGATGGCGAGCTGTACCTTGAGCATCGCACCAGCGAAAGCTACATGTTCGATGATGGACGGCTGAAACAAGCCAGCGGTGATACTTCCCAAGGTTTTGGCCTGCGCGCAGTGAAGGGAGAAACGACTGCCTATGCCCATAGCGCGGAACTGACGGATGCAGCACTGAAGCGTGCGGCGAGCACCGTGCAAGCGGTCGATAATGGCCAAGCCAATGTGAGCACAAAGTTGGAGCCTGCCTTTGGTGCGAACAAGCATTTATATGTCGAGCAGAACCCGCTGGCGGCCATTGAGTTCGCGCAAAAACTGGCGGTGTTGCAAGCCATCGACGCTTATCTGCGCGCGAAAGACCCACGGGTGAAACAGGTAACCGCTACCCTTGCCGCGAACTGGAGCCGTGTGCAAATTTTGCGTGCCGATGGCCGCATGGCGAGCGATGTGCGCCCCCTCGTGCGCCTTTCCATTCAAGCGGTGGTGGGCGATGGCACGAAAATGGAATCGGGCGGCAGCGGTGCAGGTGGACGCTATATGTACGATGCCCTTCTCAATCCCTCCGGCTGGCAGCCGGTGGCCGATGAAGCGCTGCGCCAAGCGCTCGTCAACCTTTCGGCGAAGCCCGCGCCCGCGGGTGAATTGCCCGTGGTGCTGGGTGCTGGCTGGTGCGGCGTGCTGCTGCACGAGGCCGTGGGGCATGGGCTTGAGGGTGATTTTAACCGCAAAGGGTCGTCGACCTTTAGCGGACGCATTGGCGAGCAAGTGGCGGCCAAAGGCGTGACGGTGGTGGATGATGGCACGTTTGAAAACCGCCGAGGGTCACTCACCATTGATGATGAAGGAACACCGACGCAACGCAATGTGTTGATCGAGGATGGTATCCTCAAAGGCTACATTCAAGACCGCATGAACGCGCGGTTGATGGGTGTGGCGGCCACGGGGAATGGTCGACGCGAAAGCTATGCCCACCAACCCATGCCACGCATGACCAACACCTTCATGCTCGGTGGCAATGCACATAAAGATGAAATGATTTCATCCGTGAAGCGCGGCATTTATGCTGCCTATTTAGGCGGTGGGCAGGTGGATATCACGAGCGGTAAATTCGTGTTTAATGCCACCGAAGCCTATATGATTGAGGACGGAAAAATCACCGTGCCCATTAAAGGTGCCACGCTGATTGGTTCTGGCCCTGAAATTATGGGGCGCATTAGCGCGATTGGGAATGATATGGCGCTCGACCCCGGTATCGGAACTTGTGGTAAAGCGGGGCAAAGCGTGCCTGTAGGTGTGGGTCAACCCAGCCTGCTAATTTCCGCGATGACTGTCGGTGGGACGGAACTCTAGTCCAGTGCAGGCAGCGCGTTGGCTATCACAGGTGCTGATGGGTTTGCTGAGTTGGGTCGTGGTGCCGACGCTGGTGATGTAGGTGGGATCATCAACGCGCTATCGTTACGCAGCGCATTTTCCTGCAGCGGAGGGTTTGCCCGTGCGGGAGAAGGTGTTACTGAGTTTGGCGTGTTCGTTGGAGTGCCGCCTGCCCGTTGCGCCTGCATGGCCTGCTGAAAGCTTGAACCACCACCCGCTGGAGTATTGGTTGCAGTGCCGACTTCTCTTGGCTTTCTTGGCTTACGGTAATTGCCCCGACCCTCAAGCCCGAGTTTAATTTTACCATCATCGGTCACGCCTGGCGTGGTGGCAGAAGAAAGAGTGGGTGAAGGTCTGGTAGGCGGGGTTGGTTGGGCGCTTGCCGTAACGGCAATGGTTTGGATGAGTAAAAAAACCACGAAACGGCGCATAGATTCCTCATGTTTGAGCCGTGTTTCTAGCATATCTGCGGCTTTGATGCAAGGTTTGCCCATGGTGGTGTTAGTAAATGCCCATGGTGGTGCTGCCGCCGTCAAACCGAGAATTGTGACAGTTGTGTGAAGATTTCGCCAAAACATGCGGTTTTTATTGCGTGGGTTTGGCCAAATGCGTAGAGTGGGTAGTAAGGAAGTTGATGCGTAAAAATTAACTAAAATGCAGCTAATAAATCTGATAAAAAGTTAAGTTATTAACCTTTTGTTAGTGAAGATTTGCTACATTGAGGATAAGCGGACAACGCATTAGAGATTTTGGAGTGAGCAAATGAGCAGTGAAGCAGTTGTTTTGAAGTTTCAGGGTGGCGAGTGCAGCGCAACTAGTTGCGGTAGCAAAAATCCCGTTGCTGGCGCGATTGCAATGGCCATGCTTCAGGAAGCCAATGGCTTGAGTGTAGCTCAGGCTCAGTCCAATAATGTTGAGTCGCAACTTGCGGGTCTTAAATTGGCTAGCGGTATTCAATTAAGCTAAATTCGCCACGCTTTGCCACAACTTCGCGAAAAATCTTCCCAAACATCACCTAACGCTATATATTTTCGGCCAAACCTGCATAATGGTAGGCCATGAGCACCACTTGGAAAACGAGCGCCTTCTCCAAAAATTCAACCCCTGTGGAGTTGGACGAGGCATTGCTTGCCGAAAAAGTCGTGATTTTGCTTCAGGGCAAGAATGTCTATGGCGACCCCATTTACACCTATATTCAGCTCACCTTGCGCTCGTTGCAGCTGCTACGCGACAAAATGCGTAAGACCGAAGATTTCATGCCCGCCGAATATGGTGAAGTGCTGGCCGCTGGCCGTGGCGAGCCCACCGCCGAGTTGCGCTCGGAAATGGCCGTGACCCATAACATGGTCGATGTGCCACGCCCCAAAACCTCGAACACTCCGCCGACCTATGCGGTGCCCCAGCCTAAACTATGGGATGATTAGTTTTTGATTTGCTTCAGGTTGGTCTGCTGACCAACCTTGCGCGCCGCTTCGCGGGCTCATGGCTGGCTCGCCCAGCTCGCTTATTCCCCTATCCTTCACCTCCGCCGCTACGCGGGTCGGCCTTTGGCCTTCCTAGGCACAATTTCAGCGATTCATTTTTGAGGGTAGGCTAGCCTCTTAACGAAAAATTTACTCCTTATGGGTTATGGTGCGCTCATACCCTATGAATGGAGTGACCCATGGCCTACCTCGGTGATACCCAGATGAAATCGATTATCGACGCGCAAGTATTCGGCGCGAAGGGCGATTGGGAAAAACATGAAATTGGCGGAAAAGCAACGTTCATCAAGCCTATCAACACGCGCGATGTGGAAATGAAAGCGCGTATCGCGAGCCGTTTCGATGAGCTCGGGTTCATCCCCAAATTCTTCCGTGAATCGGGCAGTGAATTCGTAGCACTCGAAGATATCAAAAAATCGCGCTATGCCAGCATCGAAGCGGCCTTCGTCGATCAGATTTTGAAGAAGCTTTAGTTTTTTATTGAAGGGGCCTCTTTGGCCCCTTCGCTTCGCTGACCCCAGCCGCTACGCGGGTCGTGCGGTCGCACTCCCTAGGCATACTTCAGGCTATTCATTTAAGGGGAAGTGCTACAGCTTCACGACATCTCTCATCGTGTAAAACCCGTTGGGCTTCGCGCTTACCCATTCTGCAGCCACGAGAGCACCACGCGCGTAAATATCGCGGTTGCTGGCTTTGTGCGAAAGCTCGATGCGTTCGCCGGCGCTTGCGAACATGACGGTATGATCGCCAATGACATCGCCCCCGCGCAGCGTGGCAAAACCAATTTCGCCATGCTTGCGTGCGCCTGTGTGTCCATCGCGGCTACGCACCGCAACATCGGCAAGGTTCACCTCGCGGCCACGTGCAGCGGCCTCACCAAGGGCGAGGGCGGTACCTGAGGGTGCATCGACCTTGTGGCGGTGGTGCATTTCAAGGATTTCGATATCGGAATCGGGTAGCTTGGCGGACGTATGTTCAACGAGCGCCATGAGCAGGTTGACCCCAACCGACATATTGGCCGACCACACCACACGAGTAGATTCGCCCGCGCGGATTAGTGCCTCTTTTTGTGCGGAATTCAGACCTGTGGTGCCTGAAATAAGGATTTTTTTGTGGAGGGCAGCAAGCCCCGCCAAACCGACGGTATTATCCGGGCTGGTGAAATCGATGATCACATCGGCCACATCGACCATTTTGGCGGTATTATCGACCATTAATTCGGAGGCAAAGCTAAGGCCGGCGCTCTCGAATTGGTTTTTCGCGAGGGATTGAGCGCCCGTGCGGATGCCCGCAGCCACGAGTTCAAGGGTTTGGTGGGTGGAAAGTGCACGAATGAGGGCCAGACCCATGCGCCCGCTAGCCCCAGCCACCGCGATTCTTAACGAAACTGTCATAAATCTCCCCTCATTTTGGGCTATAGTTACCCTCAAGTGCAGCAAAAAGCAAAGCACGAAGATAAGGATGGATACGATGAGCGGCACGCTTTCTAAGCAAGAAAAACGGGACCAAATCGCACAGGTTGCGCAGGAGGGGTTGGAGCGCTATATTAAAAAACACCTCACCACGCGCAACCAGCAATGGCAGCATAAGCAAGTGGAAGGGCAGCGCGTGTATGAGACGAATTGGCGTGATATTTCGCTCTACGAACCTGGACAGGTGCAGCAAAAAACGAACGAGATTCTTCTGCAAGCAGGCATCTATGGTGCCGAGCTTGCGCTAAACCCTGAGGCAGGCGTGGCGATGCGTATCCGCGTGCCGGAAGAATATTTCAAGAGAGAGGTGCTCGAGGCGCTTGGCAGTGGGCAGCCCTTGCGTATCCATGAAGTACGTGGGGGTGGGCGATGATTCAGCCAGCGAAAACAATTGAGACATCGGGTGCTGAGCATGCGGCTAGACTTGTCGATTTGCGGTTGGAAAAAGGATTGCATATAGTGGTGGTGGAGCAATTATTTTCTCCGCAAAATATGAAATATTGGCAGAATAATAATGGTATTGGTGCTGGCCCAAGGCTGACACGCCAACTTAATCTTGCCGAATTTCCGTGGTCATCCAATGAAGTGGAGCGCGAGATAAATACAATTTTTGGAGCGTTAAAACTGCCCGTAGAGATAGACCAACAAAGGCAATATATGCGTGTTCATGTATCGCCCAAATTATTTACTACGCACCAAAAAGCGATGGAAAATATGTATGTGCCCGTATCAAACGCAGGCATTGTTACGCGTCCAAACCAACGATAAACTGCAATAGCGGAGACTTTTATGAGCGCACAACAGGAACCCCCCGTCCATGTACGAGAGGCCCGATGGGAAAATTATTTGGTTGATCGAACTACGATAGAGGGACCCAAGAGCGATCAAACGCATTCGAGTGATATCGGTGTGAATACGGTGAAAGAGCCTTTCCGCATGGATCGTACGGTGGTGCCCTTAATGCAGGTGGGGAGAGAACGATGAACGATGAAAACCCTAGAAATCACTCATTCCAATACCGCGTGGCGGCGCTTCATGGCGGCAAGGATGTTCCCCAGTATGATTTTGCCCGCCACGGCAGGGATAATGCTGCGCGCTTACTACCCGCAGAAATGCGCCTAAGTCTTGAGCTTTTTTCGCCCGAGCACCAATGGCAGCACGAGGGCTTGATTAAAAAGCAGTGCTATCTCGATGTGCGGTTGGGTAAACTGCGGATGAATTATGCCCAATTTGAGACCACCGCCCGCGCGGTTTTCGAGAAGCTGGGTATTGTTGGATCGGTGTTGCAGTTAGAAAGAATTCATGATGGCGTGGTGCATAAAGTGCGCGTTAAGCTGCCGCAACAGCTGCTACAAGATAGCACAGAAGCTATGGATGCGGCGTATTGGCAAGCGAGTGAAGCTGAGAAACAGAGGAATAATCCCTCGCCTAGCCGCTAATCCTGTTTCAAATCT
>CAUJIC010000032.1 GCA_963205305.1 Pseudomonadota bacterium | reverse complement strand
ATTGTTTTCCTGTTCTTGCGCCCGATAACTACTTGCGTTAGAAGCACCATTCCTTTCACATAACGTGACTTTGAAACAAAACGCAATAGCCCATATGCATTCAACCACCGACAATCCACAGCCTGCCACTGCCCACGCCGTTGAAACACTGCGCGGACGCACCATCGTGACGGGGGATAAATCTATTTCGCACCGTGCGTTGATGCTAGCGAGCCTTGCGCTTGGCACTACCACCATCCACGGATTGCTCGAGGGTGAAGATGTGCTTCGCACCGCCGAAGCGCTGCGGCAATGCGGTGTGCCGATCACCCGCCATGCGGATGGCCATTGGACAGTCAGCGGACGCGGCATTGGTGGCCTGCACGAGCCTGCCAATATTTTAGATATGGGTAATGCTGGCACAGCCGCACGGTTGATGATGGGGCTACTTTCGACCTACCCGTTCACCAGTCATTTCACGGGTGATGAAAGTTTACGCAAACGCCCGATGATGCGAGTGATTACTCCGCTGCAGCAGATTGGCGCGACATTCATTGCCCGCGATGGCGGCCGCTTGCCACTGGCCATGAAGGGCGCAAGCCAGCCCATGCCGATTCATTACGCGTTGCCTGTTGCTTCCGCACAGGTGAAATCAGCGATTTTGTTGGCAGGGTTGAACATCAAAGGCACCACCACCGTGGTGGAACACGAAGCCACGCGTGACCACAGCGAACGCATGTTACGGTTTTTTGGCGTGCCCGTGAAAACCACCACCGATGAGGATGGCACCGTAACCATCACGCTGGATGGCCAACCCAATCAGAAACCTGAAGAGCGCACCCTGCATGTGCCTGCTGACCCCTCCTCGGCCGCCTTCCCGATTGTGGCGGCGCTGCTGGTGCCCAAGGCGGAAGTGACGGTGACCAATGTGTGCCTGAACCCACTTCGCACAGGTTTATTCGATGTGCTGAAAAAAATGGGTGCGGATATTACCATCAGCAACCCCCGCGAGGTGGGCGGCGAACCCGTGGGCGACATCACCGCGCGCAGCTCGCACCTCAAGGAAGTCGATGTGCCCGCGCATATCGCGCCGAGCATGATTGATGAATACCCCATCCTCGCCATTGCTGCTGCATGCGCGACAGGCAAAAGCGTGATGCGTGGCCTTAGTGAATTGCGTGTGAAGGAATCCGACCGCCTCGCCGCTATCATCGCTGGCCTGCGCGCGAATGGTGTGGAAGCCCACGAGGAAGGCGACGATTTAGTGGTCTATGGCAAAGGTGGCCGCCCACAAGGTGGCGGCACCGTGACCACCCATTTCGACCACCGCATTGCCATGAGCTTCCTGATACTAGGACTGGTGAGCAAAGAGCCGGTGACGGTGGATGACACCCGCGCGATTGCGACCAGCTTCCCTAGCTTCATGACGCTGATGCGCGATTTGGGCGCGAAATTCATTATTGCCCGCAAGGTGGAACGCCCAACGCCCGAACGGCGCATGGTGATTACCGTCGATGGCCCTGCCGCTTCAGGCAAAGGCTCCCTCGCCCGCCGCTTGGCCTATCATTTCGGCCTGGGCTACCTTGATACAGGGCTTCTCTACCGCGCCGTGGGCATGCGGGTGCTGTATGCCAACCAAGACCCGCACGATGTGGCGGCTGCCATTGCTGCTGCCCGCGCCATCAACGCGCAGGATTTAGCCAACCCCAAACTACGCGGCGAGCGCATCGGCAAAGCGGCGAGCATTGTTTCGGCCATGCCTGAAGTGCGCGAGGCGCTGCTGGAATATCAGCACCGATTTGCCGCGAGCGAAAATGGCGGCGTGCTGGATGGGCGTGACACGGGCACCGTAATCTGCCCCGATGCGGACTATAAATTCTTCATCACCGCGAGCCTTGAAGCCCGCGCCAAGCGCCGCCACAAGGAACTTCAGGATTATGGCGTGACGGTGGATTATCAATCCGTCTACGATGATTTGGTGGAACGCGACGCCCGTGACGCCAACCGCGCTGTCGCCCCCATGAAACCTGCGGAGGACGCCGTGGTGATTGACACCAGCAAGCTGACCATGAGCCAAGTGTTTGAGAAGGTGATGGGGGAGTTGGGGGGTTAGCGACTAGCTTGAGCTAAACCAGTTTCAATACCTATTTTTTTGCCGAACATTCTGATTCTATCGGATGATTTTACTAGATTTATTACGCTTTTTTCTTCCAATAAAACGCCTAACCCAAGCTTGTCACTGCGCTCAAGCAAACCTTGATAAACAGTATCGAACATTTCATACAGTTCTGGATTATTACCACGCCCGTTTTTTCTGGGCATAAACATTGCGACTACTGGATTATCTACCGAAGTGGTAAAAGTTACATCTCCGTTAGGCATAAACTTGAAGACTTGGCGATCTTTTGTTTTTGACTCGATGGCCGTATCATTGAAGTGCTTTAGTGAAAGCCTTGTAACTAATTCTATTACGCCATCGTCATTTTTGCTAATTTCAGCGCTAACGAAAATCTTGCCGTCTTTCCTAGAAGCACTTCCATGTAATGTCTTATTCATAAAGCTACCCCGATATACTTCTATGTATCAGGCTCATAGTAACATTCTATGAGTTAACCTTATATGACAATTCCGTGAAGATTTTGTCCCTTTTCGAGCCATTTCCCCTTGCCTTTTGGTCATTTTGGCCTATAAACCCCGCTCCCTCATGCGGGTGCGTGGGGGCGCGAGCACATGGGTGTGCTCGTGATTAAGCAACCTCTACCAATTTGGAAAGTACTCGTAATGGCTCAATCTGCAACCGTCCGTAAGGAAGATTTCAAAGACCAAAATTTCAGCACCGGTGAAAGCTTCGCCGATTTGTTTGAAAACAGCGCCGCAGGCAAAGTTGCCGAAGGCAGCGTGGTGCGCGGCACCATCGTCGGCATCGAGAAAGACCTCGCCATCATCGATGTGGGCTTGAAATCCGAAGGCCGTATCCCCCTCAAAGAATTCTCGGTTGCTGGCCAACCTGCTGAAATCAAAATCGGCGACCAATACGATATCTATATCGAGCGCATTGAAGACCGCCACGGCGAAGCACAGCTGAGCCGCGAGAAGGCCCTGCGCGAAGAAGCTTGGGTGAAACTGGAAGAAATCCACAAAAACCAAACGAAGATCGAAGGCGTTATCTTTGGCCGCGTTAAAGGTGGTTTCACGGTGGACATTAAAGGTGCTGTGGCGTTCCTGCCCGGCAGCCAAGTGGACATTCGCCCCATCAAGGATGTGACACCGCTGATGAACATTGCCCAGCCGTTCCTGATTTTGAAAATGGATCGTCGCCGTGGCAACATCGTGGTCAGCCGCCGTGCAATCATGGAAGAGAGCCGTGCGGAAGCCCGTGGCGTGCTGCTCGATAAAATTGCTGAAGGCCAAATCCTCGACGGTATCGTTAAGAACATCACCGATTACGGTGCGTTCATCGATATGGGCGGCGTGGATGGCTTGCTGCACGTTACCGATATTTCGTGGAAGCGTATCAATCACCCATCCGAAGTGTTTGCAATCGGCGATGCAGTGCGCGTGATCGTGACCAAGTTCGATGGCGAAACCAAGCGTATTTCGCTGGGCATGAAGCAACTCGACACCAACCCATGGGAAGGCGTCAGCGGCAAATTCACCCCAGGTGCGAAGCTTAAAGGGAAAATCACCAACATCACCGATTACGGTGCGTTCGTGGAACTCGATAGCGGCGTAGAAGGCCTTGTGCATGTGAGCGAAATGAGCTGGACGAAGAAAAACGTTCACCCATCGAAACTCGTGCAAGCTGGTCAAGAAGTGGAAGTGCAAGTGCTGGATGTGGATGCAACCAAACACCGCATCAGCCTTGGCATGAAGCAATGCATCGACAACCCATGGAACAGCTTTGCGGATAAATTCCGTGAAGGCGATGTCATCGAAGGCGAAGTGCGCAACATCACCGATTTCGGTCTGTTCGTTGGCTTGGCTGGCGAGATCGACGGCCTTGTGCACCACAGCGATATCAGCTGGACGCAGCCTGGTGAAGAAGCCATCAAAACCTTCAAAAAAGGTGATAAAGTTTCTGCCAAAATCCTCGTGGTTGATATCGAGAAAGAGCGCATCAGCCTTGGTATCAAGCAACTGACCGAAGCGCCTGAAGGTGCAATCACCACCAGCAGCAGCGCAAGCCAAAGCCAAGCGAGCGATGCCGCTGTCAGCCAACGCAAAGGCGATGTGGTAACCTGTAAGGTTCTCATGGTCGAGCGTGACGGGATTGAAGTAGAAATCTCGGAAGGCGTGACGAGCTACATCAAGAAGAACGATTTGTCGCGTGATCGCCAAGATCAACGCCCAGAGCGCTTCGCGGTGGGTGATCGTATCGACGCCGCTGTGGTATCCGCCGATAAGAAAACCGGCAAAATCCAACTCTCCATCAAACAGCTTGAGCAAGACCAGCACAAGAAAGCCATCGAAGAATACGGTTCGTCCGATTCGGGTGCTTCGCTGGGTGATATTCTCGGCGCCGCAATTTCGGAAGCTAGCGCTTCGAAAAAGCCAGCCGCGAAGAAAAAGCCAAAAGCTGACGAAGAAGACGCAGCGTAGTTTCAACTACCTTGCATGCATAACGAAAGGGCACCGAAAGGTGCCCTTTTTGTTTGGCGTTAGCGTTTGAAGCCCTGTTCTTGTTCTTTATCTAAATACGCATCCACTGCATCACAAACTGAGGCCAGACGATACCCAAGCAACGCATCGGAGATTATGACGTGTGCTAAGCATCCTCCAGTCGCTGTTTTTACGGCCCCAGTAAATGCGCTTCCCCTTGTCGATTTAGCCTTTGATTGGCCTGAATCAATTAATTCCGATTCTTCTTTAAGTGCACGCAGCTCGCCGATGCCTTGGTATGCTATCAATGCCGAGGCTCCTAATAATTTTAGCGCACTCCTTCTAGGAATTCCCGGTTTTACCGTTCGCAAGAGCGCTAGCTCTGATTTACTTAAATCATCATCTGTAAGTTCACGTTCTTCTTTGATTACAAAATCAACTCTCCTAACAAAACTCAAAAACGCTTCTGGCCCGTTCTTATCGAGGAGTTTGGTAAGAAAAATTTTACCAGCCTTGGCATTGCCCGATGGAAGGCCATCTAATGCCAATTTTATTTTTTTATGTTCCGACAATGCTTGCGAACTGTTGTCCACTTTTTGCTCCATAAACCCCTCTCTCAGAAGCAATTATAACATTGATGTATTAAGATTTTATGACAGCTTTATTCTTTTAATGCTCGCAATCGTCCCTTAAATTTGTATTGTCTAAATCAACGAACGGAGTACCCCATGCAACCTATCTCGGACCTTCTGATTGACCGTAAACGCCTGAAGCGGCAGCTCTCTAGCTGGCGCGGATTGGCGCTTTTGGCCGTGTTTGGGGCGTGCGCAATCGTGTTTGCTGGCGTGGGAACCCACGGCAAAGCTGGGCTAAAAACGGCGTATATCGCGCAAATTAACATCACCGATGTGATGCTGGACGATACCAAACGCGATGCAATGATGAAGGACATTCTGGAGGACGACCGCGCCAAAGCGCTGCTGGTGCAGTTCGATTCCCCTGGTGGGACGACCGTAGGTGGCGAGGAAGTGTACTTGCAGCTCAAGGAAATTTCGAAAAAGAAACCTGTGGTCGGCATCATGCGCACGCTGTGCGCCTCGGCCTGTTATATGGCGTCGCTGGGTACCAGCCATGTGATTGCGCGCGAGGGCACACTGACGGGCTCGATCGGCGTATTACTGCAAAGCATGGAACTAAGCCGCTTGGCAGATAAATTGGGCATCACCCCTATCACCATTAAATCGGGCGCGATGAAGGATGTACCCAGCATTGGCGAGCCGTTTACCGAGGAACAGCGCCGTGTGGTGAGCGAAGTGGTGACGGATGCCTACGACCATTTTGTGCGCCTCATTGTTGAAAACCGCAAAATGGACGAGGAATTGGTGCGCCAACTTGCCGATGGGCGGGTCTATACGGGCAACCAAGCCCTTAAGTTACAGCT
>CAUJIC010000031.1 GCA_963205305.1 Pseudomonadota bacterium | reverse complement strand
GCGATTGGAGCCTAGCGCATAGATGCCACTGAACCCCACCCATTCGAGCTTTATCGATAGCGCTCAGGAGTTGGCCTCCTCGGCATGGAGTGGGTTTAAGGGTATTTTCTCCCACGCGCAATTCTCACCCGAGGTGAGTCTTGAGCAGAGCCCCAATATCGACCCGCTTTTTATACCACGCGTACCCATGAGTAATGCCAACCTCGATGTGCATTTGCTGGGCGAACTCGGAAAAATGGGCATGAAACGCGGTAAAGAAATTACCGCGCAAACCCACCCCGAGTTTCATAACGAATGGGTGAGGATGTGCCAGCGTGCCGGCCTTAACCGCGTGCCCCAACTTATTTTGGCCGAAAGCAAAGCGCTCAACGCTGCATCACTTACGAACGAAAATGCGGTGGTCATCACCACGGGCTTATTCAAGCGTCTAAATTTTCGTGAAGTGCGTGCTGTGCTTGGCCACGAGCTTGGTCATGAAACAAGTAACCACACTACCCCACGCGTCATATCAATGATTGGCCTAGGCGGAGTAGGACTGTTACTCGGCAACAGCTTTGCCAAGCGTGGCGGCATTGGGGCTCTTATTAAAGAGGTGGAGAATCCAAGTCTCGTTCGACGTTTCGCCCATAAGGTGTTTGGTAACGGCAAGGAATCATCTTCCGTGCTGGCTTCCGAAGTGTATATGACTGCAGGCGCAGCCATTGGCGGCGTGACAGCGAATCAACTCACGGTACGACCAACGGAACTAGATGCCGACAGAAAAGGTACCCTCATTTCGGGCGACCCTGAGGGGCTAATTGCCGCCCTCACCAAACTGCAGAATCACCATGATAAAAAGCCCATACTGAGCTGGATCCGCCAAATTCAATCGGGCTACCCTAGCATGGAAACACGCATCGCGCGCCTGCGCGAGATGGCCCGCAATATGCCATCGCAAAATCCCATGCCTCCTCGCTCCACCCTCGCCGATGCGAGCGAGGTTTCTAGCCCAATGGCCACACAAACAACCCCCAACCCACAAATTCACGCTATTAGCCAAGCTGAGCGTGTAAGTTCGCCCACGCAAGCACCCATCGCCGCGCTGTAGACATTTGGGTGCCATTTCGCTATAAGCCCCGCCATGAGTCAGCCTATCACCGTTTCCACCTTCTATAGCTTTGTTCCGCTAGCGGATGCGAAGTCGCTGCGCTCGCCCATTCTGGAGCGCATGCGCGAATTGAACATTCGCGGTACCATTACGCTGGCGAGCGAAGGCATCAACGCCACCATATCGGGCGCGGCAGAAGCGCTCGAGGCGCTGATGGAGTTCCTGAAAACGCAAATCACCTTCACCACCCCCACCTTCCGCGAGAGCTATATTGGCCAGCAGCCATTTCAACGCACCAAAGTAAAGGTGAAGCGCGAGCTGATTTCGCTCGGCGTGCCCACCTACCCTGCCCAATGCGTCGGTACCTATGTGCGCCCTGCCGATTGGAACGCGCTCATCAGCGCACCTGATGTCATCACCATCGACACACGCAACGATTACGAATACGAACTTGGCCATTTTGAAGGTGCCGTGAACCCTGCCACCCGCAACTTTAAGCAGATGGTGCAATGGACGGCCGAACACCTGAATGTGAACAGCAATACCCGCGTGGCCATGTATTGCACGGGCGGCATACGCTGCGAGAAATACTCGTCGTACCTTGTCAGCCTTGGCTTTAAGGAAGTGCTGCACCTGCATGGCGGTATTTTGGCGTATCTGGAGCAAATCCCCGAAGGCGAGTCGCTCTGGCGCGGCACCTGCTTCGTGTTCGATGAGCGCGTGAGCGTGGGACATGGGCTGGTGGCAGCTTCGCGATTGGTAGCCTGATGACGCGGTGCCCTATCTGCACTAAACCCACCGCCGCCGCCAGCAAGCCCTTTTGCTCCGAGCGTTGCCGCGAAGTCGACCTCAATAAATGGTTCACAGCCAGCTATGCGGTGCCCGCGGTCGAGCTGGATGACGTGGACGATGAAAGCCTCGAGGCCGCCGCGCAGCTTCTCATCGACCCTGATGAGAGCCACTAACCCCAGTAAAACCGCCACGCGGCGTTAATTTCTCCCCAATCGCAACGCCGCGCTTGCCACAGGCCGATGCTTTGGCTATAGCACTGCCCTCACGATGCGTATGCACGTTCGTGGCCGGATAGCTCAGCTGGTAGAGCAGGGGATTGAAAATCCCCGTGTCGGCGGTTCGATCCCGTCTCCGGCCACCATTTCTCTTCCTAGGTGCCCCATAAATCAAAAAACTGCGATTGGCGGCGCTTTTTACTTTACTATTTATCCACACCCCCATCGGCATAAAACATCTAATTATCTGAATAATAATAATTATATTGGTTATTAGCAGATAGATAAAATGCCGACAATTTTAACTTTTTGTTAAAACTTGACCGCTATTATCCAACTTACGAGCCAGCGCGTGTGCGGTGCACACTCATAGATTGGTAAGCAAGCAAACCACCGAGCAAGTCAACATCGGTGGAATAAAAGTGAGCACAGAAGAAAACAATGTGGGGGGCATGGACCCGCTGCTAGCAAAGCTAGCGGCTGCCACGCCACT
>CAUJIC010000030.1 GCA_963205305.1 Pseudomonadota bacterium | reverse complement strand
GGCACTCGCGCATGTGCAGCTACGTCGTGGCGATAGCACACGCCCGCGCAACAATGTGGCAGCACTAGGCGCAGGGCTAATTGCACTTGGCCTAATGCTCATCACCGAGGAAAAAATATTCCCAAGCTACTGGGCATTATTACCTACACTCGGTGCCGCATGCATCATTGCGGCAGGCACAACCAGCTGGTTCAATCGGATGGTGCTTTCGTCGCGCCCGTTGGTGGCGGTGGGCATGATCAGCTACCCACTTTATTTGTGGCATTGGCCATTACTTTCCTTCGCTCACATCACATTGGGCGAAACACCCTGCGCGTGGGTGCGGGCGGGTTGCGTCATCGTTGCCTTCATCCTCGCATGGGGCACCTATCGCTTCATCGAGAAACCTGTTCGCACAGGTGTACATTTGAGTGCAAAAGCCATCGTGCTGGCGCTGTGTATGGCGCTCATCGGCAGCACAGGCATGGCACTTTACCTGAAAGGCGGCCTTCCATCGCGCAGCTTTGCTGCACGCACGCAATTCATTTCCGATGCTAGCGGTGATTGGAAATTCCCTGCCGATTTAATCAAAACTTCGGTCGCGGGCATCCAAACTGTCGGGGGTGCAGAAATTTATGTGAACATGGAAAAGCCACCGCAGATACTTTTCCTTGGCGATTCGCACATGCAGCAATATGCACCCCGCCTTGCACAAAAAGCGACTACTAAAAACATCCCCGTCATGTTTCTCACGGGCGGTGGCTGCCCTGCGATTCCAAATGTGACCTCGAAAGATCACTACCATTGCAAGTCGATGATCGAGCATTTCCAGAAAATCCTAGCCCAAACGCCCTCTATCAAAACCATCGTCATCGGCGGATGCTGGAATGGTATGTTTATGGGTGAAGAAGCCTATGTCGCACACAAGGATAGGCAGGAATTTGTGCTGCACAGCGAGGAAGGAAAAACGATTGCCCTCACCAACCTTAAGAACTTCCTGCGCACGCTCAAACAGACTCACCGCGTCGTGTTCGTGCTCGATAATCCATCGACCGATTTATTCGAGCCTACCAGGATGCTAAAAAACAGGTTGGCCTTTAAAGGCGCTGATAGCCTGCCCAAAACAGCGCCCGCAATCGAGGAGCAAGTGGCGCTCAATAACGAATTGCGCGCGATAGGCAAGGCAGCAGGCGCCACCATCATCGACCCGCGCTCGCATTTGTGTGATGGCACCAGTTGCAGGCTATTTGACCGCGAAGGCGGACTCATCTATCAGAATACTACCCATCTCACGGCACATTTCGTGACCACCGAGGCGGACTATATCGACGCAGTATTTAACACCAGCGCAGGCGCACCATGACCACTCAACCACGCATTTTGGCTATCATCACCGCGCGCGGCGGCAGCAAGCGACTGGTGGGCAAAAACACTCGCCCGCTTGCAGGTAAACCATTGTTGGATTGGACAGTGGATGCGGCGCGGCAATGCAAAGCATCACTGCACAATGTGGTGCTCAGCACGGATGATGAAGCTATTGCCGCCGCAGGCCGCGCATGCGGCGCCGAAGTGCCCTTCATGCGTCCGCTAGAACTCGCGACTGATACCGCAGGCTCGCTCGAAGTGGTGCAGCATGCGGTGCGCTTTATCGAGCAGCGTGACGGCGTGGCGATGGATTGGATATTGCTTCTGCAACCCACCTCGCCGCTACGCACCCGCGCCGATATCGACGCCGCCATTGCACTCGCGCAACAGGGCGGATGCGACAGTGTGATAAGCGTGACGGATATGCCTGCCCACCCCGTATTTGCCAAGCGTATCGACGTGGAGGGTTTGGTGCAGCCCTTTGGCGATAAGGTACCTGAAGGCATCCGCCGCCAAGATGCAACGCCGCCTGCCTATATCTACAATGGCGCAATCTACCTCACCCGCCGCGATATTCTGATGGAGCAAAACTCTTTCTATGGCGCACGCACCCGTGCCTATATCATGCCGCCCGAACGCTCGGTCGATATTGATACGCAGTTTGACTTTCAACTGGCTGAATTGTTGCTGGCCGACTCCATTACAAACCGCTAGAAGCACCGCATGAATTGTAACAACACCTACCTTGGCGATATGCGGCAACTGATGGGCAAGCGCAGCACCCACGTGCTGTTGCTGGTGTTTGCCATGGGCACATTGCTCGGGCTCATGGATCTCACCTGCATTGCGCTACTCTCGCGCCTCGTCGGCGCCGCCAGCCAAAACCAAACTCTCATGACCATCCTACCCGATAATATGGGCGGGCCATCGTTTGAACTCTTCAATGTCGGCATTTTTCTTATTCTGTTTTACATGGTGCGCGCGGTTCTGGGAATCAGCTTCAACTATACTATTTTCCAACGCACAGGCGTTATCGAGGCCGATTTACGCGCCGAGCTCATCGCGCGCTTCACCCAAATGCCCTACGAACAACGCCTGAAGCGCTCCACAGGCAGCTTCATCACCAGCGTCAACCAATGGACATCGTGTTTCGCGCGCTCGGTGCTTGCACCCACCTTGCGCTGTTTGTGCGATACCACTGTTGGCGTGTTGCTGTTAGTGTATTCGCTGATACTTTACCCTTCCACAGTGCTTATGTTTTTGCTGGTGGCGGCGGGGCTGGCTTTTGCCTACGACCGCACACTACGCCGCGCCGCGACCAAAAATGCTTCCGCTTTTCGTGTCTTGTCGGAAGAAATCAATGAAAGCAGCCAACAAGCCCTCGCAGGCTACAAAGAAATCCGCGTGCTTGGCCTTACTGCCTTTTTCCGCGAGCATATCCATGCGCGCTCACGCATCATGAGCGATGCGCTGGCCAATGCCAACACCATCAGCCAATCTTCGCGCCCCATTATCGAGGCTATTCTTATCACGCTGGGCATTTCTATTTTGCTGTTCTACTCGCACGCAGGGCGCGACATCACCCATGAATTGCCGAACCTTGCGATACTTACCTTTGTGGTGCTGCGGATGTCGTTACTCGTCAGCCTTGCCACCACCACCATCTCGAATCTCAGGCTCTATCGTGGTGTGGTCATCCAACTGGCCGAAGATTTGCGTGGTGACATGGCGCTCGATACTGCGCCACCCACTGCCCCATCGGCGGGCGAGTTTGTTTCGCTTGAAACATCTGCGCTTAGTTTTACCTACGAAGGCAGCACGCACCCCGCCTTGCGGGGCACCAGCTTTACGCTTCGTAGCGGCGATGCGCTAGCCATCATCGGCGAATCGGGCGCAGGGAAAACCACGCTGGTGGATTTGTTGCTCGGCATCTTGCATCCAACATCGGGTAGCATCCGCGTCACCATCACCCAAAACGGCATCACCCGCCAGCAGGATAACTTCATGGGCGTGGCATGTTATCTGTCGCAAAATGCATTTGTGCTGAACGATAGCTTGCGCCGCAACGTGGCGCTCGGCGTGGCCGATGCCGATATCGACGATGCAAAAATCATTGCGGCCTTGCGTAAGGCCAAGCTGGCCGATTATGCGAAGCCAGAACGCTTAGGCGACATGATGGGCGATCGTGGCGCGCGTCTATCGGGCGGCCAGCGCCAGCGCGTGGTGTTGGCGCGTGCCTTCTACCATGGCCATAAAGTGATGATTCTCGATGAAGCGACCAACGCCATCGACCTGCCGACCGAGATTGAAATTGTGAATGATTTGCTAGCGATGCAGCCAGAAATTACGCTTATTACCATTACCCACCGCCCAGAAATCGCGAAGCTGTTTCCACACTCGCTGAATTTATCGGCTTAGTTAAGGCGGAAGATTTCCTTGTCGAACGCATAGGTATGGGCGTCGCAGGTCTCGCATACAGGGAACGCTTTAAGATCGTCCTTAATGTGGGCGTCGCGCGTGTTTTGCATGGTCGAACCCAACCAATATTCCATCAGGTCGATATCTTTGATGTTGCCCATATTGATGAAGCCTTCCATCGAATCCTGACAGCACAGTGTCAGTTGGCCATCCCACAAGATTTGCACTTGGTAGAACGGATAGATGCATGGGCCAGGCTTCTTCACTTCCTTCTGCTTACCGCGCAGGCCAAGCCAGTTGTGCATGTTGGTGAAGCGGATGGAGTTGAATTTGCTCTCGAACGAGGCTTTCATTTTGGCAATTTGGTCGGGCACATCTTTATAAAGCGTCACCTTCAAATTGATTGGCACGCCTTTCGCTCGCGCCTCCTGCGAGAGATAATCGACGTTGGCCACCACGCGGTCATAACCATCCACGCGGTTGATTTGCGCGTAGACTTTGGCATCGGTCGTATCCAAGCTCACGTTCATTTCATCAAGCCCCGCCGCAATAATCGCGTCGGTCATCATCGGCGTTAAATCGAGTGCATTGGTGACAAGGCGAATCTTATCGACATTGCGGTTCTTGCGCGCGATCTCGATAAATTTGGGCAAATGTTCGCAGATGGTTGGCTCGCCGCCGCCCGTGAAGCTGATATCCGTTTTGCCGCGCGCCTTGGCAATATCGGCCATAATTTTTTCGTATATTTCCATCGACATATAGCCACGGCCGCGTTTCGCATCGTAGGTGGGGCACTTGGCGCATTTCAGGTTACAGTCGTTCGTAACCTCGATGCAGATCTGCCGTGGCAAACCATAATAGATGGGCAACAGCTTGTAGAGTTGCGTGTGCTTCACGTAATCTTTGATTTTATCAACAAGTGCCATTGGGCTCTATCCTCATCTGATGCGCGACAAGTGAGTGCAGTAGGTAAGGAGCGCCGTCCAGTCAAGGGGTTTTTGGGATAAATACACGCTAGATGCTTGCACTTTCTAGTAAATTAGGCCAATCACAATGGCATTTTTTACGATTAGCCAAGGAATCCATGCACGTACTGGTTCACATCCCCACTGGCCTTGCCACGCCCGAGCTCGAGATCATGCTCGCCGCCGCGCAAACCTCCATCGATGAAGGGAATGAAACCACGATTGTCACCTGTGGCGGCGGCAAAGGCTATGGCTGCTCGCTCAACACCAACGGTCTTGCCCTCACCTGCGGTGTCTGCAAATCCATGACCGAAAAGGGGCTGGCCGCGCTTAAAGGGAACTTTGCCCGCCTTGAAACACCCGCCACGATTGCCATTCCGCCACTAAAACCTGCGCGCGCAGCACTGGTGCAGGATCGCTGGGCGATTAAGGACCACAGCATCGAAGGGGTGGATGTGGGGCAGGCCGCCTATTCCAGCTATATTGGCCAATCGCGCGACCAAGACCTTGAGGGCAGCCTCGCGCGGCGCACCCTCAACCGCTTGCTGGCCACTAGCGAGCAACTGGTGCCGTGGTTTCGTGCGCTGATACAAAGCAAAAAGGTCGATAAAGTGGTGCTCTATAATGGCCGCCAGAACCAATATCGCCCACTGCTGCGCGTGGCTCAGCAAGAAAATCTACCCATCGATATCATGGAATTTTCGGGGCAAGAGGCGCGCTGCGTCTATATTTTCCGCAACCAACTACCGCAGGATTTCACCGTGCTGCAGGAGTTCATGGAAAATTGCTGGAAGAATTTTAAAGGCGATGTGGCTGAAGTGGCCGATTATTTTTACAAATATAAACGCGCAGGCGGCATTGTGAATGACCACCGCGCCTATGTGACAGGCCAAACGCGCGGCAAGCTCCCCGATGGCTGGGATGCAACCAAGCACAACATCGCCATCTTCAATAGCTCCGAGGATGAATTCGCAGCCATTGGCGGCGAGTACGACAAAACGCTCTACACCAACCAGACCGAAGCCATGCAGCGGCTTTGTGCTTCCCTCGCCGATGACCCCGAGGTGGTGCTGTGGCTACGCGTGCACCCCAACCTCGCGAACGTGCATTGGAGCTTTGCCGAAAAACTACTGCTGCTCGAGGAACGCTTTTCCAATGTGCGCGTCATTCGCGGCGATTCTAAAGTCAGCACCTACGATCTGCTCGATGCGTGCAACACCGCCGTCAGTTTTGGCTCCACCATGGGCATCGAGGCGGTCTATTGGGGCAAGCCCTCCATCCTCCTTGGCCGCTGCGTGTACGAGCAGATTGGCTCGGTCTACACGCCACGCACCCACGAGGAAGCCGTGGGGCTGCTTCGTACCCGTAACCTTGCAACCTTGCCGCTTGAGGGCGCACTGAAGGTTGCCCTGTTCTGGAGTCGTGGTGGCCAATCTATCCCCCATTTCACGGGTGCGCGCAAAGGTGGATTCTTCTTTAACGGAAAGCAATTTAGCAAAACAAAATTGCAGCAATGGCTCTATGCATTTGCCAAATGCTTCGAGAAAATTATCCTCGAACGTGGAGTCAATTACGGCCTAGGTAGCAGCCGCAAACGCATTGAGGAGTATCGCGCGCATGCACAGCCTTCTCGCTGAAACCGTTGCCTTCGCCCCACACCTTGAAACTGCGGGCGAGTTGGCACTGAAGGCACGCGATGCGGGCAACCAGCCAAGCTTTGCGTGGCTGGGCGACAATTTACCATGGACCGATTGGGAGCTACCACGCATTGCACGGCTTGCGGGTTGTTCGCTTGCTCCACGCGTCAAACGGTTCGAAGAACTGCTCGCCATGCGCGGCATCAACGTGTTGCCACACCTCGTGCCCGACGCAGCACTTACCAATCAATTGCAGCAATGGGTGCAAGATTTTTCGGGCGATTTGGATGCGCTGAAGGCCTATCATTTCGAGGGCGCGAAACTGGGCATGGGCGTTGCCTCCTCCCTCATTTCGTGGACGCGTGATAGCCAATATAACCCCGCAACTGATATGGCGCGGGTGCGTGCCGTGCTTGGCTCCTCCGCCCTTGTTTATGGCCGCGCAATTGCCGCGATCGAGGCCACCAAGCCCGACCAACTCATCACCTTCAATGGCCGCTTCTCTACCTGCAAACCCATTGTGGAAGCAGGCAACAAACTCGGCATCCCCGTGCTGCGTCACGAGCGCGGCCACGCCTTCGATTATTACGAATGTTTCCACGATCAGATCCACAACTTCGCCTATATCCGCGAGCGCATCGGCCTTGCGTGGAACGCCGCCGACCCCACCGAGCGCACGCGCCTTGGCCATCAATATTTCGAACGTCGCCTGAAGGGTGACGGCATTTATTGGTATTCCTTCACGAAGGATCAGGAGCGCGGGCGAGGTTTGCCACCTGCCCAACAAGGCAAACGCCGCGTGGTCTATTACAATTCCAGCGACGACGAATATGCAGCGGTGAGCGATGTGTTCACGCTCGGCCACTGGCCAAACCAACTGAGCGCCGTGCGCGATTTAATTAAAATTTGTGAATCGCTGGGCGATATCGAATTGGTCATCCGCATGCACCCCAACCTTGCCAAATCACCCATCGAATGTGCGCGCTGGAACACCCTGAAAAGCGATTGCCTGACCATCATCGCCGCCACCGACCCTATGGATTCCTACGCGCTGCTTGCCTCGGCCGATATGGTGGTGTGCTATGGCTCCTCCATCGGCATCGAGGCGACCTATGCGGGCAAGCCCACCATTCTGCTTGGGCCCTGTTTTTATCAGGGGCTTGGCGTGGCGCACGAACCTGCCGATGCCGCCGCGCTGCAAACGCTGTTGCGCCCTACCCATAACTTGCCACCCATCGACCGCGAGCGCTGCTTGCCCTATGGCCATTATTACCTTACGTTTGGCACCAAGTTTACCTATTATAAGCCCACCTCGTTCGCGGAGGGCACCTTCCTTGGCGAGCGCTTGGGGTGGGACCCCGATTGGGTACACTGGCTACGTAAACAAGGTGTCGGCAAATTAGTACGAAAGGCAATAAAACGAACATGACGATTTTGATTACAGGTGGCGCTGGTTTTCTCGGTTCACATTTGTGCGCGCGGCTGCTTAGCGCTGGGCACGAAGTAATTTGCCTCGATAATTTTTACACAGGCTCGATGGAGAACATCGCCGCACTCACCACCAACCCACAGTTCCGCGTGATTGATCAGGATGTCATCGAGCCGATTGATGTCAACGCGAAGCAAATCTATAACCTCGCCTGCCCTGCCAGCCCCGTGCATTATCAGGGAAAAGCCGCCATCGACACCATGAAAACCAGCGTGCTGGGTGCACTGAATGTGCTCGAACTGGCGGCGTTCAATAAAGCCACTCTGCTACAAGCCAGCACCTCGGAAGTGTACGGCGACCCTGCGGTGCACCCGCAGCCCGAAAGCTATTGGGGCAACGTGAACCCCATCGGCCCACGCGCCTGCTACGATGAAGGCAAACGCGCAGCCGAAACGCTCTGCTTCGATTATAACCGCCACCGTGGTGTCGACGTGAAGGTCATGCGCATCTTCAACACCTATGGCCCCCATATGCACCCGAACGATGGCCGCGTGGTGAGTAACTTTATTGTGCAAGCCCTGCGCGGCGAGGACATCACGATCTATGGCGATGGCACCCAAACACGCAGTTTTTGCTATGTCAGCGACCTCATCGAATTCATGGTGCGTTTTATGGCTAGCCCTGCCGAGGTGATTGGGCCCATCAACGCGGGCAACCCTGGGGAATACACCATGATCGAACTAGCCGAGGCGGTGCTGAAACTCACAGGCAGCACCTCCAAAATCGTTTGGCGCCCCTTGCCTGTCGATGACCCCAAACAGCGCCGCCCTGATATTACCAAAGCAGGTGACTTGCTCGGCTGGAAACCAACGGTGCCGCTTGAGGATGGGCTGAAAGAAACGATTGCCTATTTCCGCAAAAAGCTTGGGGCGTAACATGCTGCGCGTGCTGGTCGTCTCGAATATCCCAACGCCTTATCAGATGGATTTTCTGGACGAGTTGAGCAAGCACTGCCAGCTCAAAGCTGCCTTCCTCTGGTCGCGCGAGGCGAACCGCGATTGGACATTAAGCGAGCACCCATGGCTTACCATCCTCGAACATACGGATGACGCCACCAGCAAACAAAAATTTCAAGCCTTGCTCGATGAACTCAAACCCGATGTGATTATCGTCGGGGGCTATCGTTTGCCACTCGCTAGCTGGCTCAGGCACTATGCCACCAAACATAAGACGCGGTATTTTTATTGGCTTGAAAAGCCACTGCCCGCCAGCGGTTGGCGCATCCTCGCCCGCAAGCTTATCTGGGCAAGCACCCTACCCTTCGCGCATGGTGTCATCGGCATCGGCAGCGAGGCCGTGGCAGCATATGGCCCCTATGCCCGCCGCGTGTTCACCATGCCCTATTCCATCAACGAAGCGCGCTATGCCCGCCGCGCAGCCACACCACCCGCCTTGCCGCTGCGCTTCTTTTTCGTCGGCCAATTCATCGAACGCAAAGGCACTGCCGAGTTGCTCGAGGCCTTCGCAAGCATCTCGCCTGACAAAGCAATACTCTCGCTCGCGGGTTCGGGTGAACAAAAACCACTGGTCGAGGCCGCAACGGCCAAGCACGCACATATCAAGTTGATGGGGTTTATGGAGCCTGCCGCACTCGCTGCAGAATTTTCAAAACACGATGTGTTCATCCTCCCCTCGCGACACGATGGTTGGGCAGTCGTGGTGGCCGAAGCCATGGCCGCGGGACTTCCCGTCATCAGCACAGCGCACACAGGTGCGTTCGTGGATTTGGTGGCAGCGAATGATTGTGGCCGCGCGTGCGAAGTAACGGCCGAGTCCATCCGCGCCGCTGTGCAATATTACATCGATAACCCCACGGAAGTTACGCGCCAAGGCGCACGCGGATACGAAGTGCTGGTAGGTTCACGCGCCAAAGCCACCCGCGCGGTGGCCGATTTGCTGAATATGCTGGAGGGCTGATGCACCTGCTCATTAATGGCCTTTCGGCGCGCCTCGGCGGCGGCAAAACCTACCTCAACCAGCTGCTTGCCCTTGTGCCCACCAATTGGCAGGTCACCTTGCTCAGCTCAGGCGGATTCGATGCCGCTAGCTTGCCATCAACCATCACCGTGCTCAGCTTGCCGAACCTTGCCAACCCATTTCGGCGCGCATGGTGGGAGCGTACACAGCTTGAAGCACTGGCCGAAGCGCGCGGGTGCAACATGATTTTTACCCCCGCCTGTTTGCTGCCGCGCATGCGTTCAGGCCGCGTCAAAACCGCTGTCACCTTCCAAAACATGCTGCCGTTCGACCGCGTACAACGTAGCCATTACCCGCTGTTCAGCTATCGTCGCTTGCGCGATTTTCTGCTCGCACGCGCGCTTGTTTCCACCATGCGCCGCGCCGATTTGGTTATCTTCATCTCGGCCTATGCGCGCAATTTTATCGTACAGCAATGCGGCGTAAACCCTAAGCAATCGGCGCTCATTCCGCATGCGCTCGACCCCATGTTTTTTGTGGCGGATCATAAACCAGCGCCCTTGCTCGCCGAATTTCCTCTAAAAAACGAACCCTATTTTCTCTATGTATCGTTCCTCGATTTTTATAAATCCCAGCGCGAGGTGATTCGCGCCTATGCTGCACTTCGCAGCCAACATCAGGTCACCACTAAATTAGTGCTGGTGGGCACCCCTTATTACAAACGTTATGCTGCACTGGTGAAGCAGGACATTGAAATATTTGGGTTGCGGGATTCTGTTATTTTGCTCGGCAATGTGCCCCATGCCACGCTGCCTGCGCTCTACCAAAACGCTACACTCAACCTGTTTGCCTCCACAACCGAGAATTGGCCGAACATTGTGATGGAAATCATGGCATCAGACGTGCCTGCACTGGTCTCTAACCATGGGCCTATGCCCGAAGTGGCGGGCGACACGGTGACCTATTTCGACCCCACCGACCACGAGTCGTTCGTCGCGGCATGGGCGAACCTGTTGCAGCAGATGGATACGGCCAAAGCGAACGCCGCACGTGCCGTTGCGCTGGCCAAAACCTACCGCTGGGCGGATGCAGCACAGCAAACATGGCGCGCTATGGAAATGGCCATAAAATCAACATAAACCTAGGTTCACCGCCACTTTCCGCGCGCGCAATGTGGCGCGAATTGTTTGGTTGAGGGGACGATGGCGCGGTGATACTGTTAGCCGCGCAAACAAGGGATAAACCGATGCATGAACTGAATACACTTCCGCCTGCTGTGGCCGCTTCTTTTAAAGGTAAAACCGTACTCATCACCGGCGGCACGGGTAGCTTTGGCCAATCGTTTCTCGAGCGCATCCGAGGGCTAGGCTGCTGCGAAATTCGCATCTTCTCGCGCGATGAATGGAAGCAAGAGCAACTGCGGCTTGCGCTGAATGACCCACAGGTGAAGTTCTACTTGGGCGATGTACGCGATCGCGCCTCGGTCGATGAGGCCATGCGCGGGGTCGATTATGCCTTCCACGCGGCAGCACTCAAACAAGTCCCCTCGTGCGAATTCTTCCCGTTGCAAGCGGTGGCTACCAACATCATGGGCAGTGCCAATGTGGTACAATCCGCCATCGACCATGGCGTGAGCAAGCTCGTCGCGCTTTCGACCGATAAGGCCGTCTACCCCGTGAACGCCATGGGCATGAGCAAGGCGATGATGGAAAAAGTGCTGCAAGCCAGTGCCCGTAGTAGCGAAAAAACCATGCTGTGCCTTGTGCGCTATGGCAATGTCATGGCCTCACGCGGGTCGGTCATTCCGCTGTTCATTTCGCAAATCAAAGCTGGCAAAGCGCTCACGCTCACCGTGCCCGAGATGACCCGCTTCATGCTTCCCCTGCCGCAAGCTTCGGACCTCGTGGCCTTCGCGTTCGAGCATGGCAATGCAGGCGATTTATTTGTTCGTAAATCCCCCGCCTGCACCGTGCATGATTTAGCCACTGCGCTTAAAAACCTGTTCAAAAGCAACGTGGCAATCGACATCATCGGCATGCGCCACGGCGAAAAGATTTATGAAACGCTTGCCTCGCGCGAGGAGCTTTCCCGCGCCGATGATATGGGCGATTACTACCGCATTACCATGGATGGGCGCGATTTGAATTACGGTCAGTTCTATTCCGAAGGCTCGCAAAAACCCGCCGCGCTCGAGGATTATACCTCGCACAACACCGAGCAGCTCGATGTTGCAGGAACCGAGAAATTACTGCTCAGCCTACCCTATGTGCAGGATGAATTACGCGCGGCAGGCATCAAATGAAGCTTGGTATCACGGGCGCAGATGGCTTGATTGGCTGGCATATCCGTGCCTTTGCCAAAGCCCACCGCCCCGATGTAACGCTTAGCCTTGCCACCCGCGCCACCTTTGCCGATGACGCCTTGCTGCAACAATTTGCGGGTGACTGCGATGCAATCATTCATTGTGCGGGCGTCAATCGTGGCACGGATGATGAGGTCGCAACAGGCAATATTCACGCTGCACAACAACTTGCCAATGCTGCAACAAAAAGCGCAGCATTTCCGCACATCGTTTACACCAATTCCACCCATAGCCGCGTGGATAATGTGTATGGCACTGCCAAGCGCCAAGCGGCAGAGATACTGGCAAAAGCCGCCGTTAGCCGTGGCACGGCCTTCACCAATCTCATTCTGCCGCATGTGTTCGGCGAGTTTGGCAAGCCGTTTTATAATTCGGCGGTTTCCACCTTCTGCCACCAGCTAGCCGTGGGCGAAACACCAACCATCATCAATGATGGTACGCTGAATCTTGTGCATGCACACACCGTGGCACGCCACTGCTTCGAAGCGATTGAGCAAAGGCAATCAGGCGAGCGCGAACTGCAAGGCCACAAAATTCAGGTCAGTGCACTGCTTGAAAAGCTACGCGGCATGCACGCGCAGTATGCCGAGCAACAACTGATTCCGCACCTTGCTGACCCATTCGATTTGGCGCTATTCAACACACTACGCTCCTACCGTTACCCCGCACTGGCGCTCACTCCCCTCACCTTGCGCTCCGATAATCGCGGGCATTTGTTCGAGGCGGTTCGCACCCTGCATGGCGGGCAGGCCTTCATGTCGACCACCCATGCGGGCATCACGCGTGGCAACCATTTCCACACCCACAAAATCGAGCGCTTTTTGGTGTGCGCGGGTCAGGCAGAAATCAAAATCCGCAAATTGTTCAGCGATGAGATAATGACCTTCACCGTCAGTGGCGATGCGCCAAGCTTCATCGATATGCCCACCTTCCACACCCACTCCATCACCAATGTGGGTAGTGGTGAACTCGTCACCCTCTTCTGGGCGCACGAATTGTTCGACCCCCAAAACCCCGACACATTCGCAGAGGCCGTATGAAAAAACTCAAAGTGATGACCA
>CAUJIC010000029.1 GCA_963205305.1 Pseudomonadota bacterium | reverse complement strand
GAGGCGCTCGAGCCCACTGACAAGGTTGCTACGTTGCTCGGGTGTGGCTTGGCGCAATAGCATTTCGAGGCGCAATTGCGCGCCCATGCGGGTGAGGAAGGCGCCTTGGTTGATGAGGGGGCCGACGCTGTTGCCCGCATCGCGGGTGATGTCCATGAGGCTGGTGAAATCGACATGGGCGGTGATGTCGGCCTCGCCCGGTTCGGCAAGTACAGGGTGGAACAAATGTGCCTTTAGGGCTTGCAGCGTATCGTGGTGCGCCTCGCCTAAATAACCATAATCGATGATGAGTCCTGCACCGCCATACTGGTGAATGTGGTGGGCAAGCCCGCGCATGATGCTGCGGCTTGCGGGCGAATGTTCCATGATGGTATCAGGCGGGATGGCATTGCCCGATTTGGCAAGCATGAGCCCTGCATCCCCCAGCACAAACTCAAAGGCTTGGGTGGTTTCATCCCATGTTACTTTGCGCTCGCGCATGCCCTGCTCGGTCATCACATATTGCTTGATGGGCAGCGCATCGAAAAATTCGTTCGCGATCAGGAGTGTTTTGGTTTCGGGCAGCTCGGCCACGCTATCGATCCACTCGATGCGCGGGTGGTCATCACGCAAGCGCATATATTGCGCGTGGGCAAGGGTGGGCGACGTTTCCACCATGTGGATGGAGACAGAATCATGGAAGCCGACCATGGTTTTGGTGGCGCGTAATACATCCGCCATTAAACTGCCGCGGCCAGGCCCTAACTCCACAATGCTGATGGGCCCGCCGCCAAGCTGCATCCACATTTGTGCGCACCATAGGCCAATCATCTCACCGAAGATTTGGGAAATCTCGGGCGCGGTGATGAAGTCGCCTCGCGCACCGAACGGATCGCGCTTGATGTAGTAGCCATGCTCGGGGTGGCCAAGTGCCAGTGCCATATAATCGGCGATGCTGATGGGGCCAGAGGCAGCGATCTTCTCGCGGATGATGGCCGCCAGCGGCAGCGTGCTTAGTTTTGGTTCGCTCATCTATCCAATTTACACGCTCTCAGTCGATGCGTCACGCGCTACGTTTCTTCGCCGCCACAATTGCCCAGATGCCCGCGGCGGCCATGGGCAGGCAGAGATACTGCCCCATGGTGAGGCCAAGCGTGAGGAAGCCTAGCTGCACATCGGGCTCGCGCACGAACTCGACCGTGAAACGCGAGAGGGCGTAGCCCAGCACGAACACGCCGCTGGTGGTGCCGATATGGCTGAGCGCCTTGGTGCGGGTGGCGAGGAAGAACAGGACGAGACCAAGCACCAGCCCCTCGAGCCCCGCCTCATAAAGTTGGCTGGGGTGGCGGGGAAGGTCTCCGCCGCTCGGGAAAATGATGCCCCACGGTACATCTGTGGTACGGCCATACAGCTCGCCATTCACGAAGTTGGCAAGGCGACCCAAAAATAAACCCACCGGTGCGGCAACGGCGATGCGATCCATCAGTTGCAACCAGTTGAGCTTGAAGCGGCGGGCAAAAAGCCAGAAGGCAACCATGACCCCCGCTAGCCCCCCATGGAAGGACATGCCACCTTGCCAAACATGCAGAACTTCGGACAGATTATGGATGTAATACTCAAAGTTATAAAACAATACGTATCCGAAACGACCACCCAGAATAATACCTAGGATGCCGTAGAGAATCATGTCCTCGATGGCTTTGGGGGTGAGGATGGGCTTTCCCTCGCGCCCATCCGCCCAACGGATAATACGCTGCGCCAGCAAAATGCCCACGACATAGGCCAGCGCATACCAGCGAACAGCGACAGGGCCAATTTCAAACGCGATGGGAGAGATGTCGGGGAAATGTATCATTTGCGCCCGGCTCGGTTTTCTAACCCCGCCATGGCGCGCCGCTTTGCGGGCTCATGGCTGGTTCGCGCTCCTGCGCTCACAATACACATGTGCATTTTCTAAAAATACTGATCATCTTTATTCAGGTAATGCACGACGTAATCCTTCACGCCTTCTTCGAGGCTATGGAATGCTTCCTTATAGCCTGCGGCGCGTAGGCGATCCATGTTCGCTTCGGTGAAGTATTGGTATTTGTCGCGAATCTCCGTCGGCATATCGATGTACGTGATGGCAGGGGGCTTGCCAACGGCAACAAAAGTGGCGTTTGCCAAATCGGCAAAGCTGCGCGCCTTGCCCGTGCCAAGGTTGAACAGACCGTTCACCGTAGGGGTGGCAAGCAGCCAGATGACAACGCGCACGCAGTCTTTCACATAGATAAAGTCGCGCAGCTGCCCGCCATCTTTGTAACCCTCGCGGTAGGATTTGAAGAGCTTCACGGGACGGCCATATTTGGCGTGTGGGAAGATTTGCTCGACCACGGAGCTTTGTGTCCCTTTGTGGTATTCGTTCGGGCCATAGACGTTGAAGAATTTGAGACCGACCCACTGGCTAGGTTTTTTCTCGGTAGCGGTGGAGGTGGCGGCGAGCACGAACTGATCGAACAGATGCTTGCTCCAGCCATAGGCATTGAGCGGACGAAGTTTGGTCAAGGCATCGAGGCTGTTTTCGTCGCCAAAACCATCGCCGCCTGAGCCATAGGTGGCGGCGGATGATGCATAGATAAAGCGTTTTTGGTTCTGTGCGGCCCAGTTCCACAAGCTGCGCGATAAGGTGAAGTTCACCTCCAGAATCAAGTCGACATTGGTTTCGGTGGTGCTTGATATGGCGCCCATATGGATGATGGCATCGAGCTCGTTTTTGTTAGCTTCGAGCCAATAGAATACTTCATCGGGCGAAATGATCTCGTAGATTTTGTGCTTGCTTAAGTTGCGCCATTTGTCGCTCTCGCCAAATTCATCGACCACCACCACGCGGTAATCCGTATGGTCGGCCAAGGTGCCTGCAATGTTGCTGCCAATAAACCCAGCGCCGCCCGTGACTAGAATCCGTTTCATCGCCTTACCCGTTGTTGTTTGCGAAAATGTTCCTATATATATTCACCATGATGCGCCCACGGGCAAGTGGCAACTATGTAACGCTAGGACACGCAAATGCAAAAAGACTCCAAATTGTTCGAAGATATTGCGAAAATGGCCAGTGGTGCTGCAGGGGCAGCGATGGATATGCGCCGCGAGATGGAAGCTTTCATGAGCGACAAGTTCGAGCGGCTCATCGCGCGCGGCAAATTCGTCACGCGTGAAGAGTTCGAGGTGGTGCGCGACATGGCGCAAAAGGCCCGCGAAGAAAATGAAAAGTTGAGGGCGGAGTTGGAGACGCTAAAGAAGTAGCGTGCTAGCGCGATTTTTTCGGGCTTGGGGGTTTAGGCAGAAATTGCGGCTCGGTGCCGAGACATTCTTTGTAGGCATCATGCCCAATTTTACCTGCAAGCGTTCCGAGTGCAGATGTGGTGCTTCCTAAGTAATTTCCATTCAGTGGCCCATCCTCACTAGAAAAACCACCAGTACCAGTTAAACTAAATACTGTTTGTTTGGCCTCACTCAAGCACTCTAATGCCTTGGGGGTCAATTTTCGAGGTTCGGGTTTATCTGCCATACTAATTCTCCAGCAAAAACTGACTTTGATTTCATCAAATGTAGCATGTCGAACGGCTTCTTGTGTGTGAAGATTGGATGACAATTAGCGGTCATTTGCCCTCACCCAAATTTCGAAGGCGAAATTAGACCTCTCCCGATGGGAGAGGTGAAAACACCACCCCTAGTGCACAAAAATTCTACCCCCACCATATTTTGATAGATTTTTAGTTCGCGCTGTGTTTCTCTTTCCTTGTGCCGCACGGATGTCGTGAAGAGCATGAATGGCAAGTAAACTTGGGTCATTCTCACTAGGAGCGCACATGTCCGCAGTTCAACTCGCCGACTTTGAATTTTCCTCCCAAAACCCCCTCGACCTTGCTGAACAACTCATCCTCGACCGCGATTGGTTATGCGATCGCCCTGTCGATGAGGAATTGGTGGCGGAAGTGACGGGCAGCTGGTGCAATTTCCGCATTTGGTTCGCCTGGCAGCCCGATTTGGGCGCGCTGATTTTCTCCTGCGCCTATGACTCCAAAATCCCTGAAAAATCCCGTTCCAAAATCCACCCGCTGCTTGCTGCCGTGAACGAAAAAATGTGGCTCGGCCATTTTGATTTAGGTTCCGAAGATGGCGTGGTGATGTTCCGCCATGCGCTGCTGTTGCGCGGTAACCAAGCCGTGAGCAGCGAGCAACTCGAAGATTTGCTCGACATTGCGATGAGCGAATGCAACCGCTTCTACCCTGCGTTCCAATCGGTGCTGTGGGGTGGCAATTCGGTTGAGCAAGCACTCGAAATTGCGTTGCTTGATACGGTCGGCGAGGCGTAGTTTTACTCTACCAATTCAATGCCTAGGCTTGCGCCATGGGAAGGCTGGGTGCGCCGCGCGCGTTAATCTTCATGAAATTGTCATAAACAGCGCGGGTTTGGGCTGCTACGTTGGCTGGCCATCATAAGGATGGCGAAGAAAAAATGATGTAGTTCGGAGCATGACCATGACGACAGCAGACAGCAGCACAACGTTTTATGCAGGCCAGCCCGCGAAGCACTGGCTGGAGATGGCGCGCAATGAACCAGACACATTCCTGAAGGTCGCGGGCAATCCATTGCTGGCGCATGATGATCCATGGATTGCAAATGCCTACCACGAAGCCGCGCTCCAAAAGCCGGTGCACGCCTTCATGGAATCGGCGAGTTTTGCCCATCGCCCGTGGGCGAAAGATATTCTGGTGGGCGCTGCCAAGCAGGAACCCGGCGCGGCCTTTGAGTTGTTCAACAATTATGCCTATACCAATGGTAAACCGACGCAGGACGTTTCAACCACAGCTGAAAATGCCCCACGCGCTTGGGCGAAAGACGTACTGGTGGCGGCGGCGAAAACTGCACCCGAGAAAGGCCTCGCTTTTTGTGAAAACGCGAAAGAAGCTGATAACCCTTGGATTTCAGATATACGCATTGTTGCGGCAGAATCTTTACCTGTAACGCGTGGACATGGGCGTGGTATGTTGCGGGCCCTCGCCGAGCGGCGTGAACGAGTGGATGGTCGCGGCGGCGCGGCGCTGTAAATCCTCACATAAAATAATACGGATTCACATCCACCTTAATCCGCACGCCTTTGAAATTTTGGGTGCCAAGCCAGCCGCGCAGGGTGCGCTGCAAATGGATGCCGCCTGAGGTTTTCACAAGTAGACGGTAGCGGTATTGGCCGCGTAGTTTAGAAAGTGGCGCAGGGGCGGGGCCGAGGACTTTGATGCGTGCATCATCCGGCGCGGTGCGGGCAAGCATTTGGCCTGCTGCGCGCACGGCCAAATCATCTTTTCCATCGAGCAAAATGGCGGCAAGTTGACCAAAGGGTGGCCAGTTGCCCGCGCGGCGTTCTTTGGCCTCAAGCGCCATCAAACGGTCGCGGTCATGCGCCACTAAGGCTTTCATCACGGGGTGATCAGGTGCGTAGGTTTGCACCAGCACCGTGCCGAGCAATTCACCCCGCCCTGCGCGCCCGCCGAGTTGGTGGAGCAATTGATAACTGCGTTCGCCCGCGCGCAGATCGGCACCATCGAGCCCCACATCCGCATCCACCACCACCACGAGCGTGAGGCGCGGGAAATGGTGACCCTTCGCCACCATTTGCGTGCCGACGAGTATGTCGATATCGCCCGCTTCGATGGCTGCCCATGTTTCAGGCGGGATGGATTCATCGCTGCTTAGTAGTGCCAGTTTGGGTTGGGTGGTGGCCTCGATGAACATCTGCCGCACTTCCTCGGCAATGCGCTCTACCCCTGGTCCACAGGGGGCGAGCTTATCGGCCTCCGCCGCGCAGGCGGGGCAGGCTTTGGGTAATGCTTCTTTGTGGCCGCAATGATGGCATTCGAGGCGCGTACGGTTGTGTACGACGAGCCATGCGGAGCAATTCGCGCACTCGAACCTGTGGCCGCAGGCGCGGCACAAAAGCAGTGGGGCGTAGCCACGGCGGTTCAAAAAGAACAGCACCTGCTCGCCGCGCGCGAGGGTGGCCATCATCTCTTTTCTCACCACAGGAGAGACGAAGTCGCCGCGCTCGGGCGGTTCGTTTCGCATGTCGATGAGGCGCACGGTGGGCAGGCCCGCTGTGCCATAGCGCGATGTTAAATGTAGCGCGCGGTATTTGCCTTCGCGGACATTTTCCATGGTTTCGAGCGAGGGGGTGGCGCTCGCGAGGATGATGGGGATTTTCTCGAAATGCGCGCGGGCGATGGCCATGTCGCGCGCGTGGTAGAGTACGCCATCTTCCTGCTTATAACTCGGGTCGTGCTCCTCATCGACAATGATAAGCGATAGGTTTTTGAAAGGTAAAAACAATGCCGAGCGTGCACCC
>CAUJIC010000028.1 GCA_963205305.1 Pseudomonadota bacterium | reverse complement strand
AGCAGACCACGCAGGAAGGTTTTGTAGCAGGCAATGCCCTCAGCCATGAAGGCGTCGCGCTCGGTAGGGGCTTTACGCAGGATGAACCCACCTTTGGCGCCTTGCGGAACAATCACCGCGTTTTTCACCATTTGCGCTTTCACCAGCCCCAGCACTTCGGTGCGGAAATCTTCGGGGCGATCGCTCCAGCGCAGGCCGCCACGGGCGACGGTGCCGCCGCGCAAATGGATGCCTTCGATACGCATGCTGGTCACAAAAATTTCGGCATAGGGCACGGGCAGGGGCATATCGGGCACCAGCGCCGAGCGGAATTTAATGGAGAGGTAGGGCTTGTGCGCGCCGTTCTCGGTTTGGTAAAAATTGGTGCGAAGCGAGGCGCCGATGAGTGCCTGAATACGGCGGATGATGCGGTCTTCCCCAAGATTCGTCACGGATTCGAGCGCGGTCTCGAGCTCACTCGTGAGTGCGGCCATTTTGCTCTCGCGGGCTTTGACGCTGGGGTCGAACCGCGCATGAAACAGCGCCACTAAGGTGCGCGCCAAGGCCGCATGGGTGTTGAGCGCGCTGGCGATCAGCTGCTGGCTGTAAGGGAAATTGAGCTGCTGCAAATAACGGCTATAGGCGCGCAAAATGCTGACATCGCGCGCGGTGAGCTCGGCTGAAAAGACAAGGGCGTTCAGCTCGTCGTTATCGGCTAGGCCACGCCAAATATCGCCAATGGCGGCTTCGATGCGCGCTTTGTGTTTTGGTAAATTGAGCGCTTCGATACCTGCCACGCGCAGCGTGAAATTACGCAGTAGCACAGCGGGCAATGGTGCATGTGGCGTCACCACATAAGGCGTCGCATCGACCACGGTGCAGCCCATATGCTCGAGCAGCGGGATGATGGAGGAAAGCTCGGAATGAAGGTCATGCGTGTAACATTTCAGGTTGAGCTGATTGGTGGGTGCCCCCTCGAAGCGGAACAGTTCGAGGGATAAGCCATCGGCGCGGCTGGCCAGTACACGCTCGACATCGCGCGCGGCGGAAGCCGCTGTGTAGCTGTTGATGTAGGAAAGCGGGAATGCATCGGCAAAGCTTTGCGCGAGGGCTTCGCCCTCATCACCTTTAAACGTGGTGATCAGCGCGTCGCGCAAACTATCGGCCCAGTTATTGGCGCGCCCCGCAATGCGTTTTTCGAGCGCGGCTTCATCGACCGTGGCGGCCACACCTGGGGTGGTTTCGGTCAGGATGTGCAGACGCGCAAGCGGCGAATCCGTGATTTGGGTGTAGAAGGTGTTGGTGCGGCCATGATAGGCCTGCTCGACCATGCGGATAATCTCGCTACGCAGATCAGTCGAGAAACGCTCGCGCGGGATGTAGACCATGCTTGAGACAAAGCGCCCGAAGGAATCGTGGCGCGCAAACAGCTTCACCTGTGGCTTGGCATCGAGCGACACAATGCCCATGGCGGTCTGGAAAAGACGCTCGTTATCCATTTGGAACAGCTCGTCGCGCGGCATGAATTCGAGGATGGTTTTGAGGGTTTTGCCCGAGTGACCATGGGGGTCGAAGCCTGCACGCTCCATGACATTAGCTGCCTTGCGGCGGATGAACGGAATGTTCTGGGTTTCGCGGTAATAGACGGTGGAGGTGAACAGGCCAAGGATGCGCGTTTCGCCAATGCATTTGCCTGCAGCATCGAACCGCTTGAGGGCAATGAAATCGAGTGGCACATGGCGGTGAACGAGCGAAAATTCGCTGGCTTTGAGCACCGAAATGGTATCCGACGTGGTGGGGGTGGTGGCGCGCTCGATCGCGTTTTTGCTGCGTGCATCAAGGCGATAAATACCCAGTACCGTGGCTTTATCGAGTGTGAGTGCAGCGCCTTTGGCGCGGTAATCGGCAAGCCCTAAGAACACGAAATGGTTGCTGGCCAGCCACAGTAACAGGTCGCGAATCTCGGCCGATTCGGTTTTGTTTTTGCTTGGTTTGGCGGTGCTATAATGGTCGGCCAGCGCCATCACGCGGGCTTTCATGGTCGGCCAATCGGCAACCGCAGCACTTACATGCGCCAAGGTGGTGTGGATGTGCTGGTTGAGCGTTTCCGTGGTGAGTTCGCTCGGCAGTGGCGATAGCTCGGCATAGATCAGCGACTCGCGCTGTTTTTTGTTTTTGCGCGTTGCCTCTAAAATGGGGTGCAGCACCAAGTGGATGGATAGCCCAAGCGAAGTGAACAAGCCCGAGAGCGAGTCTACCAGAAAGGGCATATCGTTATTGAGGACGATGATTTGGGTGCGGGCAATGTTGCGACCCGCCTCGTTCACGATGGTTTTGGTGATGCTGATTTTGGGCCCCGTTGTAGGGCGGGTGGCAAAGAATTTTTCACATTCCAGTGCGATGGAAGCAGCGCGACTGGCACTCAATTCCTGCAGGTCGTTGACGGTGGAGAGCTCGTAGAAATCGGCCACGAAATCACGCGAGGATTTTTTTGCCGATTTCGGCAGGGCACTAGTGATTTTTTTGAGGAGTTGTTGGTGTTGTGAGGAATAGTTGGGTGACATAACGATCCTGCGTGTTTTGTTTCTTGGCGCTATAGCAAGTTGGCACGAAAGTGGAAGCGAAAAAGTATGGTGCAGTGCGAAGCGTTTTAGACCGCGACGGCGTTCCAAAATTGCTCGGCAAGGTTCAGGCCATAGAGCCGCTGGGCCGCGCGCAAGCCCGTAGGGGAGGTGACGTTGATTTCGGTCAGGAAATCGCCGATGAGGTCGATTCCTGCGAGCATGAGCCCATGCTGCTTGAGGAACGGGGAGAGCGCGTCGCAGATGGCTTGTTGGCGGGCGTTGAGTTCGTTGCCTGCCACCGCGGTGCCGCCCACGCGCATATTGGCGCGGATGGAGGAACCCTCAGGCGTGCGGCCAAATACCGCCTCCACCTTGCCATTGATGAACAAGACGCGTTTATCGGCGTTGCTGACCTCGGGGCGAAATTGCTGCCACATCAGTGGCTCGCGGCTTGATTCCGACCAATGTTCGAGGAGGGTTTCAAGGTTACTATCGCCGCGCGCGAGCTTGAAAACGCTGCGCCCGCCAAAGCCATAAAGGGGTTTGGCCACAATGGCTTCGTGTTCGGCGGCAAAGGCTGCAATGGCCTTAGGGTCACGGCTGATGAGGGTGGGGGGCATGAACTGGCCAAAGCCCAGAATAGAGAGCTTTTCTGGGCAGTTGCGGACACTGGCAGGGTTGTTCCATACCGCCACGTCGCCCACGAGTTGTTCGAGTAAGTGGGTGGCGGTGATGTAGGCCATGTCGAACGGTGGATCCTGCCGCATCAGCACCACATCCATGGTGCGTAGGCTGGTGGTCTTCGTTTCGCCCAATTTCCATACGGGCGAGGCCTGCATATCGAGCGTGATGGGGGTAAGCGGTGCCAGCACATCGCCCTGCTGCCAGCTTAGTTGCGGTGCTTCATAGAAATAGACGCTGTGCCCGCGCTTTTGCGCCTCTTCCATCAGCATGAAGCTGGTGTCCGTTACGGGATTAAGCTTGCTCGGGTGGTCGAGTTGAACCGCGACCTTCATGGCGATTAATACCCGCCGCTGGGCGGTGTGTTGGGGCTGCTGGTGATGCTGCCGCTATCGTAGATGGGGCCCGTGTAGACCTCGCCGCTGCCGCCGCTGCTGGTGTTGCGGTTAGGCGATGACGATGTGGATGATGATGCGGGTGTGCTGTTGGCATTGCTGCCGCCGCCTGTGCTGGAATTGTAGGATGACGATGAACCGGTGGCAGTGCTGGTGGTGTTGGTGGCACCTGTTCCGTCAGGCGCAGCAACGGTATGCTGGGTATCTGCATTGATTTGCAAGTGGCTGACCACGCGCTTCACGCCCTTGGTGGTGCGCGCAATATTGAGGGCGCGATCGAGCTCGGCCTGATCTTTCACGCGGCCGATAAGGTAGGCGGTGCCATTGGTGACATCGATCGAATAGTTGATGACCCAAACACCCTTGGTGATGAGCAAGCGTGCCTCGAGATTGCGTTTGATGAGCGAATCTTCGGCCACGTTGAGGAAGCTGCTATCGGGGCTCACATTCAGTTCGTTGATGACTTCCATCACGCCTTTGGCTTTCCACGAAAGCGCCACTGCACGTTGTGCATCCTCGTCGTTGGCGACACTACCTGTCAGCATGACGCGGGCATAGCGCACGTTGAAGGTAACTTTGCTTAGCAACTTGGCTTGATCGGCTTGAATGAATTGGTTGGTGAGGTCGGTGTAGATCACGGTGTCATCGACCTTGCGGCCAAGCGAGCGGTTTTCCGCCGCGGCAACGCCCGCCTGCGCGCCCGCCGAAACCAGCATGCCCGCACACCCGTTGAGCAGAAAAGGAAGGGAACACACAACGACAAAACGACGCATAAAAACTCCGAAAAAAATTGGTTCTAGCTCGGTGAGCCGAACGCATGAACAAGATGATGCGGCCACCTATACCATGCAATCAGCAGCGCGTCGAATCGAACTTCGTAATCCTGATAGGTTGGGTGTTGGGTTAGGAATAATTGTGCTGCTTGCATCACACGGGATTGGTTTTTGCTGTGGATGGCATGCGCCGCATCGGCGTGGTTGCTGCGCGCTTTTACCTCGACAAATGTAAGGGTGCGCCCGCGCCGCATGATGAGGTCGATCTCGCCGAGTTTGGTTTTGTAGCGCATGGCCACCAAGCGGTAGCCCTTGCAGGTGAGGTAGGCCAGTGCCGCATATTCGGCCATGATGCCGCGGCGATGGTTGGTGCTGCGACTCATGCCTCGCCCTTGAGCGCTAAGGCGCGGGCATACACATCGCTTTTGGCGCGCCCGGCGGATTTACTGACATGGGCGACGGCTTCTTTTACGCTCATACTGACCATGGCTTCACGCAGCGCATCGTCGATCTGTTCGTCATCCATCGCGCTTGCGGGCGCTGCACCGTGGACGAGGATGACACATTCGCCACGCGGAGCATGTTTTTCAAAATGCGTCATGATGTCACTTAAGTGACCCCGCACACATTCCTCATAGAGTTTGGTCAGCTCGCGCGCGACGGCACCTTCGCGGTTGCCAAGGGCGATGTGGATAGCGGCCAAACTTTCGAGCAGGCGGTGGGGCGCCTCATAGAACACCAGCGTGGCGGGGATGGTGGCAAGTGCGGCAAGCGCGTTGCTGCGTGCGGTGGTTTTGCTGGGCAAAAAGCCCGCGTAATAAAATTGCTCGGCAGGTAGCCCCGCGATGGAGATGGCAGAGAGTAGCGCACTCGCTCCAGGGATGGGGGTGACGCGGATGCCTGCGGCAATGGCGGCGCGGACAAGACGCGCGCCGGGGTCGGAAAGTAGGGGCGTTCCTGCATCACTGATGAGGGCAATGCGTGCCCCCGCAACCAGCGAATCAACTAGTTGGGCAGTGGCCTCGGCCTCGTTATGGGTGTGGTAGGGGGTGAGGGGCACTTTGATGCCGTAATGCGACAGCAGCGTGCCGCTGGTGCGGGTATCCTCGCAGGCGATGCGATCGACCGATTTCAGAATTTCCAGCGCACGCAAGGTGATATCCTTTAAATTACCAATCGGCGTGGCAACGAGAAATAGCTCGCCCGTTCGGCGCTGGCTTTTTTCATCCGATTTGCTAGAAGGCATGCACGATGTTCCTACCCAAGTGAATTGACCCGATACTAGAGGCACCGATGATGATGCGCTACCGATTTAGCAAAACGATCGCCGCAACCCTGATAGCCGCATTGCTGGTATCGAGCTGTATGGCACCGCCACCGCGTGGGTCACGCACGCAACGTGCACCACAAATTTCGAGTGATTTAGCGCCTGGAAGCTCGACCACCATCACGCCCTATGATAATTTAACCGCCAATGCGGGCGAGGATGCAGCGATTGCAAACCAGAAAGTGGTGAAAGTGGCGCTATTGCTGCCACTGACAGGTCGCAGCGCCGAGCTTGGCCGCGCGCTTCAGGATGCGGCGACGGTATCGCTGTTCGATAAATATGCACGCCTTTCGGTGAGCGCGCAAACTGTGCGCGTTGAGTTGTTACCCAAAGATACGGGCGACACGCCTGACCAAGCCGCGCGCGCCATGAGCGAGGCGGTGGAAGCAGGCGCACAATTTGCTATTGGACCTTTGTTTGCCGATGCGACAAGTGCTGCCGCACCCATTGCGCGCGCCAAAAACATCAGTGTGCTGAGCCTTTCGAATACCCGCACACAGGCAAGCCCTGGCACCTATATGTTTGGCTTTTCCCCCGCGGAACAAACCGAGCGCGTGGTGAGCTATGCCATTGCCAGTGGAAAAATAAAAATTGCAGTGCTTGCCCCTAATTCGGGGCTGGGCGATGCCGTGATTGCAACTGCACGCGAAACGGCACAAAAACAAGGCGTGAAGCTGGTGGCTGAAGCGCGCTATATGCTGCAAGGCGCGGGCATGGATACGGCGCTAAATCAGTTGGTGCCCGCAGGTAAAAAGCCGGCGTTCGATGCGATTTTAATTCCTGAAGGGGGTGCCGCGCTCGACACCATTATGCGCGGGCTCAGCGCGCGCGGGGTGAAACCAAGCACCGTGAAATTCCTTGGCACAGGGTTGTGGGATGATGCAGACTTGCTACGCCGCGTGAACCTTGATTCGGCATGGTTTGCCTCGAGCCCGCCTGAGCTGACCAGCCAATTCGAGCAGCGGTTCTTGGCCACCTATAAATACGCACCACCACGCATTGCGAGCCTATCGTATGATGCAGTCGCGCTTGCTGTTACACTTGCCACCTCGGGGCGTTCGTTCGATGCGACCACGCTTGCCGCACCCGCAGGGTTTGCAGGCCCTGCCAACGGCATTTTCCGCCTGCGTGCGAATGGCATTACCCAGCGTGGGTTAGCGGTGATGGAAGTGCAAGGTGGCAACCGCAAGGTGATATCCCCCGCGCCGACAGGATTTTAATCCTGCTTGAATAACACGTGTTTGAACGTGGAGAGATTCTCGAGCACCCGGCCTGTGCCGATGGCAACGCAGCTGAGTGCATCTTCGGCGACGAATACGGGCAAGCCTGTGGCGTGGCTGACGACTAAATCAAGGTGCATGAGTAGCGACCCGCCACCGCTCAT
>CAUJIC010000027.1 GCA_963205305.1 Pseudomonadota bacterium | reverse complement strand
ACCAAAGTGGAAAACCCACAGATGCGTAACGATTATAAGCCGCTTTCGTGGCCATTACCCGACCCTGAGGGCAGCAGCACCCGTACCGCCAACTCGCTGTGGCAGCCAGGTGCACGCGGCTTCTTCCGCGACCAGCGCGCTACCCGCGTCGGCGATATTTTACGCATCAACGTGGCCATTGCCGATAGTGCTAAATTCGATAACACCAACAATGCTAGCCGCACCACGAGCGACAACGCAGGCGTGAATGCACTGGGCGGTGTAGAAACTAAAATCGGCAAGCTGATTCCGTTCAACGGTATCTCGACCAACCCCGCAAACCTGATTGATATCGCGGGCGCAACACAGGCCAACTCCACCGGCAAAATCGACCGCAAGGAAACCATCAACACCCAAGTTGCTGCGCTGGTGACGCAGGTGCTGCCCAACGGCAACCTTGTGATTGAAGGGACACAGGAAATCCTCGTGAACTATGAAGTACGCGAAGTTTCGGTGCGCGGCGTGATTCGCCCGCAGGATATTACGTCGGATAACTCGGTGGATTCGAGCCAGATCGCTCAAGCGCGCATTGTCTATAGTGGCCGTGGCCGCGTGAGTGACTTGGCGCAGCCACGCTGGGGCAGCCAAGCAGTGGAGATATTGTCGCCGTTCTAGCTATATGATGCTTCAGGTTGGTCTACTGACCAACCTGAAGTGCAGCTCAGCTGGCTCATGGCTGGCTCGCCCAGCTCGCAATACAACGCTTAAACAAAAAACGCGGCACCGATTGGCACCGCGTTTTTTATGCTTTGGCTAAACGGTTATTTAGCCCCTACCCAATCCTGATTGCACCGATGCCACACTAAACGATGGCGAAGAAAGCGTGCCCAAATCTGTGATGCTCGCTTCATACTGGCTAGCCCGACTTGCAGCAGGTGCGCTTACTTCTTTTTCAGGTGCACGGGCAACTTCCACCGAAGGAGAATCTTTGCTCAACAGCGAGCCACCAAACGAAACAGCGCCCATGGCCGTACTGCTTACCGTTTCAAATACAGCATTTGCACCCTCTATTGCAGCATTCAATCCTCGAACTGCGAGGCCACCCAATTTACCCGGCGCCTCCATAACAATCGATGTCGCGAGCTTGAACAAGGGTAAATCGTCCACGGGTCCAATCGATTTAATTAAATTGTCTGCCATAAAGCTTCTCCTGTATACTTCACACTATACCATGATTCCCTAATTTTTCGTTAAGAGATTTGTTACAGTTTTGTGACAATGTGCAAAATTGGCCGAGGCTTAGAGCGGATTTGGCGTCGCTTTGAAGATGAAGCACGGAGAATTGTTATTTATCAATACGTCGCAAGCCTTACGCGCCTGTGTTTGCGAGATATTCTCGAACCGTGCGCGGTGGACAGGCACGCCCGAAACCGCAGGCCCCATGATGACAATGGTGGAACCTGCCAAGGGTTTGGCTGCCAACTGTGCCGAGTTGCGCGCCGCTTGCATGGCCAATTCGTGGCTTGAGAATGCGCCCACTTGCACGCCCCAGCTTGTATCCGACTCCAGCGCAGGTGGATTCGCTAGCTCAACAGGTGCCGTGCTTGGCTTGGGTTTATTGGCCAACGGTGCCGCCGCTGCCGCAGGCGATGATGGCTGCGGCTGTGGTTTAGCCGTGGGCGCGAGAACGATGGTGGCCGCAGGTGCGGCAGCAGCCCGCTCCACCACCATTGTTTCAGGCGGGTTGGCTACATTAAACGGTGTGGGTGCAGCAGCGGGGGCCGGAGCCACAGGCACAGGAGGCTTCGATAATTCGATGACCTTCGTGCGCGATGGAGGGGCGCTACGCACCGTCGGTGCTGGCTGGGTGTTTGTTGCCACTTGCTTTGGCACATCGAACGGTGATGCCGCAACAGGCGCAGCAACTGGTTCAGGCGCAGCGCTGGGTGGTGCCGCATCGAGTGGCTCGTGCACCACGCCCCCATCCTCGGCTTCCGTGGGTTCAGGAATATACGTAGCTGTGGCAGCTGATGTATTGGTTTGGGGTTGTGCTTCTGTTTTGGCTGCTAACTCTGGGTCTTCCAACGCGGCATTAACACCCACACCTTTAACTCCACCAGCTTTTGATAGCGGAAGATTGTTCGGATAACGTTTGCCGCGCCCCGCGCCACGGCTGGCGACAATATCATAACTTTCATCCAGCAGTTGAATCATGCGGTTATCGCGCCAGCCGCCGCTTTGGCCGCCAAGCACCACCCCCACCAGCGGCCTACCACCACGCACCACCGAGGTGACTAGGTTGAAGCCCGAGCTGCCGATATAGCCCGTTTTAATACCATCGACCCCTGCATAACGCAGCAGCACGCGGTTATGGGTGTAATACGTCACCCCGTTATGGCTGAATTGCAGCGTGCTGAAATAGCGGTAATAGCGTGGAAAATCACGCTTAAGGGCAATGCCCAGCTTCGCCATATCGAGTGCGGTAGTATATTGCGCAGAATTAGGCAGACCGTTCGGATTCTTGAACACGGTGCCGCGCATGCCAAGCTGCTTTGCTTTGGCAGTCATTTTTTTAGCGAAGCTTTCCACATCGCCACCCAATTTTTCGGCGACCACCACCGATACATCGTTTGCAGAACGCACCACAAGCGCCTTAATCGCCGTTTCCACCTCAATGCGATCACCCGCATCGAGCGAGAGGTTGGTTTGTGGTTGGCGCGCCGCTAATGCAGAGACAGGCATGCGGTCATCCATATCGATGGTTTTATTTTCGAGCGCCTCGAACAACAAATACAGCGTCATCATTTTGGTGAGTGATGCGGGGTAGCGCCTCTCGTTGGCATCCTGCTGATGATAAATTTCGCCCGTGGCGGGGTTCAAAATCACATCGGCATAGCGCGGGCTATCCGTTCCCGATGCCTGCGGGCGAATTACCTTTTGGCGTACAATCGATTTGCTTGTTTTACGCGATTTTTTCTTAGCCTCTGCATCCGTTGCGTGGACAAACACAAGCGCAAACGCAGCGAAAATAAGGAGAAAATGACGTGCACGAAACAAAATATGGCCTAGCTTAAGATGAATTAACACCACCGCTTGTAACAAACGATGGTGATGTCGCAAGTAATTGTTCGCAACAAATCACAATTGCGCGAGCGCATTTTTCCCGATGGCAAAAAAGTCGACATCCACCTGTGTCATGCCAAGTGCAGCATAAAATTCACGCGCTGCCGCATTGCGCTTTAACACGGTGAGCGAAACCCATTCCTTATTTTCGTCGATTGTGCGTGCCGCCAGTGCTTTCACCAATGCGCGGCCGATACCTGATTGGCGATGCGATTTCGTGACGACAATATCGGCAAGGTGAAAACCATACGACGCCGAAAGCGTATCGTAGCCCGTATAATAGAGCAGTGTGCCGACCACCGCCTCACCTGCGTGCGCGACGAGTGCATAGAGTGGTGCGGGCGTGTTGCTTCCAAATAATGCGGCCGCGAGTTGCGATTCGTCGCTCACCACGTCATAGCCCTCCTCGCGGTTGAGTTCACTCAGCAGCGCGGCAATGGCGGCAGTATCCGTATGCGTGGCGGGGCGAATGGCGATGTGTGATGTCACGTGGTTCTCCTATTGCACCTTCATTACCGCCCTTCTTATCCACTGTCACTTATTAGCCGCGTGTGTGACGAGGATACATCTTGATGATTTACGCCATTTAGCGCATAAGATGATTTCTGGGACAAAAATGGATATACTCACTTTATGCAGCACGCGATGGAATTAAACGCACCCGACACAGCGCCCTCCTACCTCAGCGGCCTCAACCCTGAGCAGCGCTTGGCGGTGGAGACGACCGAGGGGCCAGTACTTGTCCTCTCGGGCGCGGGCACGGGAAAAACGCGCGTGCTGACAACCCGCATCGCACACCTCATTCACACCAAGCGAGCATTCCCTGGGCAAGTATTATCTGTCACCTTCACCAATAAAGCGGCGGCTGAAATGCGCGCGCGGGTGGCGCACCATTTGTTTGGCGCCGAGGCGGATTCGAAAGAAGCAGCGGCGCTGTGGCTGGGCACATTCCACTCCATCGCAGCCAAAATGCTGCGGCGTCACGCAGAGTTGGTCGGCCTCACCCCGCAGTTCACGATTTTGGATGACGACGACCAGCAACGCCTCATCAAGGCGCTGCTGGCCGATAATAACATCGACCACACCAAATTCCCCACCCGCGCGGTGCAGAATGTGATTCAAGGGTGGAAAGATCGCGGCCTAACGCCTGACAAAATCAACCAGCGCGCGGGAAATTATACACTGCCTGAAGTAGGTGCGAAGATTTATCCGCTGTACCAAAACCGCTTGAAGAATCTGAACTGCTGCGACTTTGGTGATTTGCTGCTGCACATGTTGGTGATTTTCCAAACCCATCCCGATGTGCTGCGTAGCTATGCCGAGCGCTTTAAATATATATTGGTCGATGAGTATCAGGATACGAACGTGGCGCAATATTTGTGGCTGCGGCTGCTAGCGGCCTATCATAAAAATCTCTGCTGCGTGGGCGATGATGATCAATCCATCTATGGCTGGCGCGGGGCGGAGGTGGGCAACATCCTCAAGTTCGAGCATGATTATGCGGGCGCAAAAATCATTAAGCTGGAACGTAATTACCGCTCCACCTCGGCCATTTTGAAGGCAGCGTCTGGCCTCATTGCCAACAACAAAACACGCCTTGGTAAAACATTGTGGACGGAAACGGACGAAGAGCATGTGCCCGTACGTATCAAATCCGTGTGGGATGATAACGAGGAAGCGCGCTTTGTGGGCGAGGAAATCGAGAGCTTCCAACGCAAAGGCATTGCGCTAAAAAACATGGCGGTGCTGGTGCGGACGGGCTTTCAGACCCGCGCGTTCGAGGAGCGATTCCTCACCCTCGCGATTCCTTATAAAGTCATCGGCGGCTTGCGATTTTACGAGCGCATGGAAATCCGCGACGCGATTGCGTATTTGCGCATCATCAACCAACCGCACGATGATTTGGCGCTCGAGCGCGTCATCAACACCCCTAAACGCGGGCTGGGCAAGGCGACGATGGAGCAATTGCACATCACCGCGCGGGAGATGAACGGCTCGCTCTACAGCGCCATTCAACGCATGCTCGATCGTGGTGAACTGAAGGGTAAAACGGCGGCGACACTTGATAAATTACTCAAGCAATTTGAATCATGGCGTGCACGCGGCGGCATCACGCTTTATTCCACACCCACCGCGCCTGCGATTACGGAGGTGTTGGGGGGGGATGAGCTAGTGCCCTACACCCCCGCACCCGTGAACGACCCATTCGATATCATCACCCCACCTAAAAAATCAGCTGGCGACCTTGACCTTGCTGAACTTGCGGATGTGGTGCTCGAAGAATCGGGCTACCGCGCGATGTGGCAGGCAGATGCTTCGCCCGAGGCCGCTGGCCGCCTCGATAACCTGCGCGAGTTGGTGCGCGCACTGGGTGACTACCCCACACTTGCCGAATTCCTCGACCATGTCGGCCTTGTCACTGAAGGTGCACAGAGCAATGATGGCGATATGGTGAATATCATGAGCCTACATGCCGCCAAGGGACTGGAGTTCGACGCCGTATTCCTCGCAGGGTGGGAGGAAGGCTTGTTCCCCAGCCAGCGCACCATGGATGAACTGGGCACCGAGGGGCTGGAGGAAGAGCGCCGCCTTGCCTATGTCGGCATCACCCGCGCGCGATACCACCTCACCATCAGCCACGCGGCGAATCGGCGGATTTATAATCAATACCAATCCAACATTCCCTCGCGCTTTTTGGAGGAAATTCCCGCCGAAACGGTCGAGCATCTCGATGGTGGGCCTTACAGCAAACGCGCCAGCGGCCCTGCCCTCTTCCAGCGCGAGGTGGAAGCGATTTTGGGCGGGCGCGTGGAACCTGCCCCCACCACTAACTTCAGCAAAGGTACCCGCGTGTTCCACCAAAAATTTGGCAACGGGGTTATCCTCAGCTCCGAGGGCGACCATCTCGAAATTGCGTTCAAGCATGCAGGCGTGAAAAAGATTCTCGCTGAGTATGTGGAAGTAGCAACCTAGCGCCTTGCAATTGGGCGCACCTTCTCTAGGTTATGGGGATGGAACCTTCGCTACTCATTCTGATTCTCGCCGCGATTTGTTTTTGCGCGCTGGTGGCGAATCGCCTCAAGCTAGCATCACCCATTGTGTTTCTGTTCGGCGGCGTTTGCCTTGCATTGCTGCCCCACATGCCAGCCGTGCAAATCGAACCCGAACATATGCTGATGATTTTCCTGCCGCCCATTTTAATGGAGGCCGCATTTTTCACCTCCATCCGTGATTTCAGGGCGAATTTACGCTCTATTTTATTACTCGCAGTCGGGCTTGTCATTGCATCGGCCTTCGCGGTGGGCGCGCTGGTGGTGGCCGTGCTGCCAGGTGCCACATGGGCGCTGGGGCTGGTGCTGGGCGCCATTATTTCACCGCCCGATGCGGCAGCGGCAACAGGCGCCATCAAAGGCATCACCTTGCCCAAGCGCATTGTGAGCATTCTTGAGGGCGAAAGTTTAGTGAACGATGCCACAGGCATTGTGCTTTATAAACTTGCCATTACCGCCGTGATGCTTGGCAGCTTTTCGGTGGTTGATGCCACCTCACTGCTGTTATGGAAAACCTTTGGCGGCATCGCCATTGGCCTAGTGATTGCCTATGTTTTTGTAAAACTTTACCCCTATCTGCGCGATCCCTCAGTGGAAATTCTTACCACCTTTTTGCCGCCTTATGCCGCGTTCATTTTGGCCGAAGAAAGCAATATGTCAGGCGTGCTAGCGGTGGTTGCGGCGGGACTTTACATTGGCTGGCACGCACCAAGAATTTTCACGCCGCGCATGCGCCTACCCGCCGAAGCGGTGTGGAAAATGGCGGTGTTTTTCCTGAACGCCCTCGCCTTTTTGCTCATCGGCCTGCAATTGCCTGAACTCACCGCTCGCCTTGGTGTTGCCGAAAACCCAAGCATCATTTTACTGGCGCTTGCGGTGTGCATCGTAAGTGTCATCGTTCGTTTCGCATGGGTCTACACCATGGCCTACGGCCTGCGCTATGCGCTCAATCGCGTGCATAAAAACGAGACTTATCCCTCGTGGCAGAATGTGTTTGTGGTTGGTTGGACGGGTATGCGCGGCGTGGTAACATTGGCACTGGCACTGGCGATTCCGCTGACACTGGCCGATGGAACCCCCTTTCCTCATCGCGACCTCATTATCTTTTTAAGTGTCAGCGTCATTATTTTTACGTTGGTGCTGCAGGGCTTGACGCTACCATGGCTGACACGCACCCTGACCCTCACTTTCGATCCCAAACGCATGGAAGAAGAATGGTATGCGCGCGTCAAAGCTGCCCGCAATGCAGTGGCGCGGCTGGATGAGTTGAAAGACGATAAATCTATTCATCTGCCTGCGCTGGAGCGCATCCGTGAGCATTATATGGAGCGACTAGAATCGCTGGGTGATGGCCCCAACACACCCCTTCACCCCGACCACGCCCCTGGGCTGATGAGCCACCCGCTACTGCAAGCCGAGAACCGTCTATGGTCGGAAGTATTAAAAAAGGAGCGCGAAACATTGCTCGAACTTCGGCGCAATTACACGATTGGCGATGATGTGCTGCACGATATTTTACGCGAGATGGATTTGCTGTCTGCCCGCTTCCACCACGAAGAATCGCACTCGGAAGTTTCGGCCAGCGCTGAAAGCGCAAACATTCGGCGCACATTGTGGCGTCGCATGCGCGGCATAACCCTAAAAGCCGCCACCTAGACAACTAATCGTGCATACAGCACAACGCTACTTACAAAAGTTAATCACAAACGCCGCTTAGTTGCTTAATTGACTTGCTAAAACCACGTTTTTATCGCAAGTCGTAGGAATGATGTTACGAGCAAAATTACGCACCACCACATGCCTGTGCCTTTGCAGCTTATTGGCTGTGCCTGCTTATGCTGGCGACGCGGTGAAGGAAGTGCGCGTCGAGGGCAACCAGCGCCTTGAGGCCGAAACCATCAAAAATTACCTCGCGCTTAAACAAGGCGAGGAAGTCACCCAATATGAACTCGATACTGGCCTGAAAAAACTCTACGAAACGGGCTTTTTTTCGGACATTCAATTGCTGAGCGAGCAAGGCGTTGTTACCGCCAAAGTTGTCGAAAACCCAAGCATCAACGATGTGATTTTCGAAGGCGCCGTGAAAATTAAAAAGGATGATTTGGAGAAGGAACTCTCCCTTAAATCGCGTTCAGTTTACACCAAAACCAAAGTGCAGAGCGACCTGAAGCGCCTGCTGGATGTCTATCGCCGCAGCGGCTATTACTCGGCCGAAATTACGCCACAGATCATTCCGCTCGACCAAAACCGCGTGAACCTTGTCTATGCAATTAGCGAAGGCCCACGCGCATTCATCGAAAAAATCAGCTTCATCGGCAATGCGAGCTATAACACGCAAACACTGCAAAAAATCATCAGCTCGGCGCCCGAGCGCTGGTACCAGTTCTTGTCGGATACCGATAAATATGACCCGAACCGCCTGCAGTATGACCAAGAATTACTACGTAAATTCTACCTCGAAAACGGTTACGCTGATTTCAAAATCAAGTCAGCGATTGCAGAGCTCTCTCCACAGCGCGATGCGTTTTACCTCACCTTCACCATGGAAGAAGGCGAGCCGTATAAACTAGGCACCGTAGATGTGGCGACCAAACTGCCGCCTGAGCGCGTGCCCGACCTAAAACCTTCCATCACCACCTATGTCGGCGACACCTACAATGCCACTGAGGTGGAAACCTCGATTGATAAAATTACCGATGTACTGGGCGATAATGGCTTCGCATTCGTTGAGGTAACCCCTGAAATTAAGCGCCGCCCAGGTGCCGAAAAAATCATCGACCTTGTCTATAATATCAGCGAAGGGCCGAAAGTTTACGTCGAGCGCATCAACATTTTTGGTAACCTGCGGACGCTGGATAATGTCATCCGCCGCGAGTTCAGGCTGTCGGAGGGTGACGCTTATTCCACCAGCAAACTCAAACGCACCGAACAACGGCTGAATAATCTTGGCTTCTTCGATAAGGTGAGCGTGGAGCGTAAGGCTGGTTCTGCCCCCGATAAAACGCAGGTCGATGTTGAAGTGGCTGAAAAATCGACGGGTGAAATCACCTTCGGCGCTGGTTTCTCGACCGCCGATGGTCCGATTGCCGATTTTGGTATCAAAGAACGCAATTTCCTTGGCCGTGGCCAAGAGCTTCGCGCGCGTGCCCAAGTTGGCGGTCGCCGCGAACAATATGATTTGGGCTTCACTGAGCCCTATTTCCTTGACCGCGAACTTTCCGCAGGGGTTGATTTATTCAAAACTGTGCAGACAGTTCAGGATAACTCATCGTTCGACCGTGAATCTCTTGGTGGCTCGCTGCGCCTAGGCTACAGTTTGAGTGAGCATTTGCAGCACCAACTGCGCTACTCGCTTCAAAAGAACGAAATTACGAATATCGACGCCAATGCTTCGGTTTACATTCAGCAACAAGCGGGCAAAGATACTGTTTCTATGCTCGGCCATTCGCTTATTTACGATGAGCGCGACAACCGTTTCAACCCTAGCAACGGCTATTCGTGGCGCTTCAATCAGGATTTTGCGGGCTTGGGCGGAGATAACACCTTCCTGCGGCACGAGCTTCAGGGCGAATATTATTTCCCGATCGCAAAACAATGGACATTTGCAAGCATTGCCTCGGTCGGCAACATCTATGGCATCGGCGAAGACGTCCGCATCAACCAGCGCTTTTTCACGGGCGGTCAGGAAGTTCGGGGATTTGCCAACGCGGGGATTGGGCCACGCGACATAACAACCCGCGATGCGCTGGGCGGTAACAGCTATTATGCTGCGACTGGTGAATTGCGCTTCCCGCTTGGCCTGCCCGATGAGTTAGGCGTTACAGGTGCCGCCTTTACCGATATTGGTAGCTCATGGGGTGCGGATAGTACGGGCGTGGGGATTCGTGATGACAGTACACTACGCGGCTCGGTGGGCCTAGGTGTTGCTTGGTCGTCGCCATTTGGCCCCATCCGTATCGATTTTGCCCATGCCTTCATGAAGGAAGACTATGACGAAACCGAGCTGATACGCTTTAATTTCGGCACGCGTTTCTAAATCACGCATTATTTCCAATTATTTCGCGTTTTAGCCCCATCTGGCGCTAGACAGCTCAGGGCAAATAGTGCAGATTGCGCCCGATTTAACGTCCCACTTTTCAAAGGTCTTTATCATGAAAAAACTAGTTCTCGCTGCTCTGGCAACCCTCACTCTCATCGCAAGCCCTGCGTTGGCTGATACGGCTATTGGCGTGGTTAATTTCGGGAAAATCACCCAAACCTCGAAAGCGGCAACGGCGGTACAAAACCAAGTAAAAGCGAAGCAAAAAGCAATGCAAAGCGAAGCTGATGCCAAAGAGAAGGCTCTGCTCGCCGAAGACCAGGCGCTGGTAAAACAAAAAGATGGCGCTGATAAAGCGGCCTTTGAAGCCAAAGTTAAAGCCTTCCGCGAAAAAGCTGCCAAAGAGCAACGCGCATGGCAGGAGAAAAAAGTTGGCCTCAACAAATCCACGGGCGAGGCGCTCGATACCATCCAAAAGAGCTTAGTGGAAGTTGTTAAGCAAGTGGCTGCCGAGAAGAAACTTACCCTCGTTATTTCTTCGGCTCAGGTGCTTTATAACGACCCAGCACTCGATATCACCGATGAGGTATTGAAGCGTTTAGACGCTAAACTTCCAACCGTTACGGTGAAGTTTTAATCTAACGCCTTAACGAGGCGAACCAATGGTTGATTCGCGATTCTTCACTAATCACGGCCCGTTCACGGTGGCAGCACTTGCCGCCGTGACTGGCACGTCGGTGCCGAACTCTACCGATGGCGAACGCCTAATTGCCGATGTGGCACCGCTCGACCGCGCCACGGCTAGCGACATCAGCTTTTTCGACAACGTGAAATATGTGGAACAATTCAGTAACTCCAGTGCTGGGGCATGCTTTGTGCGCGCAAAATATGCCGCGCAAGCCCCCGCTGGGATGGTATTACTGCTGACGGAAGATCCCTACCGTAGCTATGCCCTTGTTGCTCAACAATTTTACCCAACCACCAAGCCCGCCACAGGCATCTCACCCAACGCATCGATTGCTGCCACCGCCACACTGGGCGATGGTGCGGCAGTTGCGACGGGCGCTGTTATCGGTGAACGTGTGACCATTGGTGCGCGTAGCAGCATTGGCGCCAATGCCGTGATTGCTGATGGCGTGACCATTGGCGACGATTGCATCATTGGCCCCCTATCCTCCATCAGCCACAGCCTCATCGGCAATCGTGTGATTATTCACCGCGGCGTGCATATCGGGCAGGATGGCTTTGGCTTTGCCATGGGGCGTGATGGGCATGTGAAGGTTCCTCAGCTTGGCCGCGTGGTGATTGGTGATGATGTGGAAATTGGCTCGGGCACCACGATTGACCGTGGCACAGGCCCTGACACCCAAATTGGCGATGGCACTAAAATCGATAACCTCGTGCAGATTGGCCATAACGTGCAACTTGGCAAGCGCGTGGTACTGGTTGCCTTTGTTGGCATTTCGGGCTCCACCCGTATTGGCGATGGCGCCGTGATTGGTGGCCAAGCTGGTGTAGCTGGCCATTTAAAAATTGGCGCTGGCGTTCGTATCGCTGCCCAATCGGGCGTTATGACCGATATCCCCGCGGGTGCTTCTTATGGTGGCGCGCCCGCAATTCCTGTATTAGAGTGGCACCGCCAAACGGTAGCAATTGCACGACTGACAAAACCAAAAAGAGGATCCGATGAGTGAAGTTTTTTCCATCAACCCCGAACTGAAATCCTATGATGTTGTTGGCATCCAAAAGCTGCTGCCGCATCGCTACCCGTTTTTGATGCTCGATAAAGTCGTCAATCTCGTCGAGGAAACGGGCTCTGCAGTCGGCATCAAGAATGTTACCATCAATGAGCCCTTTTTCCCAGGCCATTTTCCTAGCCACCCCGTCATGCCTGGCGTACTCATCGTCGAGGCTATGGCACAAACGGCGGCCGTCATCGTGATGCATACACTGGGTGCCACCGCTTATGGTAAAGTGGTGTATTTTATGTCGGTCGAAACCTGCAAATTCCGCAAACCCGTTGTACCTGGGGATGTGCTCGAACTTCACTGCGAAGCACAAAAAAGCCGTGGCAATGTCTGGCGTTTCTCGGGCGTTGCCAAAGTCGGTGGTGTGAAGGTGGCCGAAGCTGTTTACACCGCGATGATTGTTGATGAGAAAGCCGAGTAAATGACCAGCACCATTCACCCCACCGCTGTGATTGCCGCTGGCGCTAAACTAGGCGCCGACGTGAGCATTGGCCCCTTTTGCGTGGTTGGCGAACAGGTGACACTGGGCGATCGCGTGCGCCTTGTCAGCCATGTAGCCATCGACGGCGATACTGAAATTGGCGACGAAACCGAAATTTTCCCCTTCGCTTCTATCGGCCACCGCCCGCAGGATAAAAAATTCAAAGGCGAAAACTCGCGCCTTGTCATTGGCAAACGCAACGTGATTCGTGAACATGTGACCATGAACCCCGGCACCGAGGGCGGCGGGCTTATCACCCAAGTGGGCAATGATTGCTTGTTCATGGCCTCCTCGCACGTCGCGCATGATTGCATGATTGGGAATAACGTCATTTTGGCTAACAACGCCACCCTCGCAGGCCATGTGCATGTGGGCGATGGCGTGATTTTGGGCGGTCTTTCGGCCGTGCACCAGTTCGCCCGCATCGGCGCCTATGCCTTCATTGGCGGCATGGCTGCGGTGGAAAAAGATGTGATTCCCTACGGCATGGTGATTGGTGAGCGCGCGCATTTGGCGGGCCTCAACCTTGTGGGCTTAAAGCGGCGCAATGTGGAGCGCGAGGCCATTCACGCACTGCGGAACCTTTATAAGCAACTGTTCCTGCAATCGGGCGGCACGCTGAACGACCGCGCTAATAGCCTCAATGAAGCGGCAAAAACCACTGAAGAACGCCAGTTGCTCGATTTCATCCTGAACGATTCTTCGCGCTCGTTCTGCACCCCTGCGCTCGATAAGGCAGATTCGCGCGAGGCCGCGTGAATGCCGCCGCACAGGTAGTTCCTGCCCCAGCCACCCTTGGCATTATTGCGGGTGGCGGCGAGCTGCCTCGCGTGCTCATTCAAGCCTGCATCGAAACAGGTCGCCCGTTTTATGTGCTAGCACTCGAGGATGCGGCGGAAGAAGAAACTACCACCCTTGCTGGCGATAACCACACATGGATACGCATCGGCGCGATTGGCAAAGCGCTCGATTTACTGCGTAAGCACAATGTTAGCGAATTAGTGATGGCTGGCCGCGTCACCCGCCCGCGTATTGCTAGCTTACGCCCCGACATGAAAGGCGCGAAGCTGCTTGCCCGCATCGGCAGCCAGTTCATGAGTGGCGATAATGAACTGCTTGCCAGCGTTGTCAGCTTTTTCGAGGAAGAAGGATTTACCGTCGCCGGTGCCGAAGATGTGGTGAAGGAGCTGATTACGCCTGAAGGCATGATCGGCGGCATCTACCCCGATAAACGCGCGCAGGGCGACATCGAGATAGGCGCACGCATTGCCCGCGCCATCGGCGCACTGGATATTGGCCAAGCGGTGATTATCCATAACGGCATTACGTTGGGTGTTGAAGCTGTAGAAGGCACCGACGGCCTGATTGCTCGCTGCGCCCCGCTAAAAAGCGAGGAAAAAGGCGGCGTGTTGGTGAAGGTGAAAAAACCACAGCAGGAAAAACGCGTGGATTTGCCTACCATTGGCGTCGATACCATCGAACGTTTGGCGGAATGTGGCTTTGCGGGTGTGGCGGTCGAGGCGGGTGCCTCGCTGATTTTGAACCGCCGCGAAGTGGCGCGCCGTGCGGATGCGCTGGGCGTATTCGTCATCGGTTTTTCGATTCTGGAATAGCATGAGCCGCTCCCCCACCATTGCGTTTATGGCTGGGGAAACCTCTGGCGACCAGCTCGGCGGATGGCTGATGGCCGCACTGAAAGCACGCCGCAGCGATCTCAAATTCATCGGCATTGGCGGGCCGATGATGGAGGCGCAAGGGCTGACGAGCATTTTCCCTATCAAGGATATCAATCTCATCGGCATCACCGAAATTCTGCCGCATGTGTTCACCATTAAACGCCGCATCCGCGAAATGGTGGAATTCATCGAGCGCGAGCAGCCCGAGGTGGTGGTGAGTATCGATTCCCCCGGATTTGTGCTGCGCGTGGTGAAAGAGCTGCGCGCACGCGGAAACACAAAAGCGAAGTTCATTCACTATGTGGCGCCCACGGTGTGGGCCTACCGCCCCGAACGCGCGACACTGATGGCCGAGCGGTTCGATTTTCTGCTGTGCCTGCTGCCCTTCGAGCCGCCCTATTTCGATGCCGTAAACCTCCCCAACCGCTTCATCGGCCACGAAATTGCGTGGTGGTGGAAATCGCGCGGGGATGGCGCGGCATTTCGGGTGAAGCATAACATTGCGGGTGATGCCCCACTGCTCGCCGTTTTCCCTGGCAGCCGCAACGGCGAAATCAAGCGCCTGTGGCCGATTTTTAAACACAGTATCGAGCAATTAGCGGCTAAAATCCCGAACCTCACCATCGTCATCCAAGTGCCGCCGAGCATGATGGAACGTATGCAAGTGGCAGTAGATGGCTGGCACATCAAACCGTTGCTGATTGATAATCGCGAGGATAAACGCGGGCTGTTTGCCGCCGCCACCGCAGCCATTGCCAAATCGGGCACGATTGGCCTCGAATGTGCGCTGGCTGGGCTTCCTAGCATTGTAGCGTATAATGCAAACCCCCTCACTGCTTACCTTGTGCGGCGGATGATTCGGGTGAAATATGTCAACCTCGCGAACTTGCTCGCCGAAAAAATGATCATCCCTGAATTAATTCAGGAAGATTGCAACGCCGACGCCATCACAAAAGCGATGCTGCCGCTGCTGACGAACGAGCACGCGCGTGATGCCCAACGCCGCGACCTTGCCCATGTGGCAGACTTACTGGGCGTGAACGATGCCCAATCACCCAGCGAAAAAGCGGCGGATATCGTGCTTGGGTTCTTAAACTGACTTCAACTGGGCAATCGCCGCGTCATATTCGAACAGCGCCAACAGCAAGCGCAGCGCCCTTCCCCGCTCGCTCAGCAAATCGGGGTCGCGGTGAAGCACTAGCTTCGCATCATCATGCGCGATGCGTAGTAGCGGCAAGTGCTGCGCCAAATCTGCCAGCACAAAATCGGGCATGCCCGTTTGGCGCGTGCCGAGCATATCGCCCACGCCACGCAGGCGCAGGTCTTCCTCGGCAATCACGAAGCCATCA
>CAUJIC010000026.1 GCA_963205305.1 Pseudomonadota bacterium | reverse complement strand
CCCCAGCTAATGCCATAGCGCGCTTTGTTGAGGCACGAGAAGGGGCCCTTGAGGCCGCTCACATCGAGCAGTCGTTCTTCGGGTACAAACACCTCATCCAGCATAATCATGCCGGTTACGCTCGCGCGCAGGCTCATTTTGCCTTCAATTTTCGGGGTGGTCAGGTTGCCCTTGTCGGCGCGCTCCACAATAAAGCCGCGAATCTTGTCATCCAGCTTCGCCCAAATAATCATCACATCGGCAATCGGCGAATTGGTGATCCATGTTTTGCTGCCGCTGATTTTATAGCCGCCATCCACCTTCACCGCGCGGGTTTTCATGCCACCAGGGTCAGAGCCTGCATCAGGTTCTGTCAACCCAAAGCAGCCAACAATTTCGCCGCTCGCTAGGCGTGGCAGGTATTTTTGTTTCATCGCCTCGCTGCCGAATTCATAAATCGGGTGCATAACAAGCGATGATTGCACCGAAAGCGCCGAGCGATAGCCCGAATCCACCCATTCAATCTCGCGGTTCACCAATCCATAGGCCACATGGCTCACGCCCGCGCAGCCATAACCATTGATGGTGCTGCCAAGCAGCCCTTGCGCGCCCATATCGCGCATAATCTCGCGGTCGAATTGTTCGTGGCGGTTTGCTTCAATCACCCCGGGGAAAAGCCTATCGCGCGCAAAGCCGCGCGCGGCATCACGAATCAGGCGTTCATCTTCGCTCAGTTCGCCGTCGAGGTTCAGGGGGTCTTGCCAGTTCAGTTCAGTGGCCATGCGATAAGTCCTTGGATTGTTTTGAGTATATTAATGAAGCCTGTCATTCCTTTTTCACTCTAGCCCATCTTGCGGCCACAGTAAACTTCACAGAATCGTCATACTCTAGCGACGATTGATTGCTATATTCGCGCACCCCTTAAGGAGACTGTATGAACAACGATCAGAGCCGATGGACTGTAAGGATTCAGGGAAAACCACCGATATCGAGTAATTATGTGCGCGACTATGTCGATAACGTCTTTGCTCATATTTGTGCAGATATTGAGGGTATGTTGGCAAAACCTGTCGCCCATGAAAGCAGAGTGAACGGGCTGCTTCAATTGATTGGCAAAAAAACTGATATTCGTGCAACGATTGAGGAGCAGCGAAGCCAGCTAGCTTATATGTTAAAGCATATGGACAAAGTGAAAGGAATAATGACGAAGGCACTTGAAAGAGCATTCTTTGGTGAGTCGGTAACGGATAAAGATATTAGCTTGAAGGCCGCGTCATATCTTGCCCAAGGTGCCAATCTTTGGAGCGTAAATCTTATAGCCGCAGAAACTAGTGTAATGAGCGCTCTAAAGGATAAACCAGAATGGATGCAGCAGACCTGCATGGAAATTTTTAATCAGAGGCTTAAAGCACCTTTATATCGCAGAGCGCTGATAGAGTTTCAGGCCAAAGGCTCGGTCGGCGATAGCAAAATAGAGCAAGATGCGAGAGCAGAAATACATAGGGCATTCGAGCAAGCCAAGTACGTAAATAGAATCTCCAGCCACACAGAAGAAGCACGTCAGTATTAAGTCGAAGGCAAACTGAAGCCGTCGAAATTCACACCAACAAATTCAAAGTCGACCCACGCGCCGAACATACGCCACGGGCGAGGGCGGCGAGCTCATTACCCATCTTGCCGCCACAGTAAACTTCACAGAATTGTCACAGATGGCCAAGCAGCGACATGCTATAGCTATGACCATTCAATCTAGGAGAAATTATGCAAAACGCCTACAGTGATGCTGAATCCGCCCCCGTATTTATAAGGAGAGTAGTGTCAGATGAATTTCAGAAACTGCGTCAAGCTGCTCGGTCGAATGAAGAGGCCATGGGGCCAATAGCCTTTGATTATCAGCAATCGGCGCTGGGTGCGGCGGAGCCTGTTGTGAGTCAACAACTAGAACATGCTTTGTGTGGGAACAATCCAGCTCTTCGATTGGGGCCACCGGTAAGCATGGCTGACATGAAGGACCGCGTAACATTTGCCATGCGCGAAATTCAGCGCATTCTTAATGATTCTTTGATCCATAACCCGATGGGCGATACAACGGTTGGTGCGCAGCTTTATAGTACACTGCCCAAAGTAATTAATGCGCTATCTCAACAAGTCATGGAATATGGACGCAACACTATGCAACTTCCGAATGGTGGCTACCGTTCGTTAGAATAGCCCTGCTAAACCAACAAATTGAGAATCGAGCCACGCGCCCAGCGTACGCCGCGGGCGAGGGCGGCTAGTGCATTGCCAATCATGCCGCCCAGCGTTTCATCATCGGGCACATGGTTGAGGCGCGCACGCACCTTGGCGCTGGTCTTTTGTGGTTCCACCAGCGGTGTAGCCTGAACCACCGAACCCACACGCTCGGCCTCACGCGCGGCGCGCACGCGCTCAGCGGCACGGGCAAGGGAGTTATTATTGCTGATGGGGGCGTTGCTCATGGGGGTAGAATAGCAGAAAATGTAAAGAATGACAATGGCTGCCATTTAGCTGTGCGAAGGGTTCCATCCCGAGCCGCTTGCGGCTGGGGTCAGCGATAGCGAAGGGGGCAAAGAGCCCCCTTCAATATTCAATCGGCGGCTAAAAACTCACGGCCATCAGGTCACCCAGCGTGCGGTCCAGCCAGTTCAGGATGGGCTTAGTGTCCGCATCCGTCATCAGGGCAGGGGCATGGCCAACATTGGGGTAGGAAATGGCCTCCGCGTTCAGGTTCGTGGCGCGCATGGCTTTCACCGTTTCCTCGCTCAAAATATCCGATTCCTCGCCGCGCAAAATTAGGGTCGGCGTCTGGATTTCTTTCCAAATGGGGCTCAAGGAAACATCTGTCACCTCGGTAAAATTTTTGCTACCCACGGCAAGCGGAATCGCAATCGCGGGGTCGCAGGCATAGCGCAATGTGCCATCGCGGGTGATGAGCGAGGTATCGACAAAACGCTGCCAAATCGTTTCATCCGTAATGCCCCACGGCTTGAATATTTCGCGCAGGTACGTGTCCGCCGTCGCGCGGCTCTCGAACTGCTTGGGCATAGTGTTCACGTAATCATAAATCCGTGTCAGCGCTTCTTTACTCAGCAGTGCGCCAATATCGTTCATCACCAGTTTTTTAATGCGCCGTGGGTTGCTTGCGGCCATCATCATGCCCACAATGCCGCCCATGCTGGTGCCAATCCACTCCACCTCGCGGATGTGAAAATTATCCATCACCGCCATGCAATCGGCCACGTAGCTGGCATAATTATAACCCATCGGGTCGGCCAACCATGCGCTTTCCCCGCGCCCCGCCATGCTGACGGCCAGCACACGGCGACCAGTGGCAGCGAGTTGACCAGCAATAAAATCAAAATCCCGCGCGTTGCGCGTTAGGCCGTGCACACACATCACAATGCGCTGTGCATCGGGGTTGCCCCAATCATACACTGCAAGCGTGTGCGTGCCTTTCTCGCCGACAGTATTGGGGACGGGGAGATTGTGGGTGGTGAAGCTCATGGCTATAGCTTGATGAGGTTGCGCTCGATATCCAAGCCACTGAGCGGAATTTCCGTCGGCTTGTTATCGATAATATCCGCCAGCAAGCGGGAACTGCCCGCACCTTGCGTCCACCCCAGCGTGCCGTGGCCCGTGTTCATGAACAAATTGCCAATCGGTGTTTTTCCAATGATGGGTGGGCCATCGGGCGTTGATGGACGCAGGCATGCCCATTCGGTCAGCTCTTCCATCGGCGCTTTGGGGAACAGCTCGGCCATGCCGCGCTTCAGTGGGTCGATCCGCACTTTGCGAACTTCCTCGTTATAGCCCGCAAATTCTGCCGTGCCCGCCACGCGCATGCGGCTGCCAAGCAATGTGTAAACCTGTTTCGCCGCATCATCGGTGATGCTGACTTTTGGGCTGTGCTCGCTGGAATTAAAGCTGATGGAGTAACCCTTCATCGGATAAATAGGCACATAGAGGCCAAGCTTACGCAGTTGCACCGCGCTGTGTGAACCCATCGCCATCACATAGGCATCGAACCCCGCCATATAATCGCGGTGCTGGCCCTCAATTTCCACATGGGTGATGCGGTTATCGGTTTTGTGCAGCCGCGCAATTTCTTGATTATAGAGGAATTTGACGCCGTATTTTTCCGCGCAATATTTAGCGAGGTTGACGGTGAAGAAATGGATGTCACCACTCTCATCGATCGGCGCATACATGCCGCCCACCAGTTTTTTGGTGGTGTTGGCAAGGGTGGGCTCCAGCTTGAAGCATTCCTCAGGCGTCATCGCTGTTTCGTCGCAGCCCAGTTTGCTCTGGAACTCGGCGTGGCGGCGCGCACCATCGAACGATTGTTGGTTATCGAATACATGCAGCGTGCCGTTGCCAAGGAAGGAAAATTCGACCTTAGTATCAGCACGCAACTCTGCCATTTTTTGTTTGCTGTAAAGGCCAAGGCGCAGCATGGTTTCGCAGTTCGCACGCGCTTTGCTAGGCAAGCAATTCAGCAAAAACAGCAAGCCCCAGCGCAGCATATGCGGGTCGGCCGAGGGGCGCAGTACCAGCGGTGCATCTTCCTGAAACGCCCATTTGAATAATTTAGGAAACACATGGGGGTTAGCCCACGGTTCAGCGTGCGAGTAGCTAAGCTGCCCGCCATTGGCGAACGAACATTCGTTCGCAGGGGCTGACTGCCGCTCGATGACAGTGACTTCGTGCCCACGTTTGGCTAGCTCATAAGCACTGGTGACACCCAGCACCCCTGCACCCAGAATACAAATTTTCATAAGCCCCTCGTGCTATCGTAGTTAAGCTCTATCGAGTTGCTTGGAATTTGACAATGCGGTTGAAAACTATCCACAGCATCGGCGCGCTTGCGCGGGTGGTTAAATTCTATTTCAACCCTTGCGCTGCCTTTAACACCTCGGCGGCGTGGCCTGTCACGCTCACTTTGGGCCATGCGCGTGCCACTTTGCCCGCTTTGTCGATGAGGAAGGTGCTACGTACAATGCCAAAATAGGTTTTGCCGTACATACTCTTTTCGCCCCACGCGCCGAACGCCTCGGTAATACCCGAATTGTCGCTTGCCAGCGCAAATGGCAGTTCATACTTCGCGCGGAATTTATCGTGGCTAGCAAGGCTATCCTTGCTGATGCCGATGATGACTGTATTCGCTTTATCGAACTGTTTTGCTAGTGCGGCAAAATCCTTCGATTCAGTGGTGCAGCCTGGTGTGTCATCCTTAGGGTAAAAATAAAGCACCACATTCTTTTTGCCTTTAAAGCTCGCAAGGTCGATATTCTTATTGCCCGTCAGCGCAAGGCTGCACACGGGTGCTGCCGCGCCTTCGCGTACAGATTTAATTGCTGGGGATGATTTTGTGGTCACGGCTTTTGTAGCGGGCTTCTTCGCGACGGCTTTCTTAACAACAGGCTTTTTGATGGCAACTTTCTTCACGGTAACTTTCGTAGCGGTCTTTTTTTTAGCAGTCGGCATGGGTGGCTCCTTTAAGCGCGGGTTTAGAGGTAATGTAGTTCGCGTGCGTCAATCGTCAAGCGGCGTGCGTTAAAGTTTTCCGCGCGCCATGTGGTCAAACGCGAGGCTAACATTTGCTTCAAGCGCGAGGACTTTTTCTTTCAGCGCTTCGAAATGTTCCATCTTCATGCCCTGCGTCAGCAAGTTTTTGAGGCCAATCGGCGCATCATCCGTAATCAACCCGCCCGATGCCGAAAGGCGCAGTAAACTCATCAGATCCGAGAGGAAGCGTTTCGCCTCCAGCAGTGGCGCGGTGACAGTTTCGTTCACAATGCCATCGGTTTGTGCCGTCTCGAACACTTGCCGCGCACTGCGATGCCAGATGCTCGGGTGCTCACTCGCATAGCGCAGCACCAGATATTGCGCGATGAAATCCATATCCACCATGCCACCGCGAATATGCTTCAGTGCCCATGGGTTGTGGGTGGGGAACTGCTTAGCGATGCGTTCGCGCATATCCAGCACATCCTTGAGGAGAATGGCGTTGTCGCGCGGTTTCACCACATGGTCGCGCACTGTTGCCTCCAGCCGCGCGGCAAATTCGGGCGCATTGGTAGCCACCACGCGCGCACGGGTGAGTGCCATGAATTCGTACGTCCACGCGCTGTTGGTGAAATAATCATCGAACGCGGTAAGGCTTACGGCCAGTGGGCCATCGCTGCCACCGGGGCGCAGGCGCGTATCCACCTCATACAAGCGCCCTTCGCGGGTGAGTAGCGTAAGTGCGCTGAGGAACCGTTGGCTGATGCGGGTGAGGTGCGTGCGTGCGTCCGATGCCGCGTCGACGATATCATCATACACCAGCACAATATCAAGGTCAGAGCCAAAGGTCATCTCGCGTCCGCCTAGTTTACCAAGCGCGAGCACGGCAAATGGCACGGGTGTAAAATGGGTCGCGTGCGCGGCATATTCCGCCGTCACTTCCACCATCGTGCATTGAAGAATAATTTCGGCAATGTCGGATAAAAACGCGCCGACACGCTTTGGGGTGGCGAGGCGTTTCAACAAATGCACGCCCGCTTGGAAGCGCTTTTCGTTATTGAACACACGCAAGTAAAGCATCTTTTGTTCGAAGGCGTGGGCAAAGCGCAAACGCTCGGTCACAAGGTTTTCCAGTTCCTCTTTCGAGGGCAGACCTTGGAAGAAATCGGCCTCCAGCACGCCATCGAGCAGCGAGGGGTTGTTGCTCAGCGTGTCACCCAGTGCAGGGGCGGAACCTAAAATATCGGCCAGCAGCCCCAACATTTCTGGGCGCGAGAGGAACAGCGAAAAAATTTGCGCGCCGCTGGGTAGGCGGTCGATAAAATCATCGAAATGGAAAAACGCCGCATCAGGGTTCGCGGTTTTACCAAGCGCGGTGAGTAGTGCGGGCACCAGCTCCGTCAGCACTTGGCGCGAGCGCTTGCTACGCGTGGAGCGGCGATGGCCACGGTGCCAACCCTGAATAATATCGCTGATGCGTTGCGTTTCCGTGTAACCAAGGCTGGCGAGTGTTTTGAGCGTATCAGGGTCGGCCTCCACCCCAGTGAACACCAAGTTACCATCCACCGCGAGTGGGGCTGAATCCATCATCGAATCGGTGTAAATTTTATGCACCGTTTTAAGGGTCTCGATACATTCCGCCGCGAAGCTTTCCGTCGAATCATACCCTGCAAATAATGCCACTTCGCGCAAGGCAGCTTCATCAGTCGGCAAGGTGTGGGTCTGCTCATCGTTACGCATTTGCAGGCGGTGCTCAATCGTGCGTAACCATTCATAGCTGCGCGTTAGCGTGTCGCGCACTTCAGGTGTCACCAGTTCATATTTCGTCAGAACATTCAGCCCTGCGAGCGTCGATTTCACTCGCAGTTCAGGGATGCGACCGCCCCACACTAGCTGTTGCGTCTGGACAAAAAACTCAATCTCGCGGATGCCACCCATGCCGATTTTGACATTATGGCCAGCCAGCTCAATCACCTTGCCCGCTTTCACATTCATCTGGCGTTTGATGGAGTGAATGTCGGCAATCGTCGCGAAGTCGAGTGTCTTGCGCCAAATGAACGGCACCAGCTCGCGCATATAGGCATCGCTCGCCGCCATATCGCCCGCAATCGGCCGCGCCTTGATCATCGCCGCGCGTTCCCAGTTTTGGCCAACCGTTTCGTAATAGCTCATTGCGGCCGCAGTAGTCACCGCTAGTGGTGTCGACATGGGGTCGGGACGCAGCCGCAAATCGGTGCGGAAAACATAACCCTCACTGGTGCGCTCCTGCATAACGGTCTGCAGATCGCCCGCGAGTTTATTCATGAACACTTGCGCGTTGCGCGCGCCTGTGTAGGGCAGGGTGGCCTTGTCGAACAGCACAATCAAATCGATATCGCTCGAGTAATTCAGTGCAAACGCACCAAGCTTACCCATGCCAAGGATGATGATGCCGCTAGCCGCTTCGGGCTCGGCGGGGTTGGTAATGGTGTATTCGCCGCGCTGTGCAGCTTTGAACAACAGGTGGCGCAAGGTCTGCGTCACTGCATCCCCTGCGAATTCTGAAAGGGCGCGGGTGATGCTAGCCAGCGGCCACGTGCCAGAAATATCAGCGAGTGCAATGGTGAGCGCGGCGCGCGCCTTTAATTGGCGCAAATGAAGCATCAGCGTGGGTTGGTCGAGTGCGGCCACATCCAGCGCTTTGGTTTCTTCGGCCAGCTTCAGCCACGCATCATCAAAGCCATCTAGGTGGATGGCCACAAGTTGTGCTGGGTATTTTGTCATCAGCCGTGCAAGGTAGGGTGCATTACCCGCCGCGCTGTGGATGAGTGCGCGCATGGCAGGGTCGGCGAGGGCGGCTTCAAGCATTGGCAATGCAGCAAGCGCGTCGATACAATGCTGGCTTTCTGTTTCGCGGCTTGCCAGTGGCAGCGTGTGGGTGATAGTAACGCGTGAATTTTCAGTGTGCATATGCACATTGTTTCAGTAAATAGGTCCTATGGTCAAGCATCTCCGCTTCGTTTGGTTTCTCACACATCGCTTCTTGCTATTCGCAACGTTGGCGTTGATGGGGCTTGGCTTTTGGCTCTATGGCGACGAACGCTCGCTGGATTTTGCAAAACCCATTATTTTAAACGCCGTGAACAGCGCTGAAGCGCCCTATGTCATCACCATTGGCGATGTCACCGTGAATTGGCGCAGCATTACCGAGTTGGGCAAGCTGCGGGTGAAGAATGTCAATATCGCAAAACGTGACGGCAGTATTTTTGCCCAGATGCCCGAGATGTACGCAACCATCGACCCGATTGGCTTTCTGCCCACCCGCACCATGTTGCACAGCGTGATTGTGCGTGGGCCGCGCATGTTTGCCGCGCGCAATGCGCAAGGTTTGGTCGAGCTTGGTGTTGAAGGTGCGCCTGCACGCATGCCGATCGAGGAAATGATGGTATTCTTCGGTAGCAGTGGAGAAAAAAGCGCTGGATTTAATCCTGCGGCGCTACCATTTCATGATTTCGTGATCGATGATGCATCGCTGACCTTCACCGATGAAAATTCAAAAACTGAAATCAATAGTTCACCGTTCGATTTGCGCCTAAGTCGTCATGGTCGTGGGTATGATGCAGTGCTTTCTATGCCATTCACGGTGGATGCGGTTCCAGTCAGAATCACGGCGGGTTTACGCTCCATCCCCAATTCACCCGAGCATGTGCTCGCAGTTCAGCTATCGCAAGTGCCCTCGAAATTATTCTGTCTGTTCGACACATGCCCCAAAGATGTCGAGGCTGATGGGCCCATCGATGGTACGATTGCTGCTGCGATTACCGATGATTTTGTGTTGAGTTATTTCCGTGCAAACATAAGTACGCCCAAAGCATTATTCACGGCGCCAGCATGGTTTGCAAAACCGCTAAAACTGGGTCGCAGTAATATCATGTTGGAGGGTGATTGGTCAAAGCAGCACCTAAAACTTACCCAAGCAAAGTTACAGCTTGAGGATACCCTTATCACGGCCAGCGCCAATGCCGATAAGCGTGAGGATGGATGGTATGTAACAGCGAATGCGGAAACCACGCGCCTAAACATTGATAAACTTTATAAATATTGGCCGATTGCGCTGGCGCCAGAATCTAGGCTGTGGGTGACGAATAAACTCAAATCGGGCTATGCCGCGAAGGGCACCTTGAAGGTGAATCTTACCCCAGCCGATATTGCAGCTGATGTATTGCCAGATGCTTCGATTACCTCGGTGGTCGATGCGCGCGAGATTACCTTCGAGTATTTACCAAATTTTCCGCTGGTCGAAAAAATGAATGGCATGGTGCACATCACGGGTAATACCCTAAAGGTCGATGGCTCAGGCGGATCGCTGATGAGTGGTACAAAAGTCAAAAGCGGTACGTTGTGGTGTCCCGATTTGATGAGTCCAACAACGCCGATGGAAACCACCCTTTCACTTGCTGTGCCAGCTTCAGATGCAGTCACAATGCTGTCTCTCAAGCAGTTTCCGTTCGATGATAAATTCGGCCTCAATGCCAAGACCATCAAAGGGTCGGCTGATGTCGATATGACGTTGAAGTTCGATGCGTTCTCGAACAACCCGAGTACCGATCCGAATGAAGTCAATCTTGGTGCGGTGGATTATAAGATTGCCACCGCCCTGCACGATGTAGGGCAAGATAATGTCTATGGCGGTTATAATATCAGCAAGATCAACGGCACATTGAAAGCCGATGCTGAAGGGCTAACGCTTGATACGTCGCTCGTGTTGGGTGATAGCGGTATGACGGATCTAAAACTCAGCCAACCTAGCGGTAAACCTCTTGAGTTGGTGGTCAAAGGGCGCGAGAGCAAAGACCCGAAAGTAGCAAGTGGTCGCAACGATTTCACGCTACTTTATAAGCCAGCCGAAGTGCCAGATATCACTGTGCGTGGCAAGCGCTTGGATGCCAGCGTTGCCTATGGCGGTGGTGGCGAGAACGCACTGCTCGCCAATTTCCCAGCCATGAAGCTCGACATCGATTTAGGCGAATTACTGATGGTCAAAGACGCCCCGTTCATCGGTGTCAAAGCGGCGCTTAATTGCAGTGAAGCGCGTTGTGAATCGGCCGATTTTTCGGCAAAAACAGTCAAGGGCGATGTCAAAGGTGGGATTACCAATGTTGGCGGCACACGCCAGTTTTTGCTGACAGCGGTCGATGCGGGCAGCTTGCTCAAAGCTTTCGACATTACCGATCGTATGACCAAAGGAACGTTCGAGCTTCGCGGTACCTACGATGATAAATTAACGCCGCCACAGCTTAATGCTCGATTGCTGATAACCGACTTTAATTTACAAAACTCACAAATCTTGGGACGCATTCTCTCCATCGCATCGCTCACGGGCGTGGCGAATGCGCTGACGGGTAGTGGCATCTCGTTCGATAAACTTTCGGCAAACATGGCATCGCGTGCAGGGGTCATTACCGTCGATAAGGGGATGGCAAATGGTGCCGCTATAGGTATCACCATTAACGGCACAGTCGATACGTCTACCACGAAGCTCGACCTTAACGGCGTGTTGGTGCCCGCCTATGCGCTTAACTCTATCGTCGGTAAAATTCCGTTGATTGGGGCATTGGCAGGGGGTGAAGGTGAGGGGCTGATTGGCTTCAACTTCAGCGTGAAAGGCAATTATGCCGAGCCCGATGTGGGGGTTAACCCGCTTTCGGGCCTCACCCCAGGGTTCCTGCGCGGCATTTTCAGCGCGTTTGATGATAAGAAATCGGGGGATACTAAGGCCTCGCCTCGCAAAATCAGCGATACGGTCAAAAAGCGTTGATTTCACAGGGAATATCTAAAATTTTAGCCAGCTAAATCCATCGCATTGTTGATATTCTTCGTGCTTTTTTAACTATTTTCATGTAGGGTCGAAGAATAAGGCAAGAAGCTCGCTATGGGCTCAAGAAGGAGCAAATGATGGTAAGTGTGGCAGCAGTGGCGCTTTCGGGCGTATTCGCGAACGAAAAACGCGTGGCCGTAGCGGCCGATAATATCGCGAACCTCAACACCAAAGACTTTGCCGCAAAGCAGCTTCAGCTATCGAGCGTTGAAAGTGGCGGGGTTACCTCACGCGTAGTCGATAAAAATCCTGCGACGGTGCCTGTGCCAAACGCTGAAGGCGGGGTCGATCAGCTTCCAAACGTTTCGCTTGAGGAAGAATTGGTGGGCCTCAACATTTCCACCTATGGTGCGAAGGCGAACCTGAAGGTGTTGGCTACTCAGAAAAAGCTCGACGAATATCTACTCGATATTCAGGCCTAGGTGCGAAGCACCTAGGGAGCCTACTGGCGACCCGCGAAGCGGCGGGAGTTTGAGGGCAAGGCCCTCATCAGTCGCGCTAGCGCTTAAATATTTAAGCAGGCTCCACCGCAATCACTTCCGGAATGTAATGCTTCAGCATATTCTCGATGCCGTTTTTCAGCGTCGCGGTGGATGATGGGCAGCCCGAGCATGCGCCGTGCATCTCCAGCTTCACAATCCCATCCTTAAAGCTATGGAACACAATATCGCCGCCATCCTGAGCGACTGCAGGGCGCACGCGCACTTCAATCATCTCTTTAATTTGGTCGACAATTTCCTGCTCATCCGCCGAGTAGCTAATCTCAGCGCTTGATGGTGCGCTTTCAGCACCCGCAGGTGCCATCAGCGGTAGGCCGTTCTGGAAATGCTCCATCACCGTGGTGAGGATTTGCGGCTTCAACACATCCCAGCTTGCGGCTTCCGTTTTCGTCACGGTGATAAAATCGCCGCCAAAAAACACCGCGCGAATATCCTTGAGCACAAACAGGGCGCTCGCCAGCGGGCTGCCCTTCGCGTTGTCGCTATCCGTGAAAAACGCCGTTTTATCGCCCAGCACCTCGCATCCGGGCAGGAATTTCATGGTGTTGGGGTTCGGGGTGGCTTCGGTCTGTATGAACATAAATCCTCGCTATGTGCGGATATATAGTCGCTTTTGGTTGCTAATCAAGCGCGCTCGCACTAAATCCGCCACAGCAAACCCGAGGGATTTATGAGCACACAACTAAGCAACACCATCGAAAACGGCTGGGACAACCGCGCCAGCATCACCACCGAAACGCAGGGCGACATCCGCGAAGCGGTTGAAAAGGTGCTAAAAGCGCTGGATGATGGCAAACTCCGCGTCGCTGAAAAGAAAGATGGCGCATGGGTGGTGAACCAATGGGTGAAGCAGGCTATTTTGCTCAGCTTCCGCCTCAACCCCAACAGCGTGATGAGCAGCACCCATGGCTGGTACGACAAAGTGCCCACCAAAACCAAAGGGTGGAGCGAAGAGCAGTTCAAGGCCGCAGGTTTCCGCGCCGTTCCGGGCAGCTTTGCGCGTTATGGCAGCCACATCGAATCGGGCGTGGTGCTCATGCCCAGCTTCATCAACATCGGCGCGCATGTCGGCAGCGGAACGATGGTGGATACATGGGTGACGATTGGCTCTTGCGCCCAAATTGGTAAAAACTGCCATATCAGCGGCGGCGTTGGCATCGGCGGTGTGCTCGAGCCATTGCAGGCGAACCCCGTCATCATCGAGGATCATTGTTTCATCGGCGCGCGTAGCGAAGTGGCCGAAGGCGTAATCATCGAGGAAGGCGCAGTGATTTCCATGGGCGTGTTCTTAGGCGCCTCCACCAAAATTGTCGATCGCGCGAGCGGCGAAGTGTTCTATGGCCGCGTGCCTGCCTATTCCGTCGTCGTCCCTGGCACCTTGCCAGGCAAAAATCCAACCGACCCAAGCCTCGCCTGCGCGGTGATTGTAAAACGCGTGGACGAAAAAACCCGCAGCAAAACCAGCATCAACGAATTGTTGCGCGACTGATGAACGTCACCGAACTCGCCAAGGCACTCATTGCCTGCCCCAGCGTCACCCCCACCACCGCGGGCGTGTTCGATGTGATCGAGAATTTCCTCACGCCCCTTGGCTTCGTCGCCACCCGCCAAACATTTGCGGAGGAGGGGACAGCCCCCGTCGAGAACCTATACCTCCGCCTTGGCACCTCCGCCCCCAACTTCTGTTTCGCAGGGCATACGGATGTGGTGCCCGTGGGTGATGAGGCGGCGTGGAAAGTGCCGCCGTTTACGCCTGAGGTAATTGATGGCGAGCTGTATGGTCGTGGCGCGGAGGATATGAAGGGCGCCATTGCGGCGTTTATGGTGGCGGTGAAGGAATATCTCGCCAACCACAAACCTAACGGCTCCATTTCCTTCCTCATCACACAGGACGAAGAAGGCGTCGCCATCAACGGCACGAAGAAAATGCTGGAATTCCTCAAAGCCCGCGGCGAGAAGATTGACGCCTGCATCGTCGGCGAACCCACCAACCCGAATGTGCTCGGCGAAATGGCCAAAATCGGCCGCCGTGGCAGCATTGGCTTCAAGCTCGAGGTGGAGGGCAAACAAGGCCACGTCGCCTATCCCGACCTTGCCGATAACCCCGTCACCCGCCTCATCCACATGCTCCACGCGCTCTACACCAAAACGCTGGACGAGGGGACAGAGTTCTTCCCCCCCAGCAACCTCGAGGTGACGAGTGTGGATGTCGGCAACCCCACCAGCAACATGATTCCCGCCAAGGCCACTGCGCTGTTCAACGTGCGTTTCAACAATTTGCACACGGGCAAGGAAATCGATGCATGGGTGCGCTCGCGCCTCGACCCGCGCGGCGCCTACACCCTCACCAGCCGCATCAGCGGCGAGGCATTCCTGACGCGTGACGAAGCGCTGGCGAGCATCGTCGTCGAATCCGTGAAGGATGTCATGGGCAGCGCCCCCGCACTTTCCACCACCGGCGGCACGTCGGATGCGCGCTTCATAAAGGATTATTGCCCCGTCATCGAGTTCGGCACCACCGGCCGCACCAGCCACATGGTCGATGAGCGCGTGGAAGTAAAAACCCTCAAAGGCCTCGCCAAAATCTATCAGCGCATGCTGGAGCGGTTTTTCGCCTGAAGGAATTGATATGCCCTACCAGCCGATTACTTTACCAGAGCATGTTTCACCAGCGCTCGTCGTTTTTGTTAAAGATATTATCGACCCCTTTTTGGAAGAATTTCGGTTCCTTCTAACAATTCAAAAACCAGATCAAGGCCCTAAGGGTAGTTTGCATAAACCGTTGTCGATGCTTCTCGTTGCTGCCACAGATGGCGCGTCACAGCTTTTTCACTCAGGAGTAAAAAAGCCAAGCAAATCAACATTATTTAAGAGTTTTGTAAAAAATAACTTTCCTTGGGAAATAGATACACCTGAGGGGCTCAATGTTGATGAAGTGTGTGAATTTTTATGGAACGAGGTTCGGTGTCCTATGTTTCATCGCTATAACCTGCGAACATGCTCAAGTGATACTCCAAGAATAACAAAATTTGGACGAATGCTCACTACAGATGACGCCAAACTTACTGCGCTTGAGCAACAAACATCCCAACGTCCTTATTCTGACCCTACATTTAAGCGCACAGAAAACAAAACCGTTGTGTGGATAGATTCATTCTACTGGGCTTTGCGTATAGCTATTGTGCGAGCGGTAGATACGCCTGAAAAAGCTCAAGCTGTGGAAGCTTGGATAGAATCTGGAAAATGGGATGATAAAAACTAATACTCCACCCGCATCAAATACAACCCATGCGCGGGTGCCATAGGGCCACCTTCACGCCTATCCTTGGCTTCAAGCGCCGCTGCCACATCCGCCACGCTCCATTTGCCCATGCCGACATAGACCAACGTACCCACCATGTTGCGCACCTGATGGTGCAGGAACGAGCGCGCGGAAGTATAAATCATTACCTGCTCAGGGTTTTTCTCGCGCGTTTTAATCTCGAGCGTATCGAGCGTTTTGATGGGGCTTTTGGCTTGGCATGCGCCACTGCGGAAACTCGTGAAATCATGATTGCCAATCAGCAGCGCCGCTGCCTCGCGCATACGCTCAATATCAAGTGGCTGATACACATGCCATGCCCGCGTCGCATCGAGCCCGAGGCGCGCGCGGCGGTTGATGATGCGGTAAAGGTAATGCCGCTTGGTCGCATTAAACCTTGCCGAAAAATCATCCGCCACTTCTTCCGCGCTTATCACCGCAATCGGCGCATCCATCATCAGCGCATTCAGGCCGCGCACAATGGCGTAGGGCTCGCGCGCCTCGGCAAAATCCACATGCACCACTTGCCCGCGCGCGTGCACGCCTGCATCCGTGCGGCCTGCGCACACCACTTCCACCGTTTCGCTCGCGTTCATGAAATGCGTGCAGGACGCCTCGACCACCGATTGCACGCTGGGCGCTTCGGTCTGCTTTTGCCAACCCGAATAGGGCGTGCCGTCATATTCTATCGTTAATTTATAGCGGGGCATGGTGATTCCTTATCAGCAATGGCGCATATCGGCCATTCACTCGAATTACCAGCATTTTGTCGATGCTGC
>CAUJIC010000025.1 GCA_963205305.1 Pseudomonadota bacterium | reverse complement strand
CGGCGTATCCACCGCAATGATTTTCGCGTGCGTTTTCGTCACTGCATCAGGGTTACTCATCGGCAACAACTCCGCCATGCGCGTATAGCAATAAAACGCAGCGAGCGAGCCGAGGACGAGGATAGCAAGAGCAAGCATGTTACGGGCTTTCATGGGGTTCCTTGGGGTGGTGATAAGGTGGGGTAGAGTAATCTACACTAATTCAAAAACTGATTGCACTAAGTCAACTTCTTTGGACAGTAGCGTATGGGTATTAGAATTAAAGATTCGCGCAACAATTTCTGGGTTCATATATCCCGCATTATTATATACATATTGGCCATCTATAGACACTGGCCTGTTGGTATTAAAAGGGTCGCCCACCTTTTTACTACACTGTCTAAATAGCAGGTCAGCTTTATTTTTTAGTGCATACCCAGCGTCGTATAACGTAACATATATGTTGGGAACATGTGCAGAAGACTCACGAAGTTTAATAATTTCGTTATTAGTATTATCAAACGCATATCCAGAGATTATCAAAGTTTTAGAGTTCTCAATCCAATTAATGGCGGTATCAGTTGATTCTTTTTTATGTCGAAAAGTTTCTTGATCATCCTTGGAAGGCACATAATTGGGAACAAGTGAAATACGATGAAAAGAATTAAGTGCTAAAGTTCTTTGGTGCTCAACCACATGACCGCTGGTTGAATCAATTGAAGCTACTCGTCCTGATAGAATCTCTAGATTGACAACCTCATCATCATGACAATCTTTTGGCGCATTAAGAACTTTATCATCCCACTTAAAATAGCCTATCTGGCCATAGACGTGGGTTACACTTTTTAGAAATAGTTCAATAATTTTTTGTTTGTGTTCCTTGGGTAGAAAGTGGCTAGCTTTTACAAGCTCACAAAAATACTGTTCCAATAAAGTATCATAATTAAATGTTACAATTTTGATTGGCAACTCTTCAAGTTTATAGTTTCTTTTATGTGCCCAATAGAAAATTGCATTTAAAAGTTGGTGTAACCACTTGGTAGGCTTCACGCCTTCTAACTTTGGCTCCTCTGTAAAATATCTATTTGGAAGATAATTTTTTGTAATAACACATGATAGAAGATACCTAGTAACATCAACAAAAATAATGGATTCTTCGTTATTTTGTGCATATAGATTATTCAAAAAACTGTCTATGCTTTGTGGCTTATATAAAGTTAACTGTCCTGCTATCTGGTCTAGTAACTTTAGAAATTGATCGTACTCTACTCCTCTGCCATGCCTTTGCTGCAGTTTGGTATAAAGCTTGTTATATTCTGATACATTCTTTCTTGCCTCGCCACTGACCCTTCTGGCCTCATCGACAATCAATTTGATAAGATCAGACCCCAATGGAAACCCATATGGACAGCTACTACCCGCGCCAAGAATCAATGTAACATATTTTTGATCAGCCATCACCCCACCTTATGATAAATCTCTGACCCTGCTTCGATGAATTTTTTGCTCATGTCATCCATGCCTTTTTGTGCAGTGGTTTCATCGAGCGCGAGTGCAGCATTTTTGTCGAGGGCATTTTCGGTTTTGGCAAACTCGCGCACCTCTTGGCTGATTTTCATGCTGCAAAATTTAGGCCCGCACATGCTGCAAAAATGGGCGACCTTGGCGCCATCCGCCGGCAGTGTTTCATCGTGGTATTCCCGCGCTGTATCGGGGTCGAGGCTCAGGTTAAATTGGTCCTCCCACCTAAAATCAAACCGCGCGCGGCTGAGTGCATTATCCCGAATTTGTGCGGATGGGTGCCCCTTCGCCAAATCCGCCGCGTGTGCAGCAATTTTATAGGCAATCACGCCCTCTTTCACGTCATCACGGTTGGGCAACCCTAGGTGCTCCTTCGGCGTCACATAGCACAGCATCGCGGTGCCGAACCAGCCAATCATCGCCGCGCCAATCGCGCTCGTAATATGGTCATAACCCGGTGCAATATCCGTCGTTAGTGGCCCAAGCGTATAGAACGGCGCTTCGTGGCACGCCTCCAGTTGCTTCTCCATATTCTCTTTGATGAGGTGCATCGGCACGTGGCCGGGGCCTTCGATCATCACTTGGCAATCATGCTCCCACGCGGTTTTGGTCAGTTCGCCTAGCGTTTTCAGCTCCGCAAATTGCGCAGCGTCGTTCGCATCCTGAATCGAGCCTGGGCGCAAGCCATCACCAAGGCTGAAGCTCACATCATACGCCTTCATGATTTCACAAATTTCCGCGAAATGCGTGTAGGTGAAGTTTTCCTCGTGGTGCGCCATGCACCATTTGGCGTGGATGCTGCCGCCGCGGCTCACAATCCCCGTCACGCGGTTTTCCGTCAGCGGCACGAATGGCAACCGTACACCCGCATGGATGGTGAAGTAATCCACCCCCTGCTCGGCTTGCTCAATCAGCGTGTCGCGGAAAATTTCCCATGTCAGGTCTTCCGCAATGCCGCCCACTTTCTCAAGCGCTTGGTAAATCGGCACGGTGCCAATCGGCACAGGCGAATTGCGAATAATCCATTCCCGCGTCGCATGAATATTTTTGCCGGTCGATAGATCCATAATCGTGTCCGACCCCCAACGCGTCGCCCACACCATTTTCTCAACTTCTTCCGCAATGCTCGATGAAATCGCCGAGTTGCCGATATTGCCGTTGATTTTGACCTTGAAGTTGCGGCCAATCGCCATTGGCTCCAGCTCGGTGTGATTGATGTTGGCAGGAATAATCGCGCGGCCACGCGCCACTTCATCGCGCACGAATTCAGGGGTGACAATTTTCGGGATGCTCGCGCCAAAACTCTCGCCGCCCTTCATCGCATCCGCTGCAAGCTCGCGGCCTTCGTTCTCACGAATCGCCACATATTCCATCTCAGGGGTGATGATGCCTTTTTTCGCGTAATGCATTTGCGTCACGTTGCCGCCTGCACGCGCGCGGCGCGGTTTGCGGTCGGAACGCGGGAACTGCATCACCTCAATTTTCTGGTATTCCTTGTAGCCATTATCCTCAGGCCGCACGGGGCGGCCGACATATTCCTCGGTATCGTTGCGCGCTTCCACCCATTGCGCGCGAATCGGCGAGAGGCCTTTTGCAATATCAATTTTCTCGCTGCTATCGGTATACGCGCCCGAGGGGTCATACACCACCACCGGCGGCTCACCTGCTTTGAGCGAAATGTTGATGGCACGCATGGCCACGTTCACGCCCTGCAAACGCTCGCTACCCTTGGCGTAAATTTTCGCCGAGCCCGTCAGCGGGCCAGTGGTGATATCAAAGATTTTATCGCTGCTTTTGGCGGGGGCTTTTTTTGCAGTCGCATCGTTGGGCGGGGTCATGTAGAACTCGTTCATGTTAGGATGAATCAGGAATGGCCAAGAGAGTTAGCACCCCTGCGAGCCACTCGCAAATAAAACCCGCGCTTTTGGGGAAGTTTCATACTGGCCTTGCGGCGTGGTATGCCGCCCATGGCCGCCACGACCTGCCATGGCGCACCACCGCCGACCCCTACCATATCTGGCTTTCCGAGGTGATGCTTCAGCAAACGCAGGTGGCCACCGTGCGCGAGCGGTTTTATTTTCCGTTTTTGAAGAAGTTCCCAACTGTTGAGGCACTCGCCTCTGCGCCTCGCGAAAGTGTCATGAAAGCGTGGGAAGGGTTGGGTTACTATCGCCGTGCAGGCAATTTGCATGATGCCGCGATGCAGTTAAGCACCCAAGGAGGGCTTCCCTCTGCCCCCCCTTCAATCGACGAACTCCTCGCCCTCTCGGGCATTGGGCGCAACACAGCGAGTGCGATTCTTGCGTTTGCTTACCATCAACCCATCGCCATTTTGGAGGCGAACGTCAAACGCATCATCGCCCGCGTGTTTGCGCTGAAAGATCCAAGCGATGCCGAACTATGGGAAGGTGCGGAGCTACTTCTCAACCACGCCGAACCCTTTAATTACAACCAAGCGATGATGGATATCGGTTCGCTTATCTGCACTCCCAAAAATCCAAAATGCGCCCAATGTCCCGCCAGTGTCATTTGCGTGGGGAAAAAATCGCCCGAAATCTACCCCACCCCCAAAGCCAAAAAGCACGTCCCCACCCGTGAAGTAATGATTCTGGTGCGCGAGGATGCGCGTGGTCGACTCTTCCTCGAAAAGCGCGACGAGGCGTTGCTGGGTGGGCTTTATGGCTTTCCACAAACTCCTTACGTGAATAAGGGTAGCGCCGCTCAGCAGCAGCTTGGCACGGTCACCCATACCTACTCTCACTTCAAGCTCATCGGCCATGTGGCGATGGAGTATATCGCAAGCAAACCGAACTCACCCGATTGGCACAGCCGCGCAGAGATTGCGGCGCTTCCCCTATCAAAGCTCGATCATAAAGTTCTCGCACTGGTTGAAAATTGCCACAGCGCCAAAAAGAAATCCACGAAAGCACGTGCACCGCACAAAGCGCGTTGACGGGCACAGCATGGCTGGCTAGCGTCATCGTTAATATTGCATCCACCGCGAGGAGAACCCCATGGCTAAAGCTGCTGTTAAATCCAAACCCAAAGCAAAACCTGCAAAGAAAAAAATCGCGGGTAAGGTAGCCAAAAAGGCACGCGCTGGTGGTATTCCACAACGCCCAGCCAAATTACAAGCTGCTCGCAAGGATCAGGCATCGCGTTTTAAACGTGTTGGCTCTGCCCAGCTTTCGGTTCAAGGCGGCGCACCCGTTGAATTCCCAATTTACAAAGCGGTCGAGGGCGCCAACGTCATCGATATCAGCAAGCTCTATGCATCGACAGGCCATTTCACCTTCGATCCAGGCTTCCTCTCCACCGCTAGCTGCGATTCGGAAATTACCTATATCGATGGTGATAAAGGTATCCTGCGTTACCGTGGTTACGACATTGCCGACCTTGCCAGCAAAGCTAATTTCCTCGAGACTGCTTATTTGCTGAATTATGGCGACCTACCGAACACTGAACAAAAAAACTGGTTCGAGCACACCATCAAGCGCCACACCATGGTGCACGAGCAATTGCATTTCCTCTATCGTGGCTTCCCACGTCGTGCACACCCCATGGCCATCATGGTGGGTGCGGTGGCATCGCTTTCCGCGTTCTACCACGATTCGCTCGATATTCATAACCCAGCCGAGCGCGAACTCGCCATGATGCGTATGATTGCCAAAATGCCAACCATGGCCGCCATGTGCTACAAATATTCTGTAGGCCAGCCCTTCATCTACCCTCAAAACGACTTGGGCTTCTGCGAAAACTTCCTGCATATGATGTTCGCCACCCCGTGCGAAAAATACACGGTAAACCCCGTGATTGCGGATGCGATGGAGAAAATCTTTATCCTGCACGCCGACCACGAGCAGAACGCTTCCACCAGTACCGTGCGGCTTGCCGGTTCCTCGGGCGCGAACCCCTTCGCCTGCATCGGCGCGGGCATTGCATCCCTCTGGGGCCCTGCGCATGGCGGTGCGAACGAAGCGGTGATTCAACAGCTGAAAGAAATTGGCGATGTGAAAAACATCCCGCACTTCATCAAGCGCGCGAAGGATAAGTCAGATCCATTCCGCCTGATGGGCTTTGGTCACCGTGTTTACAAAAACTACGATCCGCGCGCGGCCGTGCTGCGCAAATCCTGCTACGAAGTGCTCAAGGAATTGGGCCAGCAGGACGAGCCCTTGCTCAAAATCGCAATGGAACTCGAGAAAATTGCACTGAACGATGAATATTTCATCGAGCGCAAACTCTATCCAAACGTGGATTTCTACTCGGGCATCATCTACCGCGCGCTGGGCATTCCCACCGCATTGTTCACCGTGCTCTTTGCCGTGGCACGTACCGCCGGCTGGGTAGCGCAGTGGAAAGAGATGATCGAGGATCCAACCATGAAGATTGGCCGTCCACGCCAACTCTTTATCGGTTCGGCGCCACGCAAGTTCATCCAGCTGAACAAGCGATAGGTGGTCACATCCTACCAACAAAAAAGCCGATGGAAATTTCCATCGGCTTTTTTAGTTCATCATCCCAGTCCAAAAGGTGACGAAGTAGTTACTCGCTGAGCAGCTGCAGCAAATTGGTTGGCAGCCGGTTGGTTTGTGCAAACAGCGAATTCACGCCACCGTTCTCCACTCCGTTCGTACCCACCAGCAAGCCTTGAACCAAATCCAAATCATTCAAATTCGAGCTTGCTGCGTCCTTGTTCTGTATTGCACTTTGCAAGGTCGAGGAGGCAAAATCGAGCCCCTGCTGCAGCGCGCCAATCTTTTCGATTTGTTCGGTCACATACGAAATGGCCTTACCCAGCACATCAATCGTAATCTTCGCGCCGCTTGGATTCAAAATTTCCACACGTGGATCGGCAAACAGCGATGCATCCGTCAGGCTACCTACACTTAGGTTTGCCGTATCCGCCCCCTGCACTTTCAGCTGTGCCGAGCTGCCATCGAGCAGCGACTCGCCGTTGAATTTCGTGTTCTTTGCAATCGCATCGTTTTGCGCGCGGATGGACTGGAATTGCTGATTAAGAACAATCCGCTCGCCATCGCTCGTGGTAGTCGAGGCGGCACGCGTGGCCAAATCCTTCAGCTTCGTAAGGTTGCTGGCAATTTCCTTCGCGCCTGTTTCAGCGGCGCTCAACAGCGATCCCGCTTGCGCCACGTCTTTTGACGCGACACGGAACTGCGCGACCTGATTTTGCAGCGTAATCGCAGCACTCAAATCCGCCACATCCGACCGCTTCGTTTGGTCGCTGGTAAGCGTGAGGCTTCTTAAAACCTCGGAGGTTTTATTAGTTGGGTTGGCGAGCGCACGGGATAAACCCGCAGCAATCGTTGCTATCGTCGAGACCGTCATGGTGTAACTCCTCGTTCAGAATACATTCTAAACGTGTATTGTTGGTTACAGCGCTTCTTCATGAGCACTGGCAATCGCGGGACTTGCCCCACTACTACATTTGCACTATACACCAAATTAGCGAACTTATCAACAGGAATTGCCCCATGCTCAATCCCTTTATCGACCTGATCAGCAATATTATTTCCCTTATTAATCTGGCGCTTATCGTTTGGATAATCCTCGGGCTTTTGATGCATTTCGATATTGTCAACCGCTCCAACCCATTGGTAAGTCGAATCTATACCACTTTAGGGCGACTGATCGACCCGATGCTCAACCGCATCCGCCGTGTGACCAACAAATACCTGCCCGATTTGGGTGGGGTCGACCTTTCACCCATCGTGCTGATGCTGCTTTTGCACTTCATCAATAATGCGTTATACAGCTGGTTCTACTCGATTTAAGCCGCTAATAACCAGAACGATTAGCGCGCGCAGGCCATCAGTGTTGCACAAAACCCTCTTTATGCTGGTTGCACGGGCTTAAGGCTGGGTAAGTTTAAATATTCTTTAATCTTTGTGGCGGGTTGGGCTAAAATTCTAGGGTTTACTTGCTGTTCCTGATTTACCAATTAGGTCTGTGCCGCACCCATGAACCATCATCTCCAACGGTTTTTATCCACCACGTGCATGAGCGCTATGATGGTCTTCGCACACGCGGCGTCGGCAAACCCTGAAGGTGGCGTGGTGAGTGCTGGGGCAGCAACCATAACTTCGCATGGAACTAAACTAGACATCATTCAATCCACCGACCGCGCAGTGATCGACTGGCGCAGCTTTAATATCGGTGTGGGTGAGCATACGCAGTTCTATCAGCCTAATAGCGGATCCATCGCGGTGAACCGGATTGGCTCGGGTAGCCCTTCGGTGATTGCAGGGCAACTGAGTGCGAACGGCAAGGTGGTGATTGTAAACCCTAACGGTGTGTTGTTCACGGGCAGCAGCGTGGTCGATGTGGGTGGGCTGGTCGCTACCTCTTCCGGTATCAGTAACGAGAACGTCATGGCGGGCGGCACGCTGCAATTCAACCAAGCAGGCGATTCCAACGCGTTCGTCATCAATGATGGACAGATCACGGTGCACGATGCTGGGCTAGTGGGGTTTGTGGCACCCAATGTCATCAATAACGGCATCATCACTGCAAGGCTCGGCAAAGGACACCTCGCCAGCGGCGATAGCGCGACGGTGGATTTTTATGGTGACGGGCTCATCAATGTGGCGGTGAGCGACGCCGTGACAAGCCAGCTCGTCAGCAACACGGGCATCATCAGCGCCAGTGGTGGGCACGTTGCACTCACGGCAGCAGCGGGCAAGGAAATCGTCAACAGTGTTATCAATACCACGGGCATCCTCGAAGCGCGCAGCGTCGCGGAACATAATGGCACCATCATCATCCGCGCCGAAGGCAGCAATGCAGTGGCAGGGAACATCGCTGTCGATAAGGGCAAGAAGTCAGGAGCCAGCACCGTGCTGGTGCATGATGCCATCCTCGATGTATCGGGGCGCACCACCGGCGAGCGTGGTGGTACTTTGCTTATCACGGGCGATAACGTGGCACTACTCGCTAATACGATTATCGATGCTTCTGGTTCCAGTGGTGGTGGCACCATTCTGGTGGGTGGCGGGGCATATGGCAAAGGCTTGCCGACCGCAGCGACAATGCTGGTCGATCAGGGCACAGTCCTAAACGCCAGCGCCACCGATAATGGTAATGGCGGCACTATCGTCGCGTGGGGTGACCAGTCCAATACGAGCGCGGGAACTTTCCTCGCCAGAGGCGGCGCATACGGCGGTGACGGCGGATTTATCGAAACCTCGGCCATGAGATACTTAGATATCAATACTGCCATCACAGTCGATGCCTCAGCACCAATGGGCAACGCCGGTTTATGGTTGCTTGACCCGCAGGATTTGACCATTGACGCGACAGGCGCGAGCAATATTTCAACGACACTCAATGGTGGTACAAGTGTCACGGCGACCACCAGCGCCTGCAATGTGAGCTATGGAACGTGCTCTGGTGCAACCGGTAACATCACGCTTTCATCAAACATCTCTAAAACCGCGGGTGGTAATGCTGCTCTCACGTTGACCGCCGATAACAACATTATTCTGAATGCCGGCATCTCATCCACCGCAGGTCAGCTTGCCGTGAATCTCAATGCCACGGGCAATGTCTCTGGCAACAGCAGCGGCACCATCGCCACGAATGGCGGCTTGCTGACGGTGAATGCAGGCTCAGGAAGTGGCGCATTGGCGGGTGTCATTTCTGGCACGGGTGGCCTTACCAAAGCGGGTGCAGGTACCACCACCCTCACCGGTGCAAACACCTATAGCGGCGCAACAACGATCAATGCGGGCACGCTTGCGTTTACCGCGAACCAGACCAGCACCGCAGGCGTAACCGTGGCCAGTGGTGCCACATTATCATTGGCGAACAATGCTACCGTCAGCAGTGCTACTTCTGGACGCACCTCTGTCGCGGGCACTGTTACTGGCAACGGCACGCTTCGTGGCTATGCGACCGGGGGTGGTAATAACAACGCATTAACACTAACGGGCTCGCCCACCATCACCGCATCGGGCGGTAACTTAACCCTCGCGGGGATTGCATCGGGCGGCAGCGTCCGAGGTATTGCTATTAATACCGCTGCAAACGTTACCACGAATGGCAGTGTCCTTTTTTCGGGCAGTGGCAGCGGTGCTGCAGGCTCTCGCCGCGCCTTCATTCTTCTCGGTTCAGCAGCCATCAATGCCGCGACGGGAACTTTGACGGTCAATATGTCCGATACTGCTGATGTCAGGTTCTTCCCGCAGACCCATACACTGACGCTATCGGGTACACAGGCCTGGAATGTAAACACGGTTGGCTTTTCAGATGTGTGGACTGGTTCAAACGGTAGATTCAACCTTACTGCCAGCCCCAATGCCAACCTCACATTCAATGCCGGATCGTTCGGTACGGTTTCGAATATGAATAACTGGAACTGGAATTTGGGCAGTGGCTCAACTGCTTCCATCAACCAAGTGTCCTTGAACGGCACCTTTAATTTAATTGGCACCGGAACGATGATAGCCAATATCGCCCTCACAGGTAACAGCACCATTGCGTCGGCGTCGGGCAACCCTATTATTTCCGGTATCATTTCCGGAGCATTTAACCTTGCCAAATCGGGTGCGGGCACACTCGCCCTCGCAGGCAACAATACCTATAGCGGCACCACAACAATTAGCGCGGGCACGCTGCAGATTGGCAATGCTAGCACCGCCGGAACCCTTGGCACCGGTAATGTAACCAACAACAGCGCGCTGACGTTTAATCGTTCGGATGCGCTGACGGTGAGTAATGTTATTTCTGGCAGCGGCAGCCTAACCCAAGCGGGTGCAGGCACCACAACCCTCACAGGTGCAAACACCTACACGGGCGCAACGAATGTGAACGCAGGGACGCTCTATATCGGTGGTGGGGTGGGTGGTTCTATCCACACTACTAATGGCTGGACCTCGAGATCGGTCAACGTCAATTCAGGCGCAACGTTAAGAATCGACCGATGGTTTGGGGCGGGTAGTCTTGGACAGAACGATTACAGCCCAGGCAATTTAGTGATTAATGGTGGGACTTTATCCTACACGGGGATTGGTGACAGCATAGGGACCGGTATTACCGATAACGGTAACGGCCGCACCTTTACGATTGGTGCGCTTGGCGCCACGCTAGATACTTCTGCTGCGAACTGGTATTTTTCTAACTATGCATCGACTCCGGCTTACACGGTGATAGCCTCCAATGGCGGAAACTTGACGCTTGCGGGTACGGGTAATTATCTCATCGACAAAACTATACAAGGCAGTGGTGGATTAGCCACTACCACATCAGGCATTACCACGCTATCCCGAGCCAATAGCTATGCAGGCACAACGAACGTGAATGCAGGCACGTTGACGATGGGTATCAACAACGCACTGGCAAATAGCAGCGCGGTTTCAGTAGCATCGGGGGGAACGTTTAATCTCGCTGGTTTTACCGACACCATCGCCTCGCTCACCAGCGCGGCAGGTTCGTTTGTCACCTTAGGTAATGGCAGTCTCACCACCAGCGGCGCGCAAACTTACGGCGGGCAGGTGACGGGCGGCAATGTCACACTCGCCAGCACGGGCGGTGGGAACATTACCGCGAATGATAGCACCAACGATTTCACAGGCACCGTCAATCTCAGCAGCACAGGCGCTGTGAGCATCACCGATGCCACCGCGTTAACGCTAGGCACGGTCTCAGGTTCAAGCATCCTCGCGCGTACGTTGGGTGCCGCAGCGGATATAACACTAGCAGCGGGAAGCAGCCTTACGGCATCGGCTGCGGGCAACGCAATCACGCTAGCTGCGGGTCGTAACTTCATCAATAGTTCCGGCAGCGCGACGCCACTTACGGCACCATCGGGGAGGTGGGTGGTTTACTCCACCAACCCCGCATCCGATACATTGGGCGGGATGGTCAGCGCCTTCCGCCGCTTCAGCTGCACCTATGCTGGCACATGTCCTGCATTAGGTACAGGTAACGGGCTACTCTATAGCACCACACCGCTACTCACCGCGACGCCTGATGCACTTGCGGCTATCACCTACGGTGATGCTGCGCCATCGCTGGTGGGCTATACCTATAGTATCACGGGTTATCTAGGCAGTGATAGCAGCGCCGATACGCTGGGTGGTTCGCTCACTGGTTCAACTACCTATGCTGCAGGCAGCGATATCGGTAGCTATAACATCAGCTACGGCTCCGGTGCCCTCACTAGCGCGCTGGGTTATGGCTTCACCTATGCCACTAACGCAAGTGCTTTCAGCGTAGGCCAACGCGCGCTGACGGTTACTACCAACAATGCAAGCAAGATCGCTAGCGATCCTGACCCTGCATTCACCGGTAGTGACAACCTCATCGCGGCAGATGCAGCACTGGTCAGTTGGGCTTATGCGCCATTGGGCTATGCAGGTGCCGCAGGCAGCTATACGATTGCAGCCACCGCCACAGATCCATCCAATCGCCTCGCCAACTATACCCGCACCAACAACTACGGCTTACTCACCGTTACGCCCTCAAGCACGACTGCTATCAGTGACATTCCGCAGCCTGTGATTGGTGCCTTTAATTATCTGCCACAATTTACCACTACCCAGACATTCACCTTCTCGACCACCAATCTATGGGGCGCACCCACCGATGCTCAACCCTACATCATTACCCTCTATAGCAACAATCCCTACCGCTATAACAACAGCCCCATTCCCGACTACTTCATCACCATCACACAAGAACTACGCAATTGGCTCGAAAGTAAGGTCAGCATTTAGTGGCGTGCTTACAAAAAGCTACGCTAACGCCATGTTATTACTAATTTAAGGATTTTGATTTGACCCTCAGGCGGTTAGCACCCAAGGAATGGTGCTGCTAAGAAGAATCGAACTTCCGACCCCGTCATTACCAATGACGTGCTCTACCACTGAGCTATAGCAGCCTATAAAATCGAGGTGGCCTATCTGCCACAATCAACGCCCACGCGCAAGGATTGATTTATAGGGCAGAATATGCGTAGAATAACCCATGAGTGAACCAATCCGCACCAGCCCCGCCAAACGCAAGCAGCTCGCCGCTGCCTTGAAGCGTAACATGGCGCGCAGGAAGCGGGTGGCCGTCACCACAGTTAGTAGTGAGCCGTGCGCCGCCTCCCATGGCAAGCCGCAAAGCGGCTGGGGTCAGCGTAGCGTAGGGGGCACCCGTAGCGTAGCGGAGAGAGGCGCAGCCAATGAGCCCCCTTCAATAAACAAGTGTAGTGCTTCATGAGCAACCACCACGACGACAAAAAAGCGAAGAAAAAGCAGATACTCGCGCGTAATCGCCATACGCAGATGGTCAACACCATGGGCGAAACGCATGAGCTGGGGCGGATTTTAGAGAAGGAGCGCGAGGAGGAAATGCGCGAGGCGGCGCTTACTTCGGCGCGCGCGGCGGAGCGCCAATCCAGTGGTGAAAAAACCGTGTGGAGCGAAAAAATGCAAATGATACGCGATAAAAATACAGGCCGCCAGCGCATGGCGAAGGAACGCTGGAACCGCTTTGCGGGCACCGAGGGCGGTGGCGGGCGCGGTCTATAAATGCCAACGACCCAACCCAACATCCGCCTCTTCGTCAGCGATATGGATTCCACCATGATCGCCAACGAATGCATCGACGAAATGGCGCGCATGCTGGATGAAAAAAAGCCAGTCGCGGGTGCACCAAATCATTATTTCGAGCAGGTGCAAGCCATCACCAAAGCCACCATGGATGGCGCGGCGCTGCCCTTTAACGAATCACTGAAAAAACGTATTGGTATTTTGGCCGATGCGGGGTTCAAGGAGGCATGGCTGCCTGAAATCTATGCCCGCATCACGCCCATGGAAGGGGCGGAGGATTTGCTCAAACACCTCAACGCCCACCGCGTTCATACGGTTCTTGTATCGGGCGGCTTCACCTTTTTTGCCGAAAAAGTGGCGGCGCAACTTGGCTTTCACGAATTTCATGCCAACACGCTGGAATTCACCGATGGGAAGCTAAGCGGCGTACACGGGCCCGCTTCCAACAACGGCAACATCCTCGATGGCGCGGGCAAACGGCACATCATGTATGCCATTATGAATGAAAAACTCATTGCCCCGCACGCGGTGTGCGCCATCGGCGATGGCAGCAACGACGCCGATATGGTGAAGGCAGCAGGCTACGGTATTGCCTACCGCGCCAAAAACCCTAACCTGCTCGCCGCGGCTGGCTTCACTGCCAACCAGTTGAGTGAGGTTCCTGCCATACTAGCCTCCGACATATAGTCGTTGACGTTTCCCACCAATTCTTTAGTTCTTTTCTCACCGATAAACGTAAGTTCGCCGCTAAAGCGCGAACGATTTGGAGACGTAATGGCTATTCAACCCGACCACTGGATCCGCGAGCGCGCGCTCAAAGACAAGATGATTGAACCGTTCGTGGAGAACCTCACCCGCGAGGGAGTGGTTTCCTACGGCCTGAGCAGTTATGGCTACGATGCCCGCGTGGCGGATGAGTTTAAAATCTTCACCAACATCGATTCCGCCGTGGTCGACCCCAAAAACTTCACCAGCAACAGCTTTGTCGACCGCAAGACGGATGTGTGCATCATCCCGCCCAACAGTTTTGTGCTGGCGCGCACGGTGGAATATTTCCGCATCCCGCGCGACACGCTGGTCATCTGCCTTGGCAAATCCACCTATGCGCGCTGCGGCATTATCGTGAACGTCACCCCACTCGAGCCAGAATGGGAAGGCCATGTGACGCTGGAGTTTAGCAACACCACGCCCCTGCCCGCAAAAATTTATGCCAACGAAGGCGCCTGCCAGTTCCTGTTCCTCAAAGGTGAATCGGTGTGCGAAACCAGCTACCGCGATCGCAAAGGCAAATACCAAGGGCAAACGGGCGTCACCCTGCCCAAGGTCGAAAAGCAAAGCGCGTAAGGAATGGACAAACTACGCATCACGGGCGGCAAACCGCTTCACGGTAAAATCATTATCGGCGGCGCAAAAAATGCGGCGCTGCCACTCATGTGCGCGGCGCTGTTGACGCGCGAAAAAGTCACGCTCGATAACGTGCCCTACCTTGCCGATATCACCACCATGGCAAAACTTCTGGTGCAGCATGGCGCGTTCCTCAGCTTGCGCGATACTTCGGCAGGCACGCCCTTCACGCCCGATATGCCGGGCCATTACAGCCGCGAGCTATCGCTCACCTGCGAATCCATCCCCAACATCGTCGCGCCGTATGAGCTCGTCAGCACCATGCGCGCTTCCATCCTTGTGCTTGGGCCCATCCTCGCGCGCGAACATAAAGTGCGCGTATCGCTCCCAGGTGGCTGCGCCATCGGCGCGCGCCCTGTCGATTTGCACTTGAAGGCCATGCAGGCGCTGGGTGCCAAAATCACACTCGAAGATGGTTACGTGCTGGCCGAGGCGCCGCAAGGCGGTCTCATCGGCGGCGATGTTTATTTCGAAAAAGTCTCCGTCGGTGCCACCGAAAATATCCTGATGGCCGCCACCTTGGCGCGCGGCACCACCACCATCCACAACGCGGCGCGCGAGCCCGAAATTACCGACCTTGCGGAGCTACTCATCTCCATGGGCGCCGATATTTCGGGGCTTGGCACCAGCACCCTCACCGTGCGTGGCGTCACCGCGCTTTCGGGCACCACCTACCGTGTGATTCCTGATCGCATCGAAACGGGCAGCTTCCTGTGTGCGGTGGCACTCGCGGGTGGCGATGTGGAATTGCTCGACGCACGGCCAGCAACGCTAGGTGTCGTGATTGATTATTTGCGCGAGATTGGCGTCGATATTGATACCACCGACGACACCATCCGCGTGCGTCGTGATTTATCCAAGCCGCTTAAACCCAAAAACATCACCACCGAGCCCTTCCCCGATTTCCCGACCGATATGCAAGCGCAGCTGATGACGGTGCTGACGCAGGCCGAGGGCGATAGTGTGATTAGCGAAACCATTTTCGAAAACCGCTTCATGCATGTGCCCGAGCTGGGGCGCATGGGTGCGAACATCGCAATCACAGGCAACACCGCCACGGTGCACGGCGCCACGCCCTTCAAAGCCGCGCCCGTGATGGCCACCGACCTGCGCGCCAGCATGTCGCTCATCATCGCCGCGCTGGCCGCCGATGGCATCTCCACCATCAGCCGCATCTACCACCTCGACCGCGGCTACGAACGGCTGGAGGAGAAACTCGCCGCCTGCGGGGCGATGATTACAAGGGTGCGCTAATTGCTGCACTGCACTAATCGCTGGAAAACCTGAACAATCTGGGCTATAGTCCCGTCCCTATGGCACTAAAACTCACATCCCCCCTCGTCTTGGCGCTTCCGAAAGGCCGTATTTATGACGAGCTCGCTCCCGTCATGAAAAAGGTCGGCATCACGCCCGAGGCCGATTTTTTTGATGAGAAAAGCCGCGCGCTGAAATTCGCCACCAACATCGAGGGGCTTTCCATCATCCGCGTGCGCTCGTTCGATGTTGCCACTTTCGTGGCCTATGGCGCGGCACAACTGGGCGTCTGCGGTTCCGATGTGATTGAGGAATTCAACTACCCCGACCTTTACGCCCCGCTCGACCTTGGCATCGGCAAATGCCGCCTTTCCATCGCCGAGCCAGCGAGCATCGCCGCGAACGACGACCCCACGCGCTGGAGCCATGTACGCGTCGCCACCAAATACCCCAACCTCACCAGCCGCCATTTCGCCGCACGCGGCGTGCAGGCGGAGTGCATTCACCTCAACGGCGCAATGGAACTCGCCCCCGCGATTGGCCTATCCGAGCGCATTGTCGATTTGGTGAGTAGCGGCGCCACACTTGCCGCCAACGGCCTCGTCGAGGTCGAGAAAATTATGGATATTTCCTCGCGTCTCATTGTTCACCGCGCGGCCTACAAAACCCGCATCGCCGAGATTGAGCCCATCCTCGAAGCATTTCGGAGTGCCCTCGCATGACCGCACGCCTTAACAGCCGCCAACCTGATTTCGATAGCGCACTCATGGCGCTCCTAAACTCGCGCAATGTTGGCGCGAGCGATGTTGCGTCGGTGGTGAAGGGCATTATTGCTGATGTGCGCGCCCGTGGTGATGCTGCACTGGTGGAGTACACCAAAAAATTCGACCACGTGATTCTCAAATCACTACGCATGAGTGATGCCCAAATTGAAGCCGCTGCAGCCGCCTGTGCGCCTGATGTGCGCGCGAGCCTCGAAGTCGCGGCCGAGCGCATCCGCGCCTACCACACCGCACAAAAACCAAACAACCACCAGTATGTGGATGATGCGGGTGTCACCCTTGGCTGGCAATATGCACCGCTGGAATCGGTCGGCATCTACGTCCCAGGCGGCAAGGCGAGCTATCCCAGTAGCGTGCTGATGAATGCCATTCCTGCTGTGGTCGCGGGCGTTTCGCGCATTGTCATGGTGGTGCCAACCCCGAATGGCGAAATTAATGCTGCAGTGATTGCTGCAGCAAAAATCGCGGGCGTGCACGAAATTTACACCATCGGGGGCGCGCAAGCTGTTGCTGCACTAGCCTATGGTGCGGCAAGCATTGCGCCTGTGGTCAAAATCGTCGGCCCTGGCAATGCCTATGTGGCCGAGGCCAAGCGCCAAGTTTATGGGCAAGTGGGTATCGATACCATCGCAGGCCCTTCGGAGATTCTGGTGGTGGCGGATGCCAAAAACCCACCCACATGGATCGCGGCCGATCTGCTCAGCCAAGCCGAGCACGACGAACTCGCCCAATCCATCCTCATCACCACCGATGCAGGATTCGCTGATGCCGTGGCGCGTGAGGTCGATGCGCTGCTGGCCGTATTGCCCAAAGCCACCATTGCCCGCGCTAGCTGGCAAAACCATGGCGGCATTATTGTGGTCGATACCCTCACCGATGCGCTACCTGTCATCGCCACCATCGCGCCCGAGCATTTAATGCTCGCAGTGGATGCGCCCGAAAAACTGAGCCCGCATGTGCGTAATGCGGGTGCCATTTTCCTTGGCCGCCACACGCCCGAAGCCGTGGGCGATTACATCGCAGGGCCAAGCCACGTGCTGCCTACCAGCCGCGCTGCGCGTTTCAGTAGTGGCCTTTCTGTGTTCGATTTCATCAACCGCACCAGCCTCATCGGCAGCCCCGAAAAATCCCCCTTGTTGCAGCAAGCGGCCATTTTAGCGGATGCTGAAGGGCTTGCCGCGCATGCCATCAGCCTTCGTTTACGCACATGAGCGCCACCCCCAGCATCAAAAGCGTGACGCTTGATGATGCCAGCATCGTCCGCCGTTCGCCCGAGGTGGAGCACGAGCGCCGCGTAGCGCTGGTCGATATTACCCACACCAATGATGTCACCTTGCTTGGCACCAGCCTCGCCGCCCCGTATGATTTATTCATCAGCGTGAAGGATAACCGCCTGACGCTACGTTTCACGGATGTTGCGGGCGCGAAGCACGATGTCACCCTGCCCCTCATGCCCTATCGCGGCATCATCAAAGATTATTTCCTGATGTGCGAACAATATTACGACGCCATCAAACACTCGGCGAGCGACCGCTTGCAAACACTCGATATGGCACGGCGCGGCGTGCATAACGAAGGCTCGGAAATGCTGCAGGAGCAACTGACTGATAAGCTTACCATGGATTTCGCCACTGCGCGCCGCCTGTTCACGCTCATTTGCGTGCTGCATATTAAGTAATATAGTCTTTGAATTAAGGAATAGACGCGCGCGAAAACAGTGCGTTTCGAGAACCGCACAGCAAATGTGCATATCAGTACATGCGGAGCGGAAGCGCAGATACGTGCTTTTTGCAGCCGCGTATCTTCCTTAAGTCTAGGCTTACCACATAGCTGAGGTATAGGGCGCAATCGGGCTGATTTTCTCGATTTCTTTGGCCACTGGCGGCGGAATTTGCCCCGCTGCCACCTCGCGCACCAGCTGCATATGCAGCGGTAGTAATTTTTCTAAATCGAACCGCTCCACCACGGTTTGGCGTGCAGCATTTCGCATCGCGGAGTTGCGCGTTTTATCATCCAGCAATTGTGCAATTTTTGCTGCAACATCTTCTGCGGAATGAAAATCCGCGAGCAGCCCATTGCTGCCATGCTGCACCACTTCGCGCACGGGTTTAGTATCGCTCGCCACCAGTGCCACACCGCAGGCCATGGCCTCAAGCATCGACCACGAAAGCACAAACGGGTAAGTAAGGTACAGATGCGCCGCGCTCACCTGAAACACGCGCAGCAAATCATCGTACGGCAACGTGCCGACAAAATGGATGCGGCTATCATCGAGCGTCACCTGCTCGCGCCATATCTGGCGGTAGGTCTTGCCCTCAGCGGCTTTGCGGCCATAGCTCACCTCGTCGGCACCCACCGCAATAATATGCAAGTTAGGTCGCTCGCGCAGCAAAATCTCGGCGGCCTTCATAAAGGTAGGAAAGCCGCGATAGGGCTCGAAGTTGCGTGCCACATAGGTCATCACCTCGTCACCCGCCTTAAACGTTTTGCCGCTGGGCAAGGTGATGCTCGCCGCCGCATTGGGCTGACATAATTGTACATCGACACCATCGTGCAGCACGCTCAGCTTGTGGCGCAAATCGCGCGGGTGCAAACTCCATTGCCACACAGTGGGGCTAATGCCCCAATCGGCTTGCTCGAGGCTCATCAGGTTCGTTACATTTTTCATCCGCACGCGCGCCAAATCATCGGCCGTGGCAGGGGTCTCAAAATCCACATCCGCGCCCGTCGCATGGTAATAGAACTCGAAAAAGCTGAGGATTTTGGCGCGCGGGAACAGCTCTCTCATGAACAGTGCATCGCCCCAACCTGGGTGGCAGATGATAATATCAGGGGTGAAGTTTTCGTTACGTTGCAACTGTTCGCACACGCGCCATACATGCTGGCCTTGCATCACGGCAGCAGTCGTGCCTGCAAGGTAGCGGTGCGAGCCAACGGGCTTCTCCGGTTTTTTCATCGCATAGGTGATGCGTGTCACGCCCTCGATTTTGGCGGATTGGTGCTTGGTCACAAAAAAGATGCGGTGACCACCTTCTGCCCCAAACGCCCGTGCCAGATGCTTATACTGGCCGGGCATGTTGGGGTGGAGGAAAAGCAGATTCACGTGTTATGCTGCTTGTGCTTCTTGCGCCGCGCGTGCTGCCAGCGCGCTGTTGCGGTTCGCATTGTAAATGGTGCCTGCCAAAATCAACAGCGCGCCGCTAAGCGTCCAAATATCGAGCGTCTGACTATACACCGCATAGCCAAAGAACGTCGAGAATACGAGGCTGACGAAGTTGATGGGAATCAGCACCATGAACGGCACTTTCGAAATGGCCTTCGCCACATACACCTGCTGCAAATAAGCAATGACCCCAATCAGCGTGAGCCAGAACCAACCATCGAGGCCAGGGTCAACCCAGTGTGTGATGCCTAACGGAAGCGCCAGAATTGTCACCATGGCAAGCATGTAGAATGCAATATGTTTCGAGGATTCGGTGCTGCAAAGTAGCTTGATGGTGACCCCGCACAGCGAGAAGCCAAGCGCCGCACCCAACACATACAACACGCCGGGGCTGAGTGGTAGCGCGCCTGGGCGAGTGATAAGCAGCACGCCCGCAATCCCGATCAGCAGCGCAATCCATGTGTGCGTGTGGCTCTTTTCTTTCAGAATAAGAATAGTCGCCAAGGTCGCGAAAATGGGGGTGATGAAATTAAGTGCCGTGTGCATGGGCAGGGTAAAATTGGCGCCCAAGAAGCCTAGCGAAAAGAACGACAGCGTAAACGCACCATATTCCAGAAGCCCACGCGCGCTGTAGGCTTTGAGGCGCGTTGTCTTCAATCCCTTGATGCCCTGCTTGAACGCCCATGGCAACATACAGGCGGTTGCAATCACGCTGTAGCACAGCATGATTTGAAACGCATGGATAGGCGTTGGGCTTGCGTCCACCATGCCGCCATTGCCTCCAAAAAAACCAAGCAGCTGCCCTGCCGAGATGCGACGCGCCATTAAATCGGGCGCACTAAGGAAGGGCACGATGGAGAAAATGATGACGTTGCCCAGCAGCACCCCCATGAACATAAGAATGGCAATCATCGTCTCGCGGCGCTGGTTCATAAAGTTTCCTTAAAAGCTGAATTGTTCGGTGGTAATGCGCTCTTCGAGGTTATGTTCGGGGTCGAACAAGAGCGAAAGTGCAATAGTGCGATCTTCAAAAATGCTGACACTCACCACATCACGCACTTCGGTGAAATCGGCGACCGCACTCACTGGGCGCTTATCGGAATCGAGCACCTCGAATGTGATGCTGGATTGGTGGTTGAGCAATGCCCCGCGCCAGCGACGCGGGCGGAAAGGTGCAATGGGTGTGAGCGAGAGAAGCCCGCCATTGAGGGGGATAATCGGCCCACCTGCCGAGAAATTATAGGCCGTGGAGCCCGCAGGCGTGGAAACCAAAATGCCATCGGCGGTTAAATCATGCACACGCACCACATGGTCGATGGAGATACGAATTTTTGCCGCTTGGCGACTTTCGCGGAACAACGACACTTCGTTAATCGCTAGCTCCTGCCGTTCCTTACCATCGCGCGTGCGGGCATACATTACCAGTGGGTGCAGCGTTGCACGGCGAGCATTGGTAATGCGTTCATGTAAATTCTCAGCATAATAGGTATTGAGCAAAAACCCAACCGAGCCACAATTCATGCCATAGACAGCAATGCCACGATGCATATATTTGTGAAGCACTTGCAACATGAACCCATCGCCGCCCAAGGCCACAATCACATCGGGCTTAGTGCGTTTCCCTGCAATATCGAGAAAATCATAGCGCTTCGATAATTCGGCGAATGCCGCCTGTGCTTTGGGCGAATCGTCGGCAAGACAGGCAATGCGTGGCGTTGTTTCCATGACCGCACGTTAGCAGCCTGCAAAAGCCTAGACAACACTAAATCATCGCTACGCGCGATGCTGGTTTTGGCGAATGAGCGCAATGAAATAGGGCAAATATTCAATCGGTTCCGAACCCGCAATCCGGATAACCCTCTCCGCCAGACGGTTTGCATAAAGCACCGAACCAGGAGCCGCACTATCCGTCGCCATATCTTGCACTGCACGCAACAACAAGCGTACCGCATTCATCATCGAATCGGGCAATCCCGATTTTTCGTAGATGCCATTAAAGCCGTGCTCGCCACGATCGGCGATCAAGCGCTTGGCGTTTTCGATTGGAATGCTCGCGAATTGTGCAATTGCCGCCGTGAAGAATGCTAATTGACCGCGGCACAGTGCTGTCATCACAATCGAAGGAGTGAGCCTATCCTCCAACGCCATTTGCTGGACGAGCGCCACCACCTCATCAGACGATAACGGGTGCTCTAGCAAACGCACCATAAAGTCTTCACGTGATTGCGTTGCATCCCTCGCGATATCCTGATCGCTCAATTTATATTTACCTTTAAGCTCGTTCGCCACTTCGGTACTGACTTGCGTAACAATACGCTCCACCAAGGTAATCGGTAATTTTGGCTGGGCGGCAAGTGCCTTCAGCACTTCCTCATTCCCACGAAAATCGTCAGCAATTTTCTCCAGCGAACGATCACTGACCATTGCGCCCTCATTGGTAAGCAGCGAGGTCATGACTTGTTCATAGCGCGTTTCCACCAGCGCTTCACTCACGCGCGGCGAAACCGCATCGCGCTGAGTGATGGCCAGCAACTTACCAATATCATAGCTTTTCTCGATAATGCTGACCAAATCCGAGTCGCTTAGCACCTTGCTACTGGTAAGCACGGGGCTGGCAACCGTCTCCACATCGTTGGCCAAGTGCAACATAATATCGCGCGGCGCAACCTCATTATCCTTAAGTCGTAACGCCAATGTTTCGCGCACCCGCAGCGCGACATCTTTCATCAAGAGTCGAAAAATCTGCTCGGCAATTTCGCGTTCGCGCCCTTGCAAAAAATCACCGTTATACCCTTGCGATATTTTCTCGAGGACACTCGTGCGCGAGTCTGGCGAAGCATCGGTAAGCAACCGATCCACGTCCATCTGCGTGAGAACAATCGAATGCTCCGCAAGCTGGGCGTTAGTGAGTTTTTGGTTCATGGATTGCCCAGCTCACTAACTGCAGTAATGTTTCCATGTTCTCGACAGTGCGATCCAAACCCGCCGAACGAATTTTTGCCACCATGCGCGCGCCAAAATCGCTGGTGCGGTAATTACCATATTCCGTTTCCTCGAGGGCAAAGCGCAGCATCACGCGAATGGCCTCGTAAAAGGTTGGCGATAACCCCGACGAATCATAGAGCGCCTTAAAGCCAAGCAAGCCAGGGTCAATCAATAAAATGCGTGCATTGCTAACAGGAATGCCTACACGCTTGGCGATGGCTGTTTCAAAGAATCTCAAATCGCCAATGCACAGCGAACGAATGATCACCGAATCGGTGAGGCGTTTACCGCGGTGCATTTCATCGACCAGCTGATTAATGTCATTCTGGCTCATCCATGGCGAAATAAACTGCAATACGGCAGCCTCGCGGGCACTCGCGGTCATATCCTCAGCCACATGTCTGCCCATGCGATATTTGCGCGTCAGTTGTTTTTTTAGCGTATCCGATACGACAGAAAACAACCGCTCTGCAAATTCATACGAAAGGCCGCCACGTAGCACCAACTCTTCAAGTACCGAATTCTCGCGCGCAAATTCTTCTAAAATCACGTCCATGCTTGTATCCGAAATCGAGGCACCTTTGTTACTAAGCAGGCTGCAGGTGATTTCATGGTCGCGCTTTTCGATCAGTGCGTGCGAAAGCTCTTTGGAAATACTCTCGCGGCGCGTGATAGCTTTCAGTTTTGCATGCTCACGTGTTGCTTGCACAATCGCAATCAAATCTTCTTCACTTAATACATGCGAGAATTCGAGGATGGGCACCGCGATTTCCTGACGATCATTCGCCAGCGCCCAAATCACATCGTGGGGCGCATGCATGCTCGATTGCAACGCTTGTGCAATCAGCATCCGCACTTTCATTTCGGTATCTTTGAGTAATAGACGGAATATTTCGTTCGCCAGCCGCGCTTCATTTTCAGAATAGAGGCCGGAGTTATACCCTGCGGAAATTTTCTGGCAGATATTCTGGCGCATGGCCGCCGATGGCTCCCGCACGAGCAATTCTATATCCTGTCGGGTTATATTCATCGATGATGGAACCACTGTTTGCGCTATTTGCACGGACTGCCTCTTAATAATTATTAACCTTAAAGTATTAAGATTTGATTAAAACGTTAATTATATTTTCGACAAGTGTGAATGATATTTTCGCTAAATATCCAATTTTTTCAACCAATACGCTCGTAACCTACTTTATTAGCATTCTCCTTTCCAGCACTTGACGCAGTAAATAGCTCTAGTAAACACGTAATTGTGTCAACATCGACCAAGGAGCAACAGTTCATGAGCACTACTACGCCCACAGGCGGCAAAGTCTATACAGACGCATCATCGGCTCTCACTGGCCTCCTGCGCGATAATATGACCATTATGTCGGGCGGTTTTGGCCTCTGCGGCATCCCCGAACATTCTATTATCGCGCTCAAGGAGTCGGGCATTAAGGGCCTCACCATCATTAGCAATAATTGCGGGGTGGACGATTTTGGCCTTGGCATCCTATTGAAAGATAGGCAAATTGCCAAAATGATTTCATCCTACGTAGGTGAAAACAAAACCTTCGAGACCCAATACCTCAACAAAGAGCTTGAGATCGAGTTCAACCCGCAAGGCACGCTGGCCGAGCGTGTCCGCGCAGGCGGGGCGGGTATTCCAGCATTTTTTACCAAAACGGGCGTGGGCACTATTGTCGCCGAAGGTAAAGAGCTGCGGGAGTTTAATGGCGAAACTTACGTGATGGAAACGGGTCTCACCGCCGATTTAGCGATTGTGAAGGCATGGAAAGGCGATAAAGCTGGCAACCTCATTTTCCGCAAAACCGCGCGCAATTTTAACCCGATGATGGCGATGGCGGGAAAAGTAACCGTTGCCGAAGTCGAGGAATTAGTAGAAATCGGTGAGCTGGAAGCCAACGACATCCACACCCCAGGCATTTTTGTGCAGCGGATTTTTGTCGGTAAAAACTTCGAAAAACGCATCGAGCAGCGTACCGTCAGAAAAGCCGCTTAGTTCGACGTTACTGCTATCAAAACCGCTTCCCAGCAGGAATGAAGATCACACTAGCGCTTCAGTGTGGTGTTTGTTTTCTCCGCTGCAAGCTTGGGGGTAGTTGCGGCAGGCGATGGTTGGTCTACAACTTGAACTGCGTAGGTGTGGATCGAACTTGTTGTGGGCGTAATATCTTTCTGCCTTTCTGCAAGCACGCCTGCCACCCCACTTGCCGATAGAGCTGCCGACGCTGAAGAAATTGCAGTTTGTACAGCGCTATCATACGCGAAGCGCTTCATGATAACACCTAACGCATTATTGCCTGATGTATTTTTCGCATTTTCTTGCGGCGTGGCGCTCCCATACTTTTTAGCAGAATTATCTGCCTCGCTAGAAAGAGCGGCAATTTGCGGGTCGCGATGCGTGTCGATTTTGACAACAGCGGGTGTACTACCGAACACTTGTTTATCACTGCACTGGACGCCGAATGGCATACTGTAGTTAGCAGCCAGCTCACGCATCTTCTTCATTTCTGGTGACGTGTCATCCAGTTTTAGCGTCCTACAATTAACGTTAGCCACCATACCCATTTTCGCTAAATCCGGGGTGATTTTGGTATCGTCGCTCATAACATCCTCAAATCGTGTTCGAATGAAATCATACTGCATCGCTGGATATTAATAAAGTGTTAATAAACTCCAAAAGCACACTCTTTTCTCAAAAAATTCTTGCCCTACCATGTGGTTGGGCTAATGGAAGAGCTTCACAACGGAGGGTTTATGACTTGGAATTTCAATCAACTACACACCAACACAGCGCGTAGCCTGCTCAGCGGCCTTGCTGTTGCCATTGCGACCTGTGCAATCGCTGCCCCAGCATTGGCTGGCACCCGCACGCCCGATGCGGCTCCCGCTTCCGTACTGGTCGATTCGCACGGCACAGCTGTCATGACGAAAGACGCACAAGCCGTGAGCATTGCAGAAAGCAAAGCTCCAGTAGTAACACCGGAGAAAGCTCCTGAACCTGCCAAAAAAGTAGCCAAGAAAAAAGGCAAAAAAGCGAAAGCTAAAAAAGCTGCGCCAAAAGCTGACGTGAAGAAAGACGAAAAAGCCGCGCACTAAGTTAGCGCCTTGACTAAAATAGCGCGGCACTCGATTAGGTTCGGGTGCCGCGCTAGTTCAAAGATATTCATACTAGAGAGTTCGCCATGGCTTGGGATAGAGATCAAATGTGTGCCCGCGCCGCGCAGGAATTGCGCGATGGGTTCTATGTCAATTTGGGCATCGGCATCCCTACCTTAGTGGCGAACCACATTCCCGCGGGCATGAAGGTCACGCTGCAATCCGAGAACGGCATGCTCGGCATGGGGCCCTTCCCCATCGAAGGCACCGAGGACGCCGACCTGATTAACGCTGGCAAACAAACCATCTCCGAACTGCCCGAGAGCGTTTACTTTGATTCCGCGATGAGCTTTGCGATGATTCGTGGCGGCCATGTCGACCTCACAATCCTCGGTGCGCTGCAAGTCAATGCGCGCGGCGATTTGGCGAACTGGATGGTACCCGGCAAAATGGTCAAAGGCATGGGCGGCGCGATGGATCTCGTCGCGGGCGTGAAGCGCGTGGTGGTCATCATGGAGCATAACGCGAAGGATGGCTCCGCCAAACTCGTCACCGAGTGCAACCTGCCCATGACAGGTGTCGGCGTGGTCGATCTCATCATCACCGATTTGGGCGTGTTCGAAATCACCCCGCAAGGCATGCAACTCATCCAGCTTGCCGATGGTGTCACGGTCGAAGAAATCACCGCCAAGACCGAAGCGAAATTCAGCGTCGCTCTGGCGAAAAAAGCGGCTTAAACCCCACCCATCTTGCAAATCACCTTCCACTCCGCCGCCGTTACGGGTTGGACGGAAAGGCGCGCGGAGGTAACGAGCGACATCTTCTCTAATGCTTTGGTGGCCTTCACGTCCGCCAGCGTGACGGATTTTTTGAGGGGCTTCACCGCCTTCACATCCACCATCACAAACTTGCCGGTGGGGTCAGAATCATCGGGGTAATATTCGCGGGTCACTTCCACAATGCCCACCATCTCCTTGCCCTCATTGCTATGATAAAAAAATCCGAGGTCGCCTTTTTTCATGGCCATCATCTGCAACTTCGCGAGGTGGTTTCGCACACCGCTCCAATTGGTGCCTTTGGCGCCCGCTTTCACTTGGTCGTCCCAGCTCCATGTCGAGGGTTCGGATTTGAATAACCAGTACTTCATCGTGCCCCCTAGAACCAACGCAGTGCGGGCGTCACCACACCCATGGCCATGCCGCCTGCTTGCAACAACAAGCGGTGCACCACATAATATTGCATCGAGTGGCGTGACAAAAACAGCCCCGCGCGCTGCAGGCCTTTTGGCACCCATGCCAGCGTTACAGGGCGATGGGTGAAGCGGGCGAGCAGCAGCGTCGCCAGTGTAATTTCCAACGCCACACACAGCATTTGCACGGGCGTAAATTCGAACGAGAGCGACATGCTACCAACGAAACCGAGTGCTGCAAGCAGCATCACCGCGTACCCTGCGCGGGTGTGAAGTTTGCCACTTCGCACGGCATAGCCCATCAACGCGAACAGGAACCCGACTGCACCATATTCCGTGAGTACATAGGTCGGGAACCACAGCACCACACACCCCGCGAGCAAGGTCCCTGGGCAATTCTCCCACCAGCCGCGCTTCTCCACCTGAACCAGCAACGCCTGACAGATGATGATTGTCACCAGCGCATTGAGAGGGAATATTTCACCGCCCAGAACGGGGCTTAACACCATTAGCACCACCGCCCACAACCATGCATCGCGCTTGGTGCGATAGGTAAGCGCGTGGCCGACCAGAAAGATAAAGATAGGGAAGGTTAAGCGCCCAGCCACCCGCCACCATAATTCCTCGGGGTAGAGATACGCGCCGATGTGATCCATCGTCATGGTGACAATCGCCACCAGCTTGAGCACATGGTGCGTCGTGAGGATGGCGATTGGCTTCTCGGATGTGAGTTGCCCCTCGCTCATTATTCTGCGAACTCGACAAGCACGCCGCGTTTTTTGAAATAGGTCTGCAGCATTTTGCGGCCCGGGCGACTATTGTTGGGTAGGCGGGTTTTGTCCATGGTCACGATTTTTTGGCCAGCACCCTCGACGGCCAGTTTCAACGCGGCAATCGCCGCATCAATCCCTGCGTTGTTATTATCGAGCGATGCATGTACGGCATCGAGCGCTTGTTTTACTGCATCGGCCATGACGTTACGCCTTCAGCTCGAAGGTGGCATCCACCTCGACCGCTACACCAAACGGCAGACCCGAAACGCCGACGGCAAAGCGTGCATGTTTGCCCGCATCACCCATCAGCCCTACCATCAAATCCGAAGCACCATTCGCCACTTTCGGGTGATCGGTGAAATCGTCGGGCGCATTCACGAAGATACCCATGCGAATCAGTTTGCTGATGCGCGACAAATCGCCGCCAAGGATATTCTGCACATGCGCGAGGATGTTGAGCGTGCATAGCTTGGCACATTCTTGCCCTTGCTCGATGCTATACTCGCGGCCAACCTTACCAATGAACTGGGGCTTGCCTTCGAGCATTGGCAACTGGCCCGATACATAGAGTGTATTGCCGCTGATGGTGCAGGGCACATAATTTGCCGCGGGCATGCTCACCACAGGCAGGGAAATGCCTAATTCTTTCAGTTTATCAGCCATATTCGTCATAGGTTTCTCCGCTGTATCTGGATGAATAGCCCCGAGTGATAATGGAGCTAGGGGGCGATGGCGAGCGGAAAATTGCCCGTGTGCACCACTAGATTGGGTATGCGCTACCTATATTAATGTGCCCTAGCCACAAAATTAATGATTTAATTGCAATAAATATTAATAAAAATGGCTATACATCTCGATTATATGCATTGTTTTCATAAATTACAGTTAGTTATAAATAGTAAATTTTTATATTATCCGCTAGCATTTTAACAAAAACTGTGATAAATATGTGCTATAGATGTAGTAAAAGCGTGCCCATTTGATGGGGTTTTTTACAAAACTGTCATCAAATCGTAACAATTCTGTGATATCTATCTAGGTACAGAGTAATTGCGATTCAACTGGGTGAAGCCCAAAGCGATCATCTGAAAAACTGAAGACTTAATGGAGACTATTATGAAACTAACCTTAACGACTGAGAAACTGACGCATCTCGCTATGGCCCTGTTTGTGGCTTACGCAGTGATGTTGCTGCCAACTGAAGCTTTGGCTGCCAACCCACTCGGGGATACGCTTTGTACAGTAGTTGATTGGTTCCAAGGTCCAATCGGTAGCGGTATTGCCACCCTGGCAATTATTGTTATCGGCGTTGGCGCCCTCATGGGTAAAGTATCGTGGGGTATGGCCATCATCGTTGGTTTAGGTGTTGGTATCATCTTCGGTGCAGCTGACATCGTTACGATGCTCGGTGGCGCTGCGTGCTAACGAGCTAAGGCTTAAATGTGGGCGTCACCTTAAACGGTGGCGCCCACTACTACTTAACTAAAGTCCCTTATATTCCCCCGAGCCCCCGCGTGGCTCATTCTGGAGTGTGTCATTCCATCATTCGATGACTAACGAGTTTGTATGGCCACCACAAAAACCGCTCCAAAGAAATCCAAAAAAAAGAACCACGACCTTTCCAGCAAAGAGTTGGAGACATTCGTCGATATTGCCGACGATGTTATTGAGTCCGATTTCGTGCCCTATGCGTGTTTGTACGACCCCTCCACCATCGTCACCAAAGATGGTGAGTTGCTGCAAACCATCAAAATCACAGGGTTGGGCTACGATGTGCAGGCGGGCGATCTTCGCACTGCTATTCGCACCGCCATCAAAAAAACTGTGCCGAACGATCGCTACGCCATTTGGCTACACACGTTGCGCCGTAAACAGCACGGCGGTGCACGCACCCATTTTGCTGATCCTTTTAGCGGTAAAATCGACGAGACATGGCGCGCGAGCCAACCAAGTTCACTTTCATACGTGAACGAACTCTATGTCACCCTAGTCCTTGCGGGCGAGGATACCAGCCTTAGCAACCGCAACGTTCTTGTGCAAAGCCTTCTGCCTAAGCGTTATTATACCGCGCGCAGCGATGCCCTCGACACCGCGCTTAGCGAGCTTAATGCCACCAGTGCCGCGATGCTAAAAATGCTCAGCCCTTTTGGTGCCGCCCGACTAACCATGGTCGAGCGCAATGGCGTATTCTACAGCGAGCAACTCGAATTCCTCGAAAAACTTATCAACCTCGAAGAGCGCCCCATACCCGTACCCGATCGCGATTTATCGCACGTGCTAACAAGTGGGGAGATTACGTTCGGTTTCAACGCCATGGAAGTGCGCACGGCCGATGGGATGCGACGCTTTGCTGCCATCCTTACCTTGAAAGAGTATAAGGAATCCACCCTCGCCGGCATTGATAAATTCCTCGAGGTTCCATGCGAACTTATCGTCAGCCAGTGCTTTGATTTCACAGGCGCGGCGCAAGCGCAGGATGCCTACCAGAAACAAGCCAAATACCTGCGTTATAGCGGCGACACCGAACTCGCGAAATGGATGGAAATTGACCGCCTCATGAGTGCCCGCGAGGATGATTTGCACATGAATTTCGGTCAGCAACAAACCACCGTCTTCCTTATTGCTCCCAGCGTTACCCAGCTTGAATCCAATGTGCGCATGGTACAGCGATCACTTAATCGCTTAGGACTTATCGTCATCCGTGAGGATTTGCGTTTCGAGAATTGCTACTGGTCGCAGTTGCCTGCCAATTTCACCTTCATTGCGCGCAACAATTCCGTGGATACCGACCACCTCGCAGGCTTTGTGAACCTACAAGCTGCACCCATGGGCAACGCGGCTGGCTCACCGTGGGGGCCACCTGTTACTGTGTTCACCACCGTTCAGGATGCACCGTATTATTTCAACCTTCACCGCCAGCAATCGGCGCACACCATTATCCTTGGCAACCCAGGTTCGGGGCGCACCACCTTCACGCATTTCCTGTTATCGCAGACGCGTAAATTGCCGCTGGCCATCTGGTATCTCGATGCAACGGGGCGAGCAGGACCCTTCATTACAGCGATGGGCGGCCAAATGCACACGCCGGGTAGCCCCGATTGCAAACTTAACCCGCTGCAACTGCCCGATACACCTGCTAACCGCGAGTTCTTGGCGCTATGGCTCTCCACACTCATCGACCCCTACGGTACGCAGCTCAACCGCAGCACACTCGGTTTCTTTCAACATGTAATTACAAGCGTCATGCAGTTACCACGCGAGCAGCGGCGTATGTCGGCGATGATCGCCGTCATCCGTGAGGCCGATGGCCTGCTCGCCAATTCCCTCCAGCGCTATGCGGCTGGCGGTGAATTTGGCGAACTATTCGACATGCCCGAGGATACATTCGCGGTTGGCAAGCTTAGCTGCTGGGATATTAGCCGCTGGATGACTAACCCCGCCACCCGCGCACCGCTCACTGGCTACCTGCTGCATCGCCTGACGGGAATGTTAAACGGGGCACCGACACTCATTGTGCTCGAGGATGGCTTTAACATACTCAGCACACCCCTGTTCAGTGCGCGCGCAGGTGGCTGGTGCGATTACCTGACGCAAAACAACGCCGCGAGCCTCATCACCACCGCGAACGTCGAGCAAAGCGCCGATTATGCCTATTGCTCGGTCATCGCAGCCAAGGCGGCCACCATTTTCGCAATGCCCGATGGCCAGCCCAATCCTGCGTATAGTATGGGCTTTGGATTCAGCGCCGAAGATATCTCAACCCTCAGCTATATGAGCGGCGCCAACCGCCAGGTGTTACAAAAGCGTGGCAATGAAGCTGTCGTCATTCGCGCGGCCCTTAGCGGGATGCCGCCGCTGACCTTACAAACGCTGCGCGGTAAGACACCATCCACGACGATGGCGGCGGGCGAAAAGGTAATCGGATGATGCGCGCACCTGCCACCAACTGGCTTATGGGCTGGCTGCTGATTACTGGCATATTCATCGTATTGTATCCACCACTCGCACTTGCGATTGGCGATGACATTACATTGGGTGGACTTAGCTGCGCAGGTGGCACTGCTACTGGTCAGCTTTCGCTATTAAGTGGCAGCTGTCCAACGACACTTGGCTTCGACAATATCTTTTCATTCCTCGTGTGCAACATGCAGCAGCTTGCGAGCAATATTCTTGGCCATATGTATTGCGGCCTTATCTTCAACCTCGAGCCCTATGTATGGGGCATGCTTACCATCGCGGTGGTGTTTTTCGGCGTTTCGTTTACCATCGGCCTCACCGCTGCGACTGGGGCAGAAGCCATCGCATTTCTACTTAAAATTGCCTTTGTCGTCGCCTTCGCCACCAACGCCGACTTTCTTATCGGTGTCGCCTACCGACTCTTGATTACGGGATTGACGGATGGCGTGACGATTATCCTCAATGGTATGGGTATAACAGGTGCCACCACGGGTGCCGAAGCATTCCAGCTCCTCGATAATTTCTTGGAGCAAATTCTGGGATACGCCATCGGCGGCACTGGATCAGGCGTGGGTACTCAGCAATGTCAAAATGCTATTTTTGCGGTAATAGCCACCATGTCCTTAGCCTTCCCCATGGTAGCGTATTTCGCACTCGCGCTGATTGCCAAAATTCTCTTTTCCTTCTTTCGCGCTATTTTTGGCTATATCTATGCCATTTTCGGGGTCACGTTCCTCATTATTCTCGCGCCCATATTTGTGTGTTTCTACTTATTTAAACCGACGCAAGAAATTTTCAATAAATGGCTCGGCTACATGATTTCCATGGTGGTGCAGGTCGTGATGCTGTTTGCATTCCTCACGTTTATTTTGTCGCTGAACGTTTCCAGCATGACTTCCAACTTATCCGATCTTATCATGTACCAATCGCAAGCACCCGAAACCACTGCCTTCCGCTTGCCGTGGCGTTACTGCACCCTATGCGACTTTAGAATCGTGGATAGAGCAAATAATGCACGCATCATGACAGATCGGGATGACGATTTCATTCGGCAGGCGCAACTGCTGTGCAATATTACTACACCAACCAATGTACCTAACGCGACAGGCGCACTTCCCAATCCCAATGCGCCTGCAACCGACAACTTAGGCCGCACACCCATCACCGTCACTGTTGCGGTCTCCCCTGATCAGCTTAATGGCCAGATGGGCGCATTACTCACGCTGCTTGGCAATGGCATCCTTTCGCTCATTGTTCTGGCCGTGGTGATCGAGCGCTTGTTGGCAATGTTACCCCAACTGGCGCAGCGTTTGGGTTCTACCATGGGTGCATCGTATGTCCCACAAATGGGTGGGGGCGGGTACGGCGAGACCCTCGTTGTCCCTGGTGAACGCAGAGCCCGTGACTTTAGCGAAGGATTTTCGCGCAGCACCGCTGATAGCGGTGGCGATGCCTTAACGGGCTCCGTACAAGGCGTACGCGACGGCATCGAAGCAATGCTGACTGGTAAATATAAAGATAAAAGTATTTACGGTTACGACTTAAGCACCAAAGAAGGCATCCAAGCGCACAGTTCAAGGTCCTTTAGTTGGGATCAGTGGATTTCTAATCCACGTGATTTTGGTAAATAAGCGCACCTGCGCATCACCCACGATTAATAAATCACCAAATGCGGGATAACTTATCCCCACCGCTTGCAATTCAAAAGACACTAGATATAGTGACCGCTTAAATTAGAACCCACTAATTAGCGTGGTTTATGGATGTTCAAGCGCAAACAACAAGAAGTATCAGACGGCTCTAAACACTGGTATCAAGATAAATACCAGCACGTCCTTACCCAGCGTAATCTGCTGGCACTTATCGCTATTGGTTCGTTACTAGCCGCCACCGTTGCTGCTTTTGCGGTGATGCGCCTCGCCCCCCTTAAATCGGTGGATCCCTACCTAATTCAGATTGACGAAAAAACTGGCCTCACCCAGCGCGTCAATCCCGTTAGCCGCAACGAATACGCAGCAAACGAATCGGTGGATCGCTATTTCACCTCCACCTATATTCGCATGCGCGAAAGCTACAACTACAACATCCTGCGCTACAACTACAACGTTGTACGCCTGATGAGTGCACCCACCATATTCAACGCATTCCGCACCGAGGTCAGCCCCGAAAACGAGGATGGCTTTGTGAAGCGCTTGGGTACGCTTGGCCAGCGCGATGTACGCATCAACTCCATGATCTTTATTGTCAACCCCAGCAAAAGATCCGATAAGGCCGATGCACCAACTGCCTCTAAAATTCTTCAGGCACGCGTTACCACGAACGAAACAGGGCCAAGTGGTGCGGCGGGTCTAAAAACATGGATTGTCACGGTTACGTTTGAATATGCTGACTTAAAACTCAACGAAGAAGATCAGCTACATAACCCGCTTGGCTATATGGTCACTTCTTATCAAATCCAGCCAGAGGTTCAATAATGGTTCGCTCCTATCCCCGTCTGCGTCATGTCGTCGTTGCCGCCATACTGGCAGCGACATCTATCACACCTAGCGCTTGGGCTCAGCCCATTACTACGGATAGCCGCATCAAAACGCTGGTGTTCAATCCGAACGAGGTTTTTGCGGTCACCACTCATTATGGGTACCAGAGCAATATCGAGTTTGGTGATAAAGAGACCATCGAAACCATTTCGGTGGGAGATCGCGTGGCGTGGCAAATCAGCCCCGCTGGTCGCCGCCTCTTCATTCGCGCGATGGAAGAAAATGCGCATACCAACATGACCGTGGTCACCAACTTTCGCGCCTATCAGTTCGACCTTCGCTCCTCTTCGGCCGATGCCGTGTTTGGTAGCGCCGAGTTAACCTATGTCGTTCGCTTCTTCTATCCGGATGAGGCAGCTTCAGCGCGCACAACGGCTTACAACAAGCCCGTGCCGGCGCCAGCTCCCGTTGCTGCAGCCGCGCCCGAATCGCTTGCTGCGCCGTCCGCCTATAATTATCGCTACACCTTCACGGGTCCGACCACTTTGGCACCAGTCAAAATATACGATGATGGCCGCACCACATTTTTTAAATTTCCACCTAATGCCTCTCCGCAGATTTCAGTCATCACCGCAAAAGGTGAAACACTGGATGTAGCGGTGACACGTCTGAGCGATGGTCTCGTGAGTGTTAACGCGGTTGCGCCACGCTTTAGTATCCGTCAAGGGGCGGATCAAGTGGTTGTGTTTAACGAAGCAAATGGGGTTATCTAATGGCTGATCTAGAACAACCCCCCGAGAATCCATTCGAAACAAATGATGGCCTTATTGATCAGGTGAGTGGCGCTGCACCACTAGAGGAAGATCTTCCTGAGGGTGCACCCGACGTTGCCGCAAAAGCAGGGAAAACCTTTTTGGTGCTTGGCATTGTGGGCGCTGCCATTCTATTTCTCCTCTACAATATCTTTTTTGGCAGCGAAAAAAAGGAAGTGGCGGAAAAACAGAAAGAGATTACGATTGCGCCTAAACCTATAGAACCGCCGCCTCTGCCTGAGCTCGATCCCGCGCCTGATTTGCAGCCGCCCGTTGATATTGTTGCGCCATCGCTCCCAGATCCTATCGATGTACCAAATATTTCCACCCTCAACAGCCAAGGGGTAGAGCTTGATCCCAAGGCTCAGAGTGCTGCCCAAGAGCAGATGCGCGCACGCCTACACTCTACCATGCTCGTTCAAGATGGCGGCGGATCTTCGGCTGCTGATAGCGTGAGTGCCGCGCTTGGCGGAGATTCTGGCGCTGCTCAGCTCGATTCCAATGCACAATTCGCACGCGATGCCGCAGCCACCAAGGTTGAAACCATAGCTGCTACCCGCATGAAGGGCGACCTTCGGCGCACCATTGGTCAGGGCCGCATCATCCAAGCGACCATGGAATCGGCGCTCGATACTGATCTCTCCGCTCCTATCCGTGCGATTGTTTCGCGCGATACGTATGGCGAAGCGGGCAACATTCCGCTTATTCCTAAAGGTTCGCGTCTTATTGGCTCCTACAACTCATCCATCACGGGAGGACAAACCCGCGTACTCGTTATCTGGACACGCGTTATTCGCCCTGATGGGGTGGATGTTATGCTGGGATCACCGCTGGTCGATGGCATTGGCCGCGCAGGCGTCAGTGGTCAGGTTGACAGCAAGTTCCAAGAGATTTTCTCGCGTTCTTTGATGGCCAGCGTCATGAATATTGCTCTTGCCATTGGTTCGGATGAAATTACGGGCGGCACCACCACCACTACCAACGATCCGAATGGCGGCACCCAAACTTCGGGTGATGCGGCTACCAGCGCCACTAGCAAAGCGCTTGATCGCCTTGGTGCAGTGTCAGAAGGGTTCATTGCGAAGTTCATGAACGTTGCTCCAACGATTCTAGTTGATCAGGGCACCGTTGTTAATGTCTTCGTCAACAAGGATGTTGTGTTCCCTGGCGATACGGCGACGGGCTCACGCGTTATCGAGTAGCACACCAACCCTTACTTCGACTTTAGGTGCACGCTTTTATGTCATTTACCGCACTCGATACATTTCTTGATCCGCTTGCGGCACTCTTTGCCGAAGACGGTATTCAGGAGATTTCCATAAATCGCCCCGGCGAGGCATGGATTGAGAAATACGGTACTATGCGACTTGAAAGCTTGCCGCTGCTCACCCATCACCATCTTGAATCGCTCTCCCACCTCATCGCACAATCCACGAACCAAAACATTAGCGAGGAGAAGCCACTACTTTCCGCCACCCTCCCTGGTGGCTATCGTATCCAAGTCGTTTTCCCGCCCGCATGCGCCGATAATGGCATCGCCATGTCTATACGTAAACAAGCCAACGTGGTGATGACACTGAACGAGTACGAAGAAAAAGGCGCCTTCCTGCAAACCAAAACCGTGGCTGCCGTCAGTGATCCGCTCGATGACGAACTGATGGATTTGTATGCGCGCGGTGATGTCAAAAATTTCATTTCAAAAGCCGTCAAAGGCAAGAAAAACATGATCATCAGCGGTGGTACCTCGACCGGTAAGACCACCTTCATGAACGCAGCACTTGGCGAAATCCCTTCCGAGGAGCGCATCATTACGGTGGAGGATGCGCGCGAGGTGCAAATCGACCACATCCCTAACCGCGTTCACCTTATGGTCAGTAAGGGTGGCCAAGGCCGCGCGAAAGTAACCACGCAAGAGCTCATCGAGGCCTGCCTGCGTTTGCGCCCCGATCGTATCATCGTCGGCGAGTTACGCGGCGCCGAGGCATTCTCCTACCTGCGCGCTGTCAACACCGGTCACCCTGGTTCCATCGCAACGGTGCATGCCGATGCGCCTGCGTTGGCAATCGAACAACTTATCCTCATGATTATGCAAGCCGATCTTGGCATCACGCGTGACCAAATCAAAGCCTATGTCGAGAACGTCATCCAAGTCATCGTCCAGCTGAAACGCGGCGAGAAAGGCCGCCGTTACGTAAGCGAAGTCTATTTCAAACCAGGCGGCCACTAATGCATATGCATGTCAACCACAGGCATGTTTTTCGTACTTTCACCCTCAACCCGCATCGTGTATAACCACCCCATAACCCGCGTGGAAAGCCTAGCACCCTATGATGCCCGAGCCCGTCCAGAAACTTTTAACTAAGCTGCTGCTCATTGCCATCATTCTGGCGACGCTACTCATCCCGACCTATATCGGCATGGCGACAGGCTTCACCCTTGGCCACCGCTACATCCTCAGTATCTATCACCAGCCTCCTGCTTCCATGCTCACGTATGCCATGTCCGCATCCAACCCCAAAGGCATCCTGAAGGGCTATGGCGACATTCACAAACAAGCGGTGTATTACAAACAGGACCCGCGCTACCGCGAAGCCTATTTCAATGCCGCGTTCGATGCTAAATTCTATGGTCCACTAGCCGCCGGCGGTTTTCTTGGCCTGTTCACCCTCTTTCTCATGCGCGCACCGCTGATTGATTTTCGCCCCTTCCGCGAGAAAGAAAAAATCCACGGTGATGCCAAATGGTCGGATGAATCTGACCTGCGCCGCGCTAAGCTGCGCGCCAAAAAAGGCCTCCTCATGGGGCGCACTGGCACCGCAAACTACCTGATTGCGGATGATTTCCAGCACGTATTACTCTTTGCACCAACAGGTTCGGGTAAGGGTGTCGGCTTCGTGATTCCAAACTTATTATTCTGGGAAGAATCCGTTATCATTCACGACATCAAGGGCGAGAACTACGAGCTGACCAGCGGCTATCGCTCACAAAAACTTGGCCAAAAAACCTATTACTGGAACCCCGCCGACCCGAACGGTATTTCGCATTGCTATAACCCGCTGGATTGGATTTCCGAAAAACCTGGCCAGATGGTCGATGACGTCCAGAAAATCTGTAACCTTGTGCTGCCCGAGCAGGAATTCTGGCAGAACGAAGCACGCTCGCTGATGCTCGGCATCATTCTCTACCTGTGCGCGGTGCCCGAGAAAATTACCAGCTTTGGTGAAGTGGTACGCACCATGCGCTCGGACGATGTGGTCTATAACCTCGCGGTGGTGCTCGATACCATTGGCGGGAAAATCCACCCTGTTGCCTACATGAACATCGCTTCCTTCCTGCAAAAGGCGGATAAGGAACGCTCGGGCGTAGTTTCTACCCTCAACTCCGCGCTCGAACTTTGGGCGAACCCACTGATTGACACTACCACCGCAAGCTCCGACTTCGATTTGCAGACGATGAAAAAGCGCAAGCAGTCGGTGTATGTCGGTGTGACGCCTGACAACTTACAGCGCCTCGAACCATTGCTGAAAGTATTCTACCAGCAAGCGACCGACTTCATGACGCGCAATATGCCCAAAAAAGACGAGCCACACGGTGTACTCTTCATGCTCGATGAGTTCCCATCACTGGGTGAAATGCCGCAATTCCAAATCGGTATCGCCTATTTCCGTGGGTTCCGCGTGAAATTGTTCCTCATCGTTCAGGATACGCAGCAGCTCAAAGGCATTTACGAAGAAGCGGGCATGAACAGCTTCCTCTCCAACTCCTATTACCGCATCACCTTCTCGGCCAACAACATCGAGACCGCGAACATGATCTCGCAACTGGTGGGTAACAAAACCGCCGTTCAGGAATCGCACAACAAGCCCAAATTCGTGGATTTCAACCCCCATTCACGTACCATGCAAGTCTCGGAAACCCAGCGTGCGCTGCTCCTGCCACAGGAAGTTATTCAGCTGCCGCGCGATGAGCAAATTATCCTTGTGGAATCCTTCTCGCCCATTAAGTGCAAAAAGATTTTCTACTACAAGGACCCATTCTTCAAGAAGCGTCTGCTGCCACCACCCGCCCTGCCCGTGCAGGAGCCGTATGACCCTCGTAAGAAAGCCAAAGTGGCCGCTGCACCGCCACCACCTTCATCGGATGGTGCTAAGGGTGGCGCACCCGCAACAACCTAGCGGTTCACGGGTCTCTTTTATTCCTGAAAACGGTTGGGGCTAATACCTGAGTAGCGCGAGCGTTGCCGAATTGGGCGCAATCTCTTTCCAATGCGCGGCATTAAATTCCATCACCGCGCAGGCGCTGGTGGGAAATTTCAGTAGCAATCGGTCGGCATCCTCCTCGTTTGCATAACTGCCAACCAACTGCCCAAGTAGCGAATGGCTGCCAGGGTTATGCGCCACCACCATCAAGGTGGTCACCGCATCGTCCGTCGCCTGAATCTGGCTCAGCATATCGTTGGTGCTGGCGAGGTAAAGTCTATCACTCAAAATCGTGGGGATGTTCTTCGTAATCGCGGCCAAGGTTTGGCGCGTGCGCGTGGCGGTCGAGCATAAAGCCGCATCGGGTACCAACCCTTGCGCGCTTAGCCATTCGCCCAGTGCCGCTGCATCCGCAAGCCCACGCTCGCTAAGCTGGCGTGCATGGTCGCCGCCTACATCCTCCTCCATCGCCTTGGCATGGCGGATAAGAATGAGTCGTCGTTGTGTTGTGCCTGTGTTTACGCTAGATTGCATGGGTATACCCTAGCATTTCTCGCACACGACACAAGCAGGCTTCGCACATGACCATCAAAAAAGTAGCAAAAAAAATCCCGCTCCCCGTCCTCGATGAAGCCGTGATCGCGCAGCATTTTGCAAAACCCGAGCACCGCTACATCAACCGCGAACTCAGTTGGCTGGCCTTCAACACCCGCGTGATGGAAGAAGCACAAAACCTGAATAATCCGCTCCTCGAGCGCGTAAAATTCCTTTCCATCTCGGCCACCAACCTCGATGAATTCACCATGGTGCGCGTGGCAGGGCTGATGGATCAAGTGGCGCATGGCGTGCACAGCCCCTCGGCCGATGGGTTAAGCCCCATCCACCAGCTGCACTCCATCCATATTGCAGCAGGCAAACTGATTACGGCACAACAACAATGTTGGCTCGATTTACGTAAAGCACTGGCCAAGGAACAGGTGCACATCATCCCGCCCGAAAAATTGCCAACCGCCATAAGCAAGGCGGATATGCTGTGGCTGCGCGACTATTTCTCCACCAATATTTTCCCGCTGCTAACCCCCATGGCGGTCGATCCTGCCCACCCGTTCCCGTTTATCCCGAACCTTGGCATTGTGCAGGCGCTCGAGCTTTCGCCACCACGGCGCGCTAACAAAAAAATGATTGCGCTGGTGCCCTTTCCCGCCGCGCAGCCGCGCTTCATTCAACTAGGTATTGGCAAAACCAACCGCTTCATCGCGCTCGAGGAAGTAATTGCGCTGTGTTTCGATGCGCTCTTTCCGGGGTTCACGCTGCACGGTTCGGGCTTGTTCCGCATCGTGCGTGATTCCGATCTCGAAATCGAGGAAGAAGCCGAAGACCTCATGCGAAACATGGATATTGCGGTCAAAAAGCGCCGCTATGGCCGTGTGGTTCGTATAAAAACCAACAAAGGTGTCTCCAGCAAATTGCTCAATTTCATGCTCGAACATTTACCCGCCGATGCCGCCGATGTCATCGAGGTCGATGGGCTCGTTGGCCTTGCCTCCTTAAGCGAACTCTACGCGATTGCCCGCCACGACCTCAAATATACCCCCTTCAAAGTCCGCTTCCCCGAGCGCGTGAACGATTTTGGCGGCGATTGTTTTGCCGCCATTCACGCAAAGGATATCATCGTCCATCACCCCTACGAAAGTTTCGACGTGGTGGTGCAATTTTTAGAGCAAGCCGCAGGCGACCCCAACGTCGTCTCCATCAAACAAACGCTGTACCGCACCAGCCACGATTCGCCCATCGTCAAAGCGCTGATTGCCGCCGCCGAAAACGGTAAAACCGTGACCGCACTCGTTGAGCTGAAAGCCCGCTTCGATGAAGAAGCAAATATCCGCCTTGCCCGCAGCATGGAGCGCGCAGGCGTGCAGGTGGTCTATGGGTTTGTGGAGATGAAAACGCACGCCAAACTATCGCTTGTCACACGGCGCGAGCATGGCAGTTTGCGCTCCTACGCGCATTTTGGCACGGGCAACTATCACCCCACCACCGCCAAATTTTATACCGACCTTTCGTTCTTCACGTCCGACGCTGTACTCTGCCAAGATGCAGGCTATGTATTCAACTACATCACGGGTTACGCCAAGCCCGTGAAGTTTAAAAAACTGGCGGTGGCGCCACTTACCATGCGTAAGCACCTCATGAAACACATCGCCACGGAAATGGAATTTGCACGAAATGGGCAGCCCGCATCTATCTGGGCGAAAATGAACTCGCTGGTCGATGAGAACATCATCGACGCACTTTATGCTGCAAGCCAAGCGGGTGTCAAAATTGAGCTGGTGGTGCGCGGCATTTGCGACCTTAAGCCGGGCATTACTGGTTTTTCCGATAATATCCACGTGAAAAGCCTCGTCGGGCGCTTCCTCGAACATGCGCGCATTTATTGCTTTGGCAACGGCGCGCCCATGCCTTCCCCCACCGCCAAAGTATTCATCAGTTCCGCCGATTGGATGAGCCGCAATCTGGATCGTCGCGTCGAGGTGATGGTGCCGATTGAAAATGCCACCGTGCACCGCCAAGTGCTCGATCAAATCATGGTTGCGAACTTGAAGGATGCCCGCCAAAGCTGGCGCTTGCACGCCGATGGCACCTACCACCGCATCAGCAACGAGCCTAACGCGTTTGCCGCGCATGATTATTTTATGACCAACCCGTCCCTTTCGGGCCGTGGCAAAGCCCTCGCACAAATAGTCGGTAATGTGGGCGATGAGGCGACAAAGCCCACCGCGAAGAAAAAAACGCGCAGGAAATAACGCATGACCATCACCTATAACATCCCCACCGCCGACCACCCCAAGGGGTTGATTGCGATTATCGATATCGGCTCCAACTCGGTACGGATGGTGGTCTATCACGCGCTCAAACGCGTGCCGCTGCCCCTGTTCAACGAGAAATATATGTGCGCGCTGGGTAAGGGCCTCGCCAAAAGTGGCAAGCTGAACCCCGATGGTGTGAAGCAAGCCGAAGGCGCCATTGCTCGCTTCCTTGTCATGGCCAATCGTTTGCAAGTAGCAAGCCTCGATATCATCGCTACCGCCGCGGTGCGCGATGCCAGCAACGGCGCAGAATTCGTGCGCGGGCTCGAAAAAACACACGGCATCAAAATCACCGTCATCACGGGTGAGCGCGAGGCAGAGCTGGCCGCAAAAGCAGTGCTCTCCTCCTTCCACGAGCCCTTTGGCATTTCAGCGGATTTAGGCGGTGGCTCGATGGAGCTCGCCATGGTCGAGCGCAGCGCGGTGGGCGAACGGGCAAGCTGCCACTTAGGCGGCCTTCGTATTGTCGATGCTACCGATGGTAAACGCGACAAGATGGAAGACCTCATCAAGAGCGAGCTCAAGGCCATTTCATGGCTCAAGGAATCCACGCCACCGTGCATCTATGCCATCGGCGGTGGCTTTCGTGCGCTGGCTAAACTGCACATGAAAAAAACCAACTACCCGCTCGACCTTGTGCATGAATACCATATGAGCCGCCGCGCAGTGACCCAAATGCGCGAGCGCCTGCTCGACATGTCGCCTACAGAATTGCTGGGCCTTCCAGGCATTTCCGAAAAACGTGCTGCCACCATAATCCCCACTGCCATGGTGCTGCACCAACTGATGGCCTATACAGGTGCACCCGAAGTACGTTTCTCCGTCAGCGGTATCCGTGAAGGATTCTTCTTCGATTTGCTCGAGCCCAAAGTGCAACGCGAGGATGCACTGCTCGCCAGCGCCAATGATCTGGCCGCGCTCATTGGCCGCACGGGCACCTATGGCCGCGAGCTCTATGATTGGATGACACCACTGTTTAACAACGAGCCTCTGGCATGGCGGCGTATCCGCCGTGGCCTGAGTAAACTTTCCGAGCTAGCATGGAGCATCGACCCCAATTTCCGCGCCAACTGGGCATATCACCGCATCATGCAATCGTCCTTGAAGGGCATCGACCATAAAGAGCGCCTCATGCTGGCGCTAGCGCTTTACTACCGCTATTCCAGCCGCTGGAAGGGCGATAAGAGCGACCTCAAACTGCTGGATGAACGCGAGCGTTTATGGGCCCGCTGTGTGGGGCTTTCCGCTAATCTTGCCTTTCATTTCTCAGGCGGGCGCGGGGGCAATTTGCACCATGCAAACTTACAGTTCCATGATGGGCGTATTCAGCTCAAGCTCGATGAAGAAGCTGCACCACTACGCACCGAAACAGTTGAAAAGCGCGTGGATGGGTTGGGCGATGCCTTAAGGGCGTTTTCTAATTTTATCATATAGCGTTCCTTCGGCCACGCCTCGACACCAAACTGCTTCAAATGGTCGTTCACGTATTGCGTGTCGAGTAGTTGGTAATCGGCTGCACGCAGAATCTCCACCAGCCGCACCAGCGCTATCTTGCTCGCATCAGGCGCTTTGGAGAACATGCTCTCGCCAAAAAACGCACCGCCGAGGGATACACCGTAGAGGCCGCCTATGAGTTCGCCACCCTGCCAAACCTCGATGCTATGCGCGTGGCCTGCGGCGAACAGCGCGGTGTAAAGCTGCACAATCTTTTCGTTGATCCATGTCTCGTCGCGCTCCTCGGTCAGTGTGCCGCAACTACGAATTACCTCCTCGAATGTCGTATCGACAGTGATGGTGTAATCGTGCTTTTTCATGGCGCGGGCAAGGCCACGGGGGATATTGAACGTATCAAGCGGCAGCACACCGCGCTCCTCGGGCGAAAACCAATAAAGCTCGGGGTCGTCCTTGTTCAGTGCCATCGGGAAATAGCCGTTGGCATAGGCGTTGAGGAGTGTCTCGGGGTTTAATTCATCCATGCTCCCATCGTAGCGCCTGCCAGATTTAGTTGCAACCACGTGCCCACGCCCCTAAAACTGCGCCATGGCTCTCTCCTCTTCCATGCGCGTTCTGCTTGTCTACAAACCGTGGCGCGGTGGCCTTGGCGATTATGTGCGCGCCGCATTGGTAGATTGCCTAGGCACGGCGAACGTTGAAACCATTGCCACCCGCCCCCAAACCCTGCCCGAAACACTCGCCCGCGCGCGCGACCGCAAAAGCTGGGAAGCGCAACTCATCGACCGCATCAACAATGCCACCTATGACGCTGCCATTTTCATCCAACCCCTCAGCTGTTTTGCTGCACTCACCCATGCAGCAAAAAATATCGTGTGGCTGGTGGATGATGCGAAGGTGAGCGATGGGTTGCTTCGCAGCATGGGGCATATCTTCATCTCCGACCCAGGCTACGAAACCGAGGCTCGCCTTGCCATTCCACCTGCACAATTTGCGGGCGTGCTGCCATTTGCCATGCTGCCTGCCACGCACACACCTGCAGCAAAACAACCATCAAAACCATCACCCATGTGCTTCATCGCCAACCGCGATGCCAAGCGCAGCGCTTGGCTTTCGCAGATCCTCACCTCGGGGCATGCATGCCATATCTATGGCAATTATTTCATGCATGATGCGCTGTTCTTCCAGCACCCGCTCGCGTTTAGGCCTGCGGTAGAAATTAGTGATATGCAGGGCATCTATGCAAATCATCGCATTTCGCTCAATATTCATGCGAGCGTGGTGCGTGGTGGCACCAACATGCGTACCTATGAAGCGGCGGGCTATGGCATCCCTCAATTGGTGGAGCACCGCGATGACATCGAGCGCTTGTTCGTGCCCGACGAAGAAATTGCCTGCTTTAAAACGATGGATGAGTGGAACGCCCAAACCGAACGCCTGCTGAAGGATGATGTTTATGCTGCGCGCCTTGCCACCAACGCCCGCGCACGCGTGTTGGCCGAGCATACGTACCAACACCGCATTAAAACTATGCTGGCGCGGGTGTAATTATTGCTGCGCGAGCGCTTCAATCGCCAGCACATAGCCCTTTGCACCCTGCCCGCAAATGCTCTTTTTCGCCACCGATTCGATGTAAGAGTGATGGCGGAACGCCTCACGCGTTTTAGGGTCGCTTAAATGCACCTCGATAATCGGAATCTTCACTGCTCGCAGCGCATCGTGCAGCGCCACCGAGGTGTGCGTATAGCCCCCCGCATTGATGATGATCGCCGCCGATGTTCGCCCCACCTCTTGCACCCAATCAATCAGCACCCCCTCGTGGTTGCTTTGGCGAAAATCGACCTCGAACCCTTGTTTTTTAGCCGCTTCTACACACATTTTTTCAATGTCGGCCAGTGTTTCGCGGCCATAAATTTCGGGCTCGCGGGTGCCAAGCAGGTTCAAATTGGGGCCGTTTAGAATGGTAATCGTGGGCATGCTTCCTCGTTTCTTGCGCTTTTGCGCGTAATCGCCTAAATGTGCCCCATGCTTAACACATCGAACACAACAGCGCAAATCACCCTCAACGGCGGGCAGCGCCCGCTCGCGGATGTAAGAATGGTCAGTGACTTAATCGAGGAGCTGAAGCTCGACCCGCGCAAGGTCGCGATTGAGCTGAACCGCGACATCGTCCCCCGCAGCGCCTACGCCACCACTCCCATCATGGATGGCGATGCCATCGAGGTAGTCGGTTTCATTGGGGGTGGCTGATGAACGACCCTTTAGTTATTGCGGGGCGCATTTTTAGTTCGCGCCTACTCGTCGGCACTGGCAAGTATAAGGACATGGCGCAAACCAAGGAGGCGATTGCCGCCAGCGGTGCCGAAATTGTCACTGTGGCGCTGCGCCGGGTGAACTTGGCAGATACGGGGGCGGAAAGTTTGCAAGCCGCCATCCCGCCCGAGAAATACACCTACCTGCCCAACTCCGCAGGCTGCTTCACCGCCGAGGAAGCGGTGCGTACCCTGCGCCTCGCGCGTGAGCTGGGTGGGTGGACACTCGTGAAACTCGAAGTGATTGGCGACAAACTGAGCCTGTTTCCTGATGTTGAAGAGACACTAAAAGCAGCTGAAACACTCGTGAAAGAGGGTTTCGAGGTGATGGTCTACACGAATGATGACCCCATCAGCGCCCGCAAATTCGAGGCGCTGGGCGTTGCCGCTATCATGCCGCTCGCCGCGCCTATTGGCTCGGGTCTTGGCATCCAAAACCCACTCAACATCGAAATGATTGTGAAGCAATCCTCCGTACCCATCCTTGTCGATGCGGGTGTTGGCACCGCGTCGGACGCCGCCATCGCCATGGAGCTGGGCTGCGACGGTGTGCTGATGAACACCGCGATTGCGGAAGCGCGTGACCCTGTGATGATGGCACGCGCCATGAAACTCGCCGTGGAAAGCGGCCGCCTTGCTTACCTTGCTGGCCGCATGGAAAAACGCACCCACGCCAGTGCCAGCTCACCGCAGACGGGGTTGATAAGCTTGTAACCGAAAGGAACTCTTTGTTCCCTTCGCAACTTCGTTGCTTACCCTCAGCCGCTACGCGGCTCGCGCGGAGCGCTACGCACGGATAATCACAAACGTTTGAATAGGCGGTGCGAAGGGTTCCATCCCGAGCCGCTTGCGGAGGGGGTCAGCGCAGCGTAGGGGGCGATGCCCCCTTCAATAAAATGCAAGAACACTACCGTGTTCTTGCCATGATAATCTCGTTATCCGCCTGATCACCCACCTGATACAGATATTTGCCGACAGGCTCGAACCCATACAGCGTATATAAATGCTGCGCGCGCAAATTTTCTTCCCACACACCCAGATACACCGCCGATGCCGCTGCAATACGTGGCAGCGAAAGAATGTGCAGCATAAGCGCTTTGCCAAGCCCGCGCCCTTGGAATTCCTTATCGACATAGACACGGTGAATTTCCTGCGCGCCGCGGGCAATCGGCGGTTTCACGGGCAAGCTCAAATGCCCGACTTTGGCGTATCCAATCAGTCGCGCCGCATCGTGCAGCATCAAAATCGTATCGCCTGAGGCAAGCGCATCGCGAAAAAATGCTGCACTAAATTTTTCGACCACATGTGCCTCGCGGTTCTCGGGTCGGTAGAGATGGCCAAACGCCTCGATGAAGGTTTTTTGTGCGAGCGCCGCTACGGCTTCACAATCATCGATAGTGGCTTCAGTGAACATGCTATCTCCTTTATGCTGCATCTAAAAAGCGTCCTTGCGGCTGCTGACGGTAGGATAACGCTTCGGCCAAATGGGTGCGGCTCACATCGGCCTGCCCTTCCAAATCGGCGATGGTACGTGCAATGCGTAGCACACGCGTCAGGCCACGCATACTTAGTTGCAGTGTTTTGGTTGCATGCTCAAGCAGCGTGCGCCCTTCGGCATTCAGCTGCACCATTTCCTGCAATTTATCGCCGCTCACTTCGGCGTTGGTGCGTGCCGCAATGCCCATGCGCGCAAAACGCTGGTGCTGGCGTCCGCGCGCGCGCAGCACGCGTGCAGCCACCACGGCGCTTGGTTCTGCATCCGCAGGGGTCAGCATACTCAGTGTGTCCACCGCAGGCACATCCACATGCAAATCAATGCGGTCGAGCAGCGGGCCTGAGATGCGCCCCTGATAATCGCCCGCGCAGCGAGGCGCCTTGTTACACGCACGCCCCGCATCATCGAGGTAGCCGCACTTGCACGGGTTCATCGCTGCAATCATCTGGAAGCGCGCAGGGTACGTCACATGCGCCTCGACGCGGGCGATCGAAATCGTGCCTGTCTCCAGCGGTTGGCGCAGTGATTCCAGCACCCCGCGCGGATATTCGGGCAGCTCATCCATGAACAGCACGCCATGATGTGCGAGTGAAATTTCCCCCGGCACGGCTTTGCGCCCACCACCGACCATGGATGCCATGGAGCTGGAATGGTGCGGGTCGCGGAAGGGCCGCGTGCCACTGAAATTGCCTTTCAGCAATTTACCCGCCACGCTCGCAATCAAGTTGGTCTCCAGCATTTCCTCGGGCGTCATCGGCGGCAAAATACGCGGTAAACACGCCGCGAGCATGGATTTGCCGGAGCCTGGCGGGCCAATCATCAGCAAATTATGGCCACCCGCTGCTGCAATCTCGAGCGCGCGTTTAGCCACTGCCTGTCCACGTACTTCGGCAAGGTCGGGCCCGCGCGCATCCACCATGTGTAGCGATGCCTCGGGCCGCGCCAACACTTGCTGACCTTTGATGTGGTTGATGAGTGCGAGCAGCGAGTGCGGCGCGAGAATATCAATATCCCCCGCAAACGCTGCTTCGGCACCATTATCGGCAGGGCAAATAATCCCTTTGTTTTGGGCACTGGCACCCAGCGCGGCGGGCAACACGCCCGCCACGGGTTGCAATTGGCCATCGAGCGCGAGTTCGCCGAGTGCCACAAACCCCTCCAGCGCATCGGCGGGAATCATGCCCAACGCAACCAGCATCGCGAGTGCAATCGGCACATCGAAATGCGAGCCTTCCTTTTGCACATCAGCAGGGGCAAGGTTGACGAGGATGCGTTTCGCGGGCAGTTGCACGCCCATCGAGTTCAACGCCGCACGCACTCGCTCGCGTGATTCAGCCACGGCCTTATCGGGTAAGCCCACCACCGTGAACGCGGGTAACCCAGCGCCCAGATGCACCTGCACCTCGACGGGCAATGTCTCAATCCCCTGAAAGGCAACCGTGTGAATGCGTGCGACCATGGCGCAAACCTAGCAACGACGAACAAAAAACCCCAGCGAAAAATACAGTGCGAACTTATCGCGCCCAACCATCGGGTTCGTGGTAGGAGGCAAGAGCATCACGCGCTCTAGCATCATCTCTTCTAATATGCCTTCTAGCCGTTGTCCCAATGTCACGAATAGCTTGTGCTGTTAACACATGCGGTTTCAATGCTTGTGTGTTAAGTTCTGCTGCAATTTCATTGAGCGATAATCCTTCTGCGTGACCACGGAGTACTGCGTGCTGATCTGACCTAAGGGTTCCAAGCGCGCGATCTATTGCGGTAGATCGACGTTGTTTGAATAACGCTTGTTCAGGCGTTAGCCTATATGGTTTCAACAAACCTTTGGCTGCATCTATCTGCTCGCTGCTGAATCTTTCTATGGAACCTCCAGCGACGGTTGCCGCAGGTATGTCTGATATTGCCGCCACTAACCTTTCATTATTGGCACGCTCCTTTTGCATTCGCGTAAGGATTGATACATAGTTATCCCTCAGTTCTCTTTGAAATGCTGTGGAAAATTGACTCCATAGGTCAGATTCACCATTAAAATGGCTTGCCCGCGCTTCAGGTTTCATCATCTTTATGAGCACGTCCTGTGCGCCATCTTTGGCAAGGGCAATATCCACTGCATCGCCCCACACTTGTTTGGCAATATGCTCAGTCTTTTCATTCACCCAACCATCAATCTTTTTTAGAAACTGGTTGGCGGCATCCATGTTCCCTTGCCCCGCTTGATGCATAAGGGCATTAATTTCTCTATATTTCTCAGCCGTAAAATGCCGCTTTGCTTCATGTACTGGATGGCGGGTTTTCTTGCCCCTTGTTGCTTCCTGATTCAATCGTTTGTCCTCAGTGGTGCTCGGTTCTACTTCAAAAACATAGCCTATTCTAAGCTTCTCAGTACGCGCTGAGTATGACAATTAGGTGAAGATTGGCCAATTTAGCGCCTTACGCGCACAATTATATATCCGATAATTATCAATTATATCAGTATATTAAGTATTTTTTGTGTCCTGCGGCTAAATCCTAACCCTATCGTAACCCTTTCTTAGCGTTTATTTAATAACCGGCTGGCATAGTGGGGACACGATGGAGAAGTCCGAGATATCTGCAGGTAAATCAATCAACGCACCGCGCGTGGCGGTGGGGCGTGGGCGCTCGCCCAAGGCTAAAACGCTGATTGCGTTCTCAGCACTCATCATGCTGCTGTTCTGTGTATTCGTTGCCTATCAGGCCTCCAAAGCCTACGGAACGTCCATCGACGAGGGAAAAACCAATGCCACCCGCCTCACCAGCATTATCTCCGATCAGGTCGGATTAACCTTGCTTGGCGTCGACCTTGTGCTGCAACGCGCGGTGGAGCGTCAATATTTCAACACCATGTTCGGTGGTAATTTGCCGCACGATATCGAGAATAATTTCAAGTTCTGGGTCGATGATACTCCGCAAATCGCGGCACTGATGCTGGTCGATGAGCGCGGCACCATTAAAGTGGCAGCGAATAAGCGCGGTTACGATGATTGGTATAATTATGCCGACTCCGCTGATAGCGACCCCGCCTTCCTAGCTGTGAAGGATGATACAGAAGTGGGTACCTTTATTGGCAACCAACGCACGCGCAGCAAATCGCACCCACAATTTATCGTCATGAGCCGCCGCATCAATAAGATCGATGGCACGTTTGGCGGCGTTATTATTGCGGCCATTGACCCCACCTATTTTAGCGAATTCTTTGCCTCGGTCGACCAAGGCAGCAACCGCTTCCTCAGCCTCATGCTCGAGGATGGAACCCTGCTTTATACCAGTGGGGCGGATGATAAAAAACGCGATACCATTCTGGGGTTCATCGCCGATAACGCTAAAACAACTCGCAAAACCAAAGGCATCATCACCGATACCAAAACCTTCGACAACCGCATCAATATCTATTCCTATACACACCTGAAAACCCTAGGCATCATCACCGCTATCGTCATCGATGAAGAAGATTTCCTCGATAGCTGGCGCCACGCGCGCACCAAGGATGTATCCTTTCTTGCCATCTTCACCATCTTTGGTTCGGTGCTCTCCTACTTCGCGCTCAACATGGCTAAGCAGATTATTCGGGTCGAGGAGTCCGAGGCGTCGGCCATCCTCGCCAGCCAAGCGAAATCTGAATTTTTGGCCAATATGAGCCACGAACTGCGTACACCGCTCAACGCCGTCATCGGCTTTTCGGAAATGCTGGGCGCGGGCTATTTTGGGGCCCTGAACGAGAAACAAAAAGAACGCGTGCAGGATATCAATTTGTGCGGCACGCATTTGCTACAACTCATTTCCGACATTCTTGAATTCAGTAAAGGTGAGGCAGGCAAGCTCGAGCTGCACGAAGAAGAAGTCGACATGAAACGCTCGGTGATGGAAGCAGAACGCATCATTACCGAACGCGCGAAAGCCAAGCATATCCAGGTCGTCAGCGACATTGCCGAGCATTTGCCCCTGCTCGTCGCCGACAAGCGAAAGGTTCGCCAAATTTTGCTTAACCTGCTCAGTAACGCCATTAAGTTCACCCCACAAAACGGCACCATCACCATCGGGGTACGGCTCGACCAGCACCGCCAGATGCACCTCACCGTGGCGGATACAGGTATCGGCATCCCTGCCGAGGACATCCCCAAAGCACTCGCCGTGTTTGGCCAAGTGCACCGCAGCCAAAGCCATGAGGGTACAGGGCTAGGCCTGCCACTATGCAAAATGTTCGCTGAACTTCACGGCGGCAAATTGCAGCTCACCAGTGAGGTGGGCGTGGGCACCACCGTCCGGATTATTTTCCCCGAAAGTAGGGTGCGTTAGCGGCCGCTGCGCATCATGGCATTTATAGCTGCAGCTTCTTGTTCAACACGCGCTCGCGCAGTCATGCTCGCCATCTGTTGCTGAGTCGGCTTCGGCCTATCAACTGCCTGTTCGCTGCCCAGTATGATACCGCTGTAATATGTATCGCAATCATCGAATGCAGCAACCTGATCGGGATTAGCAAACTTTGCGCCCTTGAATTCGATGCGGGTGAACGCCACTCTCTCTAGGTCTTCTGGCTTATATTTTGTAAAATCCATACCCACTATGGTCGAATAGGCATTCGCATCACCTAACTCTAACTTACCCTTAGGGTTCTGAGCGCGCCATAGCTGCACCCGCTGCTTAAATGCTTCTGGGTTGGTTTCCATCTGCACCAATAATTTTGTTCGCTCGGCAGAGCTAAGTTCCGCTGGCTTGTGCTCGGCTACGGGGCGTTCGAAGCGCTGATGCGCAACACGCGCATCATACCGTGCGGCGTGCCCATGATTGTGGTGGCTGCCTGCGTGACGACGATGTCCATCTTTGCTCATTTTTTCTCCTTTTGGTGTTAGAAACCTCACTCCTAACTCATCTAATCCCTAAAGAATGTTAAGATTTCGTGACAATTGCTGCGGTTTTGCTGCACTGCACACCTACTTTTCACTCCCCTCCTTGAAACGCGTTTTTCTTCTCCCCATATCTCGTGGTGCGAGCCGGGCCCCTCTGGCGCCGAATCATGGCGTGATGTCGGATCGCATCGGGAATTCCCGGTGCGCCCGAAAACGCATCAGGAATCTCCCTTAACCATAAACGTTAGGAGAGTTTCGAATGAAAATGAATCCGTTAAAACCCTTGAAAGCCATGAAAACGCTGATGACAAAATCAGCAAAAATTCAGCTTCATATCGAGGATGAAACCAAAAAGAAAAACCCCGACTGGTTCCGCATCATTACCCTTAAAAAGCAACGCTTATTGATTAAAGATAAGCTCAACAAGCTGCGGCGCACCAAAGGCATGATGTTGCTTGGCTAAACACAAAGGGGGCGCCGTAAACAACGGTGCCCCCTTTAGTGTAAGCAGCCCACGCCGTTAAATCGAATAGCTCTCACCATATTCTTCGCGCTGGGCGGAGATGCTGGCCAGTTCCGCAATCAGCCCCAGTGCACCGAATTGGCAAGGTGGTAGCGCACGTTGGGCGTGGTCGTCGTGCGGTTCGGCTTCGTCGCACATACCCACAAAGCGCATGCCGGTGGCATTCAAATTATTTTCAGCATCGCGCTCGGCATTCACGCGATACGCGCCGCCCACGGCATGGCCATCGACTAGATACATCATGGGTTCCGCAGGTGCGTTCTCCACCACATCCACCGTCGGCACGCCTTCTTGAATAATCACCTCGGTGGATTGCACACCCTCTTTGATGACGTTCATTTTGTTGCGGATTTTTTTGTTGATCTCGAGCATCTCATCGCCCGATTTCACCGTCATAATCCCCATGCCATAGGTGCCCGAATCGGACTTCACATAAACATACGGCTCACTCGTAATCCCATAGCGCTCATAATGCGCGCGGATGCGGTGCAGCACTTTCTCCACCCCCATCGCCACGCATTCAAGCCCTTGGCGCTCGCCAAAATTCACGCGGCCGCATTTATGGAACTCGGTGGTGATCAGCCACGGGTCAATCGCAAAGGCGGTAGCAAATTCGCGCGCGAGTTTATCATACGCCTCAAAGTGAATCGACTTACGGCGGCGGTGCCACCCTTGGCTTGGGCGCGGCACAATCGGCTGGCTTACGCCGCGCAGCACATCGGGCAAGCCCGAGGTTAAATCATTGTTGAGCAAAATCAGCTGCGGGCAAAACCCCGTACCTGTTTTAAGCAAGCTGCCATGGCGCGCGAGCGGCATTTCGCGTAACGTTTCACTGGCCGAATTCACTACCTCGATCGGCGCATCGGTGGCCGCCAAGCTGCCTAGTTCCACTTCACAGCCTGCCTCGCGCAGAATGGAAAGCAGCGCTGTCAGGTTATCGATATAGCCCACGTTGCGTGTATGGTTCTCAGGAATCACCAACACGCGCGACACTTCATTGTAGCGCATGAGCCTCTTTTTTATGCGCGTCGCGGCTCGCGACCGCGCCGCACCCGAAAGCTGGTTAAACCCTGCGGGAAATAAGTTCGTATCGACAGGTGCGAGTTTATAACCCGCATGCCGCACATCGACCGAGGAATAAAACGGCGCGCCTGATTCCATCGCCCGTGATTCCATCCACGCGGTTACTTCCTCGCCGCGCTTTTCGCTCAGTTCCTTTAAAATATCCATCACCGCGCTGGGCGCTGTTGTTTTCAGAGCTGCCATTGCCATCATGTTTCTCCCTCAGCCACAAAGCGTGGCCGCTCGTGCCAATCGCCCCAGACACTCGCTGTTGCAACGCACAATGTAATGATTGCGGTGTCTGCGCGCAAGATGCGCGGGCCCAAACCAACCCCATACGCGCCTTTTACTTTGGCGAGTGCGGTAAATTCGCCCTGTGTGAACCCGCCTTCGGGGCCTACCAAAATTGCCCATTGCTGCGGCACGGCCAATGCAGCAAGGCGCGTGACCGAGTCACTTGCCCCACTCTCGTCACCATAAATCAGCGGTACATCGCTTGGCCAATCGCCCAACAGTTTCAGCAATTTCACTGGTTCACGAATTTCGGGCCAGTCGATGCGTTCGCACTGCTCAGCGGCCTCACGCGCAATGGCTTCGGCACGCACAAGGTTCACCTTATCGACAATGGTGCGCGCGGTGATCACAGGCTGCAGCACACTCGCCCCCAGTTCCGTCGCTTTCTCGATAATCGTCTCCATCCGCCCACCTTTGATGGGCGAAAAACAGACGGTGAGGCCAAGTGGTTTGGTTGGCGCACGCAAACATGTGCCGCCCAGCGTGACGACCACTTCCTTTTTGCGAATTTCTTCTATGCTGGCGAGCCACTCGCCATCGGCGCGATTGAACAACAACAGCTCGGCACCTACCGTTAGGCGCAACACGCTGCTGAGGTAATGAGCGGCGCTCTCGTGCAAACTCACCCGCGCATTGGGCGATAGAATAGCATCAGCAGCGAGGCGATAGCGGGGTTTGGTCATAGGATGAACATAGTCGAGGAAATTCATCCAGCAAGAAGATTGCTGCGCACCGTCAATTTGGGCATATAGTAACCGACATGCGCGCATATCTCGAACTCACCCGCCTCAACAAGCCGATCGGCATCTGGCTGCTCTTCTTCCCCGCTAGCTGGGCGGTGGCGCTGGTTGGCGCGGGCAATTCGGGGCTATTGATGCTACTCATGCTCATCGGCGCCACCCTCACCCGCGCGGCGGGTTGCATCATCAACGACCTCACCGACCGCAAGCTGGACGCACAGGTAGAGCGCACCAAACACCGCCCACTCGCCAGCGGTGCGATAAAACCGTGGCAGGCGATGCTGCTGCTCGTTGCCCTGCTTTGTGCCGCGCTGGCTCTCGCGCTCAGTTTGCCCGTGCAGGTGTTGATGCTTGCCCTCCTCGCCCTGCCCATGATTGCGCTTTACCCGTGGATGAAGCGCATCACCTGGTGGCCGCAGGTCTTTCTTGGCCTCACCTTCAACCTTGGCGCGCTGTTTGGTTGGTTGGCCACGGGTGCACCACTCATTGTGCCCACCCTCACGCTCTATGCCGCCTGCATTTTCTGGACACTTGGCTACGATACCATTTACGCTGTGCAAGATATGGCTGATGACGAGAAAGCAGGCATCCGCTCCACCGCGCGGCGCTTAGGCTTGGCACGCATCCGTTGGTTCGTCGCCGCGTGCTATGGGCTCATGCTGGCGCTGCTGGCGCTCACGGGTGCCATGTTGCACCTTAATTTCATTTATTATCTTGGACTTGCGTTGGTAGGCGCGCAACTGCTTTGGCAAATTCGTCAGCTGCCTTGCGTGCCTGCGCGCGCGGGTGCCTTGTTTTGCAGCAACCAGTGGGCGGGGCTAATTCTGCTCATGACATTACTCGCCATGCGGCTCGTGTGACTTTTTAAGCAACGTTTGGTGTGTTGGTTGGGAATAATGCACCCCCCAACCCCTCGTAACCTTGCGCTTTGCAGCGAAATGGCGAGTATGGAATCATGTTCCGACGCCAACACGACCAACCCACTACGGCCACCAGTTCACTGGGCGCCTGCGGTTATCCGCAACCGTTTATCGATGCGTTGGCGAAACTAGAAACACACGCACGCGCCACGCAGGAGCAAGCGGCCCTTGTGCTTGTTGCAATCGATAACCTCGCCATGATCATGTCGGGCTACTCCATGGCCGTGGCCGAGGCGGTGATGAGCGAGCTCTATCAAATCATCCATGAAAAAGCAGGCGCGAAAGCATCCGTCACCCGCGTCCAGCGGGACCAATTCGGTATCCTCATGCCCGCGACGAACGACTCCGCTGCCGAGCGCTGGTGCGCCGAAGTCGAGGATGCGATTCGCTCCTACAGCTACAATTCGCGGTATGGCGAGCTGCATTGCCTCATCTCCACCTCGTACCAAATCGTGCCCGATGCCGTCTCACAGCCCGAGGAAATCCTCGGCCGCGCGCTGGTCATCCTCACCGAAAACACGGGCGGTGATATCATCCATGACGATATTTCGGGTGCCGACCACCGCGAGGAAATGGGGCTCGCGAATTATCTCGGCCAAGCCGTGAAGGAAGGTCGTATCCGCCTTGCCTACCAGCCCATCATCGACAGCCACACGGGCGAAGTTGTCCATTACGAAGCATTGCTGCGCCTATGCAGCGAGGATGGCACCATCACCTCCGCAGGCGCGCTCATCCCTATTGCCGAGCGCATGGGCTTCATCCCGATGATCGATCGCATCGTGCTCGAAAAAGTCGTGAACGAGCTCAGGATGGATGCGAACGTGCGCCTTGCCGTCAATGTCAGCAACCTCACCATTCAAGATAGTGGCTGGCTGACCTTACTGACCGAGCTGATGAACAAAAACCCCGATGTGGCTGAACGCCTCACGGTCGAAATCACCGAGACTGCCGTGCATGGTGACCTGAAACACTCCGCACGCTTTTGTGCCGAGGTGCAGGCGCTTGGGTGCATGATTGCGCTCGATGATTTTGGTTCGGGCTACACTTCGTTCCGCCAGCTCAAAACCCTTTCCATCGATTATGTCAAAATCGACGGCGCGTTTATCCGCGACCTGACGGACAACGCCGATAGCCGTTTATTTGTGAAAATCCTGCTCGACTTCACCAAGGGCTTTGGCCTCAAATCCGTCGCGGAATTTGTCGAAACGGGCGAAGTAGCCAAAATGCTGATGGATTTAGGCGTCGATTACCTGCAAGGCTATTATTTCGGCAAACCCAGCAATACGCGGCCGTGGGTAAAGGAAATTTAGTCCCTACCTAAGCTCGATGCCACTAGTCTTTCTCATGGCGCGCATGCCGTGGAACCAAAAAAACTCGAGGGCTAAAGCCAGTTTTTGCTGCACTCGCGCCCCTTCATAGCACCCCTTTACGTTCCAATGCTTGCACCCGCGCCCAAAATCCGTTACGTGGCAACCATGTGCCGGTTTAGCTCAGGGGTAGAGCAGCGGTTTTGTAAACCGAAGGTCGCGGGTTCAATTCCTGCAACCGGCACCAGTTTCCAGACCTTCCTCATAGTGCAGGAGCACTATAGGAGCACTGGCTTTCAATCTTCATGACTTGGTGACTGTTCTTATGGAACGGAACATTGGTGCTGCCTATGGAGTCGGAAAAGTAGAAAACTCTATATTTCCGATACGGTTGGCAGTCTCAGTGTGTGTAGAAAAGCCTCCATAAGAATACATGTCACTCATTGAGCTATGGAGACAGTAATGGCCACGATTGAAGTCAGAGAATACCAGCATAAGACACCAAGCGGGGAGGCTAAGACTATAAAAAAATATAAAGCGACCATCACCTTAAAGGGGTGTCCGCGCACATCAAAAACCTTTGACCGTAAGACCGACGCGAATGAATGGGCTAATAAGACAGAATATGAATACAAACATCAGCGGGCATTCGGCAAAGTATCCCATCATAAGAAGACCCTTAGTGAGGCTATTGAGAGGTATAGCCAGAATCTGGCACTCTCTAATGCCCGCCGTTACAAGGAGGTATTACCATTTCTAAATTGGTGGGAGCACAAACTAGGTTCGGCCAAACTCAGTGAAATATCGAAAGACCGCATACTCCAACAAAGAGATTTACTCAAAAATCACCACATCAGAAACAACCCTAAACTATCAAAGTTATCGAATGCGCGGGTCAATCGCTATGTAGGAGCACTAAATTGCCTACTAAATGAGGCGTGCACAGAGTGGGGTTGGCTGGCTGAGAATCCTATCGCGGAAATAAAGCTACTCCCTGAACCAACGGGGCGCAGTCGCTATTTACAAGAAGATGAGCTGAAAACTTTGATTCAGGCATGTAAGAAATCTGACAACATCGACCTTCATACTATTGTCGTGCTTGCTATTACCACGGGGGCGAGGCGTAGTGAAATTGAGAAAATTCAAATACCGAATATCGACCTTAAGCAGCGTAAAATACTACTCCCCATTACTAAAAACAAAAAGCCGCGCGTTCTCTATATTGCAGACCCTGCCTACCAACTCATTAAAGAGGTATATGAGCGCCCTAAACCACCCCAGCAAAAATATCTTTTCGCCTCACCATTCGATTTTTCGCGCCCAAATGGCTTTCGTAGTGCGTGGGAGAAAGCACGTGAACGCGCGATGCTTGAAAACTTCCATTTTCATGACTTAAGACACAGTGCTGCTTCATTTCTAGCTCAGCATGGCGCTGGTCTGCACGAGATTTCAGAAATCTTGGGTCACAGCAGCATTCAGGTGACAATGCGGTACATTCATCTAATAAAAACACATACGTCCGCTATCGTTGAGTCAACCGCAGCCAAGGTATTTAGTTATGAGCAGCACTCCTGAATGGGCAAAGAAGGAAGATTACGCTTATCTAAATGAATTAAAGACCAAGGGGTGGGCTTGGGAGTTCATTAGGAGAAGTGCAGCGTATAGAAGTGCTTATGCTAGTTTCAGTTCACTTCAGAAGCAGTTTGGCGAAGATTGGCGCAAGAAGCAGAAGTACGACATTTCTGTTCCAGAAAAATTATCCACCGAATCGACTAATGCGTGGCGTTTGCGTGCAACTGATTTGGGACTTACTGCCGAAACTATTTCAGCTTCACAACAATGTGCACGTAAGTATAATGCGCTGCTTGCGCGTGTTGCTGAAATTGGCGCAACTGACCTTGACGCAGAAGCGCCGACAGAGAAATCGACGGAAACTAAAACTAAATCGAAACCTGCGAAGAAGGCCAAAAAGTGATTGGGCAACTTCTCACCATACTCAATGCTTCCGTAAAGCCTTAATGATGCTTCCGATAACATTCAATTATCGGAGGTAAGATTTTTGATACTTCAACTCTTTTTTAGAGTTTAGATATATAATAATAGAGGTTGGGAGATGATGTAAGTAAAAGTTCAATTGCAGGTTACGAGTACTTTTAGTTATGCACATTCGGTATAGCGCGGATGATAAATCTAGGGTTGTGTTTTTTGAAGTTCAGTTTTAAGCGTTGAGGACATGCTGTTGCAGAGGGACTTGATTAATGACTGATTACATCAAAGCGCACCCTATCAAATTTGCAATATTCGCTGTTTTAGTGCTGCTGTCGCTGCGCGTTCTTGTCTGGGGTGGCCTTAACATGACAGGCTTTTGCTGGGCCGATAAGCGCTGGTTAAACGATGAAGAGAAAATAGTAAAAGTCCTTGAGTTCTTAAACACAGCAGACTCGTTAAGGATTTTTGCCGACCATCCTAAGCCTGGCAATTCGGTGATTAATGAGTACGAAGAGTTTAAAATCGTTCCTTATCGAGATATTCATGATTTGCGAACCCAGAATACTGATTGTTGCAACTTTGGTCATGATAGCGTGCAATCGCTTTCAGGAGATAGCGCCAATGACAGTCTGCACGTAAAGCTCCGCATTCAATATCTTGATCGTAACAATCAGATGCAAAGAAAAACAATTGACACCATAGTTACATACAACAATTGCGCTTCAGCTATTGGCGTAGGCAATGAATTAAGGTGGTACCAGTAAAATAAATTCTCAACTAGTTAGGGGGTTCCAATGACAACGGCACTAATAAACGAAGTTGTAACGAAATATCTATATGCCAACGGCGTCCCCAGTAATTTAACAAGCGACAGTTTAATTAGAACTTCGGGAGCTACGGGATCACCAGTAAGCATCAATGTCATTGATTTTATGCAAACAGGTGGGGGGCGTTTTGCAAAAGCAAGTGAATTTGAAATTGTATCAAAATTCTTTAATTCTGCCAATGCTCTAACACTAAATCACCAATACTCGCTCAGTGAGTTACAAGGCGTGTTAGGCTCTGGGGGCACTACTAAATCTTTGCAACAGTATGATTATCGCGATGGAACTGGCGACTATTTTGAGCGCACCTTCGTATTTAATAATACAACCTACAACATTGTAGATAGCGCCAATTTAAAATTTATAGTCGATGCAAATGGTGCAAGATATATTTCGGGCCTTCAGATTGCACCGCAAGCAGACAATTTTGATTTTACTGGCGCGGGCGCTTCGGCGAGTCTTAACAATGTTATAAAGCCTTACATTGACCCTTGGAACATAGGCAGGACTATAGATTTAAATTTCACAGGCACAGCGCCGGTAATTAGCTACACGAATGATCAATATTTAGTCGACTCTGCGTATGTCTTTGAAGCTAAAGCCCTCGCAGCCGTTAGTGCGAAAGCCGCACTTGCACTTGAATTTGAATCTGCTGCGAATGATCTGTGGAACACTGGAATTACCAAATTCATAGATACTGCTGATGATGGTTATAGGCCAATCGCATACGGGCGCAAACACCATTGATGGTGCATTGGGTAATGACAGCCTCTCAGGTGGCGGTGGCGATGACCTGCTTATTGGTGGTGCAGGCGCTGATATGCTAAATGGCGATGCAGGTATTGATACTGTGAGCTATGCCAAATCTGCCAGTGCGGTGAACGTTGATCTAAGCCTCGTAACAGCTCAGACGAGTGGCGATGCCGCTGGCGATGTTATGTCCAATGTGGAGAAGGTCATTGGTTCTTCGGGTAATGATACATTAGGTGGTGCAGCAACTGGCGCCAGCCTGCTGATGGGAGGCGCCGGAATTGATACATACCTTATAAAAACGGATGCTGCACATGCACTGACTATTGATGATTCGTCGTCAGATAACGAGCTCATGCTAAAATTTTCTGATACGCACACACAATGGACTGGCCATTTACAGGATAACGGAAAATTTATTATGTTCACTTATTTCAGCGCATCCAATCGGACGGGCATCGCTTTTGAATTTGATCCCGCCACGCATCAGCTGGCAATCCGCGAAGCATACGAAGATGTAAGTTACAATATTATTATGGGCACTCAGTACGCAACAATCATCAATGTTGACATTCCCGAAAATGATGGGCTGCTCTATATCAGACCTACTGATGTATACAGCTGGAACACATTTTCTGTATCCTACACACATTCATCCACTATAAACGGTGACGCCGAAAACAATACAATCGTGGGGGGCAGTGGCAACGATTCTATCTCTGGTGGTGATGGTAGCGATAGCCTGAGCGGTGCTGCAGGTAACGATAGTCTCTCTGGCGGGAATGGCAGTGACTACCTAGATGGCGGCGCAGGCAACGACTCGCTCATAGGTGGCGTCGGCAATGACATCTATGTCATTGATACTGTTAGCGATACTATTCTGGAAAATACGGGCGAAGGCTCTGATACAGTACGTACAAGCATTAGCTACTCTCTTGGCGGTAATCTTGAAAATTTAACAGCTTTGAGCACTTCCAATTTATCGCTTACTGGCAATAGCCTAAACAACATTATCACTGGTAACAGCGGCAATAATGTTCTCGTTGGCGGTGCGGGCGCGGATACGTTAAATGGCGGACTTGGAGTCGATACCGTCAGGTATGTCGCCTCGAGTGCTGCAGTGAATGTCAACCTTGGCACAAATGTAAATATAGGTGATGCTGCTGCTGGAGATATCATATACAATATCGAACAAATCGAAGGCTCGAATTTCAATGATACGATAACCGGCGGTGTGTCTGGTGATGTATTGATTGGCTTAAATGGTAGCGATAGTCTCACTGGGGCCGAAGGCGATGACACGCTGGATGGTAGCATCGGTAACGACACGCTGTTCGGCGGCGATGGCAACGATATGCTCACTGGCTCTGCAGGTTCAGATTATATCGATGGTGGCGCAGGATTAGATACTGTTGCATACATTGCGTCAAGCGTATGGGTGAACGTCGATCTCAATGCCAACAATCATTGGAACGGCGATGCGGCATGGGACAATATCCTCAATGTCGAAAACATTATCGGTTCCGCATTTAATGATAATTTGGCTGGTAACGCGTTGGCGAACTCAATCGTTGGCGGGCTCGGAAATGATAGTATTTCTGGGCTGGCAGGTAACGATACACTCAACGGCGATATTGGAAACGATTCGCTTTATGGCGGCGATGGCGATGACTTAATCGCGGGTGGCGCAGGCTCGGATTACATTGATGGTGGTGCAGGAATAGATACGATTTCGTATGCAACTTCGACAGCGTGGGTTAATGTTGATCTTGGAGCAAATAACCATTGGAACAGTGATGCGGCATGGGACAACGTGGTTAATGTCGAAAACATTATCGGCTCCGCTTACAACGATAATTTGGCTGGTAACGCAACTGCAAACGCATTGGCTGGCGGTGACGGTAACGATACACTAACAGGCGCTGCGGGCAATGACCGGCTTGAAGGCAATGTAGGCAACGATACGCTTTATGGCGGTGACGGCAACGATGTTCTCATCGGTGGCTTGGGTTCCGATTATATCGATGGCGGTTCAGGAACGGACACACTTTCGTTCGAGACATCCGCCACGTGGGTAAGTGCCGATCTGAGCGCCAACAATTATTGGAATGGTGATGCTGCATGGGATAATGTGGTCAATGTCGAGAATCTTACAGGTTCTTCTTATGCGGATTATCTGTACGGGAACAGTTCTGCCAACACGCTTATAGGCGGTGCAGGCAATGATTCCATCACTGGTAATGCGGGTGTTGATACATCGACAGGTGGCGCTGGGGCTGATTACTTCATTTATAAAGCAATCGCTGACTCAGGCATGGGTGCACTCAACCGCGATATCATTACGGATTTCAGTCACGCGCTAGGAGACCGCATCGATGTATCAACGTTTGCAGGGACATTTGCGTTCATAGGTACGTCTGCGTTTAGCGGTGGTGCCACGCCTGCTATCAATTACGCCATTGCTTCGGGCAATACGATTGTGGGGTTTGATACAGACGGTAATGGTAGTGCGAATTTCGAGATACAGCTCGTCGGCTCGCATAGTCTGCTTAGCTCGGATTTTATACTTTGAGGGCTGGATGATCTAAGAAGATGTTTCCTGAGGAGCACTATAGGAGCAATGAGTCGTGAAAATGGCTGATTCTCCATGTACCAGCGTGACAACAAATCGAACTAACAGCTTGCAAAAATCGTTGGTATTGCTACGATTCCTTGTCACTGAATGTCATGGAGTGGCAATAGAAGGTGTTCTCAATAGGTTTTGTAAACCGAAGGTCGCGGGTTCAATTCCTGCAACCGGCACCATTTCAAGTGAAAATACATGTATTTTCACGAAGAAATCATGGGAGTCTAGGATGTTTCAAGCTTCGTTTCACGAAGCGCTGAAAAAACCTTAGACGGACATGTGAACCCTCGAAAAAATATGAAACTCATGGAAGTCTTAGCATCGCTATGGGAGGCTTTCAGCCGACCACCGCGATGGTTAGACGCACATGCAACGCCCCTAAACAACCTCCCATAATTCCACTTTATTAATAAAAAACAGCATGTAACGCCGACAGGCGCCGCACCTAGGTTTGTTTACAATCTCCCCCATTAATGGTATCTTGGATGCCAGTTCGACCCTCAATTTTTTGGTGTAGGCAACATGTCCGAAACAAAAATTCCCTCGTTGGATGACGCGACGATTGCTGCGACCGCACTCGGTGTGCCGCCTACCATCGCCGCTAAGGGAACGCAATTCGCAACCGAAGCGGGAAGCCAACCCACGCGCTATTACCACACCGTTGCTCATTTTGCGGACCTGCTTGCGGGAAGCCACACCATCGCCGCGACACTCACCGGACGCGGGATCGATCGCCCCACCGCCCAAACCATGGCAAACCTTTATGCCATTGCCGCACGTGACCATGATACAGTCTATATCGGTGCGGATGGCGGGCGCATTACGCCCCCTATCGAAGCCGGCATCCGCCCCTATGTAACGCCAACACAAACGGGCGAATATCGTATTATCGACACGCACGCGATGGGTAAGCTTGCCTCCATCCAACAGCAGAACCTAGAAATTGCTATGGACGTGTTTGGGTTTAAGGCGGGTGAAAAACTCAATAAATTCGCAGGGCAGAACGAGTTTTTAAGTGCGCTGCATAGTTTGGAAATCAACCCCAACCTCACCCCCGACGCGAAAATAGGCTTAGTGGCCATCCATCAAGCAACCATCCCTTTTGTTGCACCCGATGCTACGCAGCAGCTCGCTACACGCATTGAAACCATCAAGGTAGATGACGCCCCTGCCCTCACGCGTAACGAAGTACATGCCATTGCACTCACCGCAGCAGATTTTGCCAATCGCGATGTGGCTTCGTTTGCAGGCAACGCAATAGATTTCCAAAACGGTACCTATGCCCTTTTGCAGGAAATGGGTGCCGATTTCACAAGACCAACCTCGATCATCGAATCGGCCAATCGTCAGGCCACTTTCTTCAAAGGCTTGCAAGCCGCACTGCACGATGGCAGCAAAACCGTGTTCCAGAATTACAGCTTCAACAATGAAAGCGGCCATACGGTTTCATTATTGGCACCGAATGAACATACACGCCTGAATGCAGCGGCGGATGTTCAGATCAGTAACTCGCTTCATATGCTGAACTCCATGACACACGCGGCGACAGACAGTTTATCGAAAGGGAAACATGTCTTGCCCAACCCCAACACGATTCGGCGATTGACAGCACACTATATGGGGCATCTCGTCCCCATCCCCGCCTCGCCACCCACGGTTGGGCGTGGATCACGGTAACGTTCGTTATAAGTGATTGGATTAATTGGCGGACCCGACTGGAGTCGAACCAGCAACCTTTGCCTTCGGAGGGCAACGCTCTATCCAGTTGAGCTACGGGTCCATGCGGATGGCTCTACAGGAGCGCTCGGCCATGGCCAAGTGTTTTGTGGTGCATTGCCAGTGTTTTAGTACAGTACGAATCGACCATCGGGATAACCCTGTGCATCGCGTGTGCATAGTTGCACAACTCCCCTAGAAGCCTGTTTTTTCGTCACTATATAATACTTATAATCCACCGATATTTCCCGATAGACATGGGGGGCGAGTGGGTTAGCTTGGGGGTGCAGTAACGCTATTGGCCGGTATCGGGATTGGAAGTCAACCCTAGGGTGCGTATCCCATCTCGGACACACTAGATGTTGTTGTGCAACAGTTGGGGGTAGCACCACGAATTTCACCCGCTGTGGCTTCCATGCACAGGATTTAATTATCTGAATTAAAAAAGAAAATGCCCATGCAAGAAAAATATAATCGGTTCCATACAATTTTGTGCCTAGACAGAGGGGACACAAGATGTAGTATCCGTCTTCCGGGGGCGAAAAAGGCCGAAAACGCCACAAATGCCGTCGGAAAACAGGGAAACTACCAACAACAAAAACGCTAAGGGGTGTGAATCATGGCTACCGGAATCAACTTAGATTATTCGCGCGACAAATACCTCACCGATTTCGGCCGCGCGACGCTGGATGATCGCTACCTCTTGCCCGATGAAAAATATCAGGAGCTTTTCGCGCGCGTTGCGGGCTTCTATGCCGACGACGAAGACCATGCAGGTCGCATCTACGATTACATCTCCAAAATGTGGTTCATGCCCGCCACCCCCATCCTCTCCAATGGCGGCACCCTGAAAGGCGACACCAAAGCGCGCGGCTTGCCCATTTCATGCTTCTTGAACGAAACCGAAGATTCGCTGCAAGGCATTGTTGATTTGTGGAACGAGAACGTCTGGCTCGCAAGCCGTGGCGGCGGAATTGGTTCCTACTGGGGCAACCTGCGTGCGCTGGGCGAAAAAGTCGGCCGCAATGGTAAAACCTCGGGCGTGGTTCCCTTCGTGCGCGTACAGGATTCCTTGACGCTCGCTATTTCGCAAGGCTCGCTGCGTCGTGGCTCATCCGCTGTATACCTCGATATTTCACACCCAGAGGTGGAAGAATTCATCGATATTCGTCGCCCAACGGGTGGTGACCCCAACCGCAAAGCGCTCAACCTCCACCACGGCATCGCGGTGACGGATGCGTTCATGGAAGCGGTAGAGAAAGACGAGAAATGGGATCTCCTCTCGCCGAAAGATAAGCATGTAGTGGAAACCGTGAAGGCGCGTGATTTGTGGGCGAAATTGCTCACCACCCGCATCGAAACGGGCGAGCCTTACATCATCTTCATCGACACGGTGAACAAGGCGATTCCACAGCACCACAAAGAGGCTGGCCTCTACGTGAAAATGAGCAATCTATGCTCCGAGATCACCCTGCCAACAGGCTTCGACCACCACGGCGTCAGCCGTACAGCGGTGTGCTGCCTCAGCTCGCTCAATGTCGAATATTTCGACGAGTGGAAATCGCACCCCACCTTTATCGAGGATGTGATGCGCTTCCTCGATAACGTGCTCGAAGATTTCATCCAAACCGCGCCCGATAGCATGGCGCGCGCAAAATATTCGGCACAGCGCGAGCGTTCCGTCGGCCTTGGCGTGATGGGTTTCCACTCCTACCTGCAAAGCAAAATGATTCCGTTCGAATCGGTGATGGCGAAAGTGTGGAACAAGAAAATGTTCGAGCATATTCGCAAACAAGCCGATGCAGCATCGCTCAAGCTGGGCGAAGAGCGCGGGCCCTGCCCCGATGCGGCCGAGTTTGGCAGTAAGGAGCGCTTCTCCAACAAAATGGCGATTGCGCCCACCGCATCCATCTCCATCATCTGCGGCAATGCAAGCCCAGGGATTGAGCCTTATGCGGCGAACGCCTTCACCCAAAAAACCCTCTCGGGCAGCTTCCAAGTGCGTAACAAATACTTGAAGCAATTGCTGGCTGATAAGGGTCAGGACACGGATGAAATCTGGTCGTCCATCACCACGCTCGAAGGCTCGGTGCAGCACCTCGATTTCCTCGATGAGAACGAGAAGCTCACCTTCAAAACGGCCTATGAAATGGATCAGCGCTGGGTGATCGAACATTCGGGTGACCGCGCACCGTTCATTTGCCAGGCTTCGTCCATCAACCTGTTCTTGCCCGCCAACATCCACAAGCGTGATTTGCACATGCTGCACTTCATGGCATGGAAAAAGGGCGTGAAGAGCTTGTACTACTGCCGTTCGGCATCGCTGCAACGCTCTGATAAGGTCAGCAATAAGGCACCCGAAGTGCAGCTTGAAATGAGCTTGAAGGCGAAGCAAGCCACGACATACGAGGAATGTTTGGCGTGCCAATAAAGCCCTTCATTGTGCTTGCGCTTAGCGTGCTCGTCCTACCTGTGCTCGCGCAGGCAGCAAACCAGCACGTGCCCGTTAACCGAAACTCGGGCGGCAAGCCCGAGCTGCTAGTAAACCGCGATAAACAGCTACAAGCCTATGAGAAACCCTATATCTTGGCTTCATCGGCGAATTTGGTATACGATAGATGCACAAACGAATTAGCAATTACAGAAGCAGAAAAAACTTCGTTCAGAAATCGCTATACCAAACTTTCATCGGATTATCTCAAAGCGTTCGAGGATGCTTTCTACGCCAAATGGCGTGGGCATTCGGATGCGGCTACTACCAAAGATTATGCGCGCTATCTGAGCGATTTGCGGACACCCGCCCTTGCCCAAATGACCGAAGCAATTAACTCCTTGGGCTGCGACCATAAACGCGTTAAAGTAATCGTAGATTATTACCGCAAAATTGATGAACTCGAAGCCAAAGGAAAGCGCGTAGCGCTGGTGAAAAATATTAGAGAAAAGAAAACAAGAACCCGATAGCTGCTTAGCCAAAGAAACGGAGCCGACCATGTCACTACTCGATGCAAAACCCATCTATAAACCCTTTGCCTACCCATGGGCGTACGACGCATGGCTGATGCAACAGCGCATCCACTGGCTGCCCGAGGAAGTGCCGCTCGCCGATGATGTGCGCGATTGGAAAAAGAACCTGAACCCCGCCGAGAAAAACTTGCTCGCGCAGATCTTCCGCTTCTTCACGCAGGCGGATATCGAAGTGAACAACTGCTACATGAAGAACTACAGCCAAGTGTTCAAACCCACCGAAGTGCAGATGATGCTCAGCGCATTCTCGAACATGGAAACGGTGCATATCGCCGCCTACAGCCATTTGCTCGATACGATCGGCATGCCCGAGAGCGAATATCAGGCCTTCATGAAATATAAGGAAATGAAGGATAAATACGACTACATGCAGCAATTTGGCGTAAGCACGAAGGAAGATATCGCCATCACACTCGCGGTGTTTGGTGCCTTCACCGAAGGCTTACAACTGTTTGCTTCATTCGCTATCCTGCTCAACTTCCCACGCTTTGGCAAAATGAAGGGCATGGGGCAAATCGTCACGTGGAGCGTGCGCGACGAAACCTTGCACTGCACCAGCATCATCCGCCTGTTCAAAACCTTCTGCGACGAAAACCCAGAAGTGTGGACGGACGAACTGCGCAGCAAGCTCTATGTCGCTTGCAACACGATCGTGACGCACGAAGATGCCTTCATTGACCTCGCCTTTGGCGTGGGCGAAGTACAAGGCCTGACCCCGAACGAAGTGAAGAGCTACATCCGCTTTATCGCCGATCGTCGCTTGGGGCAGCTTGGCCTCCAGCCCATGTATCAGATCGAGAAAAACCCACTGCCATGGCTCGACGATTTGATGAACGGGGTGGAGCACACCAACTTCTTCGAAAACCGCGTGACGGAATATGCCAAAGCGGCAACGCAAGGCACGTGGGATGATGCGTTCGTGATTCACGAAACACCCGCGGCTTAGTAGTTAGTTTCCTTTAGCGCTGATTCGCCAGCTGTTCGTCGACAAAAGCGCGCACGCTGACTGTACGCACAGTTGTGCTTGGCGGCAGGGAGGGCTTTGGCAACTCAACCTCAGCATCGCCTTGTACGGGTGACGGATCAATCGGAGGCTGTCCCAGCATTTCTCCAAACGAAACATCTTGCGGATTCAGGGGCAATTCTTCTGCAGCAGGCGTTGGTGTCGGTGCTTTAGGCGTAATCATGGAAACCTCCGTTGTTGTCCATGCCGTTAAAGCAGATTACTATGACAGTTTAATGACAACGCCATGAAATACTGATGATGGGTGATTTTGTTACTCTTTCCGCTGGTGCCCACGCTTTTGGCGATGGCGCGCACCCCACCACACGCGGGATGCTCGAAGCGCTCGCAATGCTCGACCCTGCGGAGTTCTCCCCGCGCTCAGCGTGCGATATGGGCGCAGGTTCGGGCATTATCAGCTTTGCCATTGCCCAGAAATTCCAATGCCCCGTCGTGGCGGTGGATGTGGAAGCATCCGCTGTGGCAACGCTGAAGGAAAACGCGGCAAGGAATGGCGTCGAGGGTCTGCTGGCACTGCATGCCGATGGCTTCAACCACCGCGAGATTGCCGCGCGCGCGCCCTATGACCTCATCACCATGAACATCCTTGCCGAACCCTTAATGCGCTTGGCGGGTGATGCCTGCACCCACTTAGCGGAGGAAGGGGTGCTGATGCTCAGCGGCATATTGCAATGGCAGGAAACGCAAATTACTCAGGCCTATGCATCGCTTGGCCTCACCCTCTCGGCGCGTCTGGTGGTGGGTGATTGGGTGACGCTGGTCTGGCAGAAATAGTATGGTCTAATTCGCTAGGGTTGAGCGAAAGCAGTGCGTTACGAGAACCGTACCGCAAGTGTACACTAACGTACATGCGGAACGGAAGCGAAGGAACTCAGTGCTTGCAGCCAGCCCTAGTAGAATTAGCTAGCGTTCGCCGCTGGCTTCACGCGCTTATACAAAGTCGATTGGCCAATGCCCAGTGCGGCGGCGGTTTTTCCAACATGCGAGTCAAAATGATTCAGCACACGGGCAATCACTTCTTCCTCAATCTCTTCCATCGTTTTGGGCTGGCCATTTTGGGCAAATAGCTCGATCGCATGCGGGTTGTTGCCGCTACCTACGAACGATAGCGGGATACCGCTGCCCCAACTGTTCAGCAATGCTTCGTCGATGCAATCACTCTCGCTGACCAAACAGGTGCGGTGAAGCAAATGCTGCAACTCGCGTACATTGCCTGCCCAGTTCTGGCGGGTAAGCCACAGTTCCGCATCGCCGCTAAACGCAAGCGCAGGGCGGCTTTCCGCCTTCGCAATACGCGTGAGCAAATACTTGGCGAGCGGCACAATATCGCTACGGCGTTCACGTAAGGCAGGCAAATGGATAGGAAAGCCTTGCAAGCGATAAAATAAATCCTCGCGGAATTTGCCTTCTTTCACGCGCTGCTCAAGCGCATGGTTGGTAGCAGAAATAATGCGGATATCGACCTTCACCGTTTTACTACTACCCACGGGTTCAATTTCACCCTCTTGCAATAAGCGCAGCAATTTCACCTGCGTTTCAGCTTTCAAATCGCCAATCTCATCGAGGAAGAGCACCCCGCCATCCGCCTCGCGGCATTTGCCTAGCGAACGATTAAGTGCACCGGTGAAGGCTCCCTTCTCGTGACCAAATAGGGTCGATTCCACTAAATTATCGGGCAGTGCGCCGCAGTTCACTGCCACCAGCGGTTTATCGCGGCGCGCACTTTCGCGGTGAATGGCGCACGCGAATACTTCCTTGCCCACCCCGCTTTCACCTGTAATGAGCACGGGAATGTCCGAACCGGCTGCCTTACGCCCAAGCGCAATCGCGGAAGCAAGGCCGGGCGAAATTTTAAGCAAGTCATCGAAGCGGCAATGGGGCGTTTCTTTGTCCTGTAGCCGCGTAACCGTATCACGCAGATCATAAATCGCTATTGCGTTACGCACCGAGGTGAGCAGGCGCTCGTACTGCAAGGGCTTATTGATAAAATCAATCGCCCCAAGGCGCATCGCCTCGACCGCATCCTCGATGGTTTCACTACCCGTAATAACAATACTACGAACCGCATGGTCGCCATCAGCGATTGCCTTCAGCAATTCCATTCCGTTGAGTTTTGGCATATCGAGATCGATCAATGCGACGGCAATCGGCGGGTCATGCGGCTGGTTTAGGGCCATGAGCGCCGCCTGCCCATCAACCGCGTCGATGACCTCGACATGCAGCTCACTCTCGAGCATGCGTCGCACTTGTAAGCGCTGAATCGGATCGTCTTCCGCAATAAGCACGGCGTGGAGCATGTGCAACCTCAGAGTGTGAGCGTCAGCTAATCTCACCCATATCCAAATGTCAAAACATATGCGTCAACCCTTCTCGCAATTAGAGAAATTCTCCGAACGATTCTCAAATCGAGAAAAATCCGTGTTTTTTAAAAGCCATCATACTGATTTACATGAGTATTTGGTTTGGCACATGCTGTGCAATTCTAATGGGTAAGCGCATCATTCTGAATTCATCTACTGGGAGTAAAATAGACCCTATGACACATGACAACGCAGTCCAGAAATTGGTCGAACTGCTTCAACAACTCACCCACGGGCACACAGCTGTGCGTTGCATGGAATTGCAGTTCAGTCGCATGGTCCCGCCTCACCATCCCGACCCCGAAGCGATGGAAGAACTTGTCTGGTTCGTGCTTGGCCAAGGGGTCAAAACCTTTAGCCTACCCAGCGGCGATGTCATGATCGTCTATGCCAACGACTTCAAGCCTAGCCAGATGGAACAATTTTTGGGTCACCTGCCCTTTGATAGCGAGGATTTTTTGGTGACGCACACGACCGAGCTAGAAATTAATAAGCTCATTGCGCGCTTGCAGACTATCACGAGTGGCGCATAAGCGCGGAATCAGCGCGCACAACTTGCATCCACCTGATTCATCCGCCGTTCGATGCTACTAGCATAGCGGCTTACAAACGGCGTTGGCCTTGCGGCATTACGGCGGATGGGGCTAGGCAACATGGCCGCAAGCAGCGATGCCTCGCGCGGGCCAAGATTGCTCGCCGAGGTGTTGAAGTAATGCCGCGCTGCCGCCTCGGCGCCAAATACTCCGCGTCCAAATTCTGCTACATTTAGGTAACGCTCCATGATGAGCCGCTTGCTCCATAACGCATCCAGCACCATGGCCATGGGCATTTCGATGGGTTTACGCAGGTACGAAAACCGCATCCACAGAAATAAATTCTTGGTCGTTTGCATGGTGATGGTCGAAGCGCCACCGCTCACACCATCCTCATCGACTGCTTCAGCAACGGCGTTACGCATCGCCGCCCAGTCCACACCCCTATGCTCACAAAAGCGCCCATCTTCGCCTGCAATCGCGGCGCGCACTAGGTTGGGTGAAATGCGTTTCAACGGCACATATTGGCGCTCCACATGCCGAAAAGTCAGCACGCGCACCATCATCAAGGTCGAGATCGGTGGCAGAAAGGTATTGTAGACCAGCAGCAAGCCCCACAAGGAAGCAATGAACACAACAATGGATTTAAGGTGATGCATGCTAGGTGGTTTAGCGCGTCACCAAAAAGATGCAATACGCTTAGCGCGTATTCTGCCCTTTCTGGGTTTTGTTATCATCTGAGCGTAGGGAGATCTGAGCTTCGCTACCTACTCGGGCTAGTGGATTGCTGTGATCTGGGCCGAGGGGTTTGTTGGGTTGGCTGCCTTGTAGAGGTTGGTGCGTGCTCCCCTTAAGTTCAACGATATCGCTTGGTTTCGGTCTATGAAGCAGCGCATCGATTTCTTCCAAACGGAATTTGGTTTCGAACATTTCCTTCGCAAAGTCTGACGACATATTATTTTCTGCGGCATAGGCACCAATGGCTTTGTCCAACGATGCGCTGAGTAAGGTATTCGCCAAAAGGACATTGCTGGATCGATGCCTCAACATTCCAGAGTCGCGGGGTGCAGCAGCAGCATACAAAAATCCGCTAATTTTAACCATCGCCTGTTCGCGTGCAGTGACAAATGAAGTCGTGCCGCCTTCCATTTTATCGCGAATCATTGGCAACCAAACATCGTTAGCTAAATGATCGATAAGGGCCTTATCCAACGTGTCATACTTGCTCATGCCTGCTCCAATTTTCTTGTTAAATTTCTAGTTGAACCACTGGCTCTTATCGACTGGGTCGAGCGAGAAGCGGCAATAGGTAAATCCTTCGTTCCATGCCGTATTGTATAAGGAACTATCGATATATTCGGGGCGCTTTTTGAAGCCGTATGCAGCTTTAGCCACCATACCGCCCTGCGCGGCTAAGCCAGTATCGCAGCCATCTTCCCATCCCAGCTTATATTCAGGCGGGCCACTCGGCTCGACCATATACAGGCTTAGCGGGCGGCACGAAGCCGTGACCAGAACGAGGGCAATCAGGGTGATTTGGCGCAATGTCATCATGCACTTAGTATAGCAAATCGTGGGGCGGAAAGTATGAAGATTGTGTGACAGTTGCCTACTGTGACTTCTCGAGCGAGCGGTAAACCTGCCGCACACGGTCAATTTGGCCACGCAAATCCATGTCTTTTACACCATCGCACTTCATGATGAGGCGCACGATAGGCTCGGCAAACATCTCTTCAAGCGAGGGCTCGCCCAAAAGGTCGGTATCGGGATAAATGCTAGTTACCATGACTTGCCCTCCTTGTCCTGTTCAGCCAACAGGCTTACCCATCTGATGTGGGTTGCTAGATGCCTGAGTCAAGACCTTTAGCATAAAAACACCGATAACTCACGAGAAAAATGAGGGATTCGCGAGGTTTTTCATGGTGCGCTGCGAGATGCACCCTGCTAAACCCGTGCACTCAGCCAGATGGCCGCCTTGCAAATACCCTTGATAGCGCCTGTCAGCGGGGCATAAAGCGGCGTGGATTCGGCGTCATGGGCAATGCCAATATCGTGGTGCTCCATCTCCTCATCGCGGAATTTCTCGATCGTGGAAACAAGGGTGCTGTCGAGCGCTCCGCTTTGCAACTGCTCGTTATAATGCTCGGTGATCACGGTTTCCACTGCCACGGTGCATGCCATGGCCGCTTTGGCGCCCAGCAATGCCGTGCCCGCACCCAGCACCCAACCGCCGACATGCCACAGCGGCATTAGCAACGTCGGACGTACCCGCATCGCGGGAAGTAGCTGGTTGAAGGTCGCCAGATGTACTTCCTCCTGCGCGGCCATATGTTTCAGCTCATCGGCCACCGCATGGTTTTTCAACACGGCCAGCTGTCCCGCATAAATCCGCTTGGCGCCGTATTCGCCTGCATGGTTCACGCGCAGCGCCGCTGCCGTTGCGTTGCGAACGGCAAAATCCCCTGGCAAAGCACGTTTAGGTGCGGGCTGCATAGCGTCTCCAATCGAAGCGATATTGCAGGGCAATGAGCAGCAACACAAAGCCTGCCCATAGCACATTCCATGTCGCCATCGAGATGCCAAACAGCACCGCTGTCGCTTGGTCGCACGCCACCAGCGGCGCGCTGGCAATGGCCGCACGCAAGGCCTCAAGCGAGCCATCCACCGCCGCTTGCGCCACACAGCCGCCCGTATAGGTGAGGAATTTGGTTTCAATGCCGGTATGGATAAGCCCCAGTGTCGCGGTGGTAAGCAACGCGTAAATCGCTATCGCCACTAAAAACCGCCATGGCAGCCCCCCGCGTTTCACCAGCAGCGAGAGCACGCCTGCCGTAATCACCACCACATAAGGATAGCGCTGCAACAGGCAAAAATGGCAGGGGTGAAAGCCAAACCCGAACTGCGATAGCAGCGCACCCGCGAGCGGAATCACCCCACCCAATATAAGGATAGAAGCCATTGCGACGATTTTTTCGGGGTCTTTTTTGCAGCAAAACATACGCCTAGCCTAGCACCAAGCCCCCCACGCTGCAACTTGCCGTTGACCAATCGTGTTTCGTGGCTATAGTGCGCGCACTTAGAGTGCCCTGGTGGTGGAATTGGTAGACGCGCTAGACTCAAAATCTTGTATCCGCAAGGGTGTGCCGGTTCGAGTCCGGCTCGGGGCACCAAACTAAAAAGGGGCGTTTCGCCCCTTTTTAGTTTGGTATCATTGTGCTACTCGAACCGACGGTTCGATTATTTCATTAGCAAGCGTAGCGAGCTTAGGAAATAACACGAGCGCCATGTGCGCGAGAAAGTCCAAGGCTCGGGGCACCAACTACCATTTAGCTTCGGTCGCCATTACTTTGCCGCAGGGTTCAATCCAACCAGCGGCACCGTACTTTTTACCCCAGCCGCTTTTGGTCGCATTGCCGCCGCACCCAATCCATAAAACATCATCATACTGAACGAGAATGGCAAGAGCGCCGTCTCAAAGAACCATTGGACGATAAACACAATCAGTACTGCAAACGAATAGGCAGAAAAGCATGACCGATTCACTACCGTACTTCTCCAGATTCTCTGGAAAAATACCACAAAGGTTGCACCTAAAATAGTCGCGCCAATGATTCCCGTGTCGGCCAGTATTTCTAGATACTGCTGGTGAAAATTAAATCCCCGACCATCAGGTGTGTGCATCTCGTAGAGCATCCGCCGCACATCAAGCGATTCTCCAACCCAGTAGGCTCGGTATCCGTTGCCCAATAACGGCGATTCGTTGAACAGAAGGCGAGCTTTTTCCCAAAGGCGTGTGCGGCCTGTTAGGGTTGCATCCTTCCCTAAATAGTCGCCTGTAATCTGCACAAATATCTCCGCAAGCTGCGGACCAAAAAGCCATACCATCATCATCAGAAGCACGATCAGAAAATAGGTCACCCATCGCGCTAATTTTGATTTTGAAAGAATAAAATATGTGGTGAAAAAAACCGTAGTACCAAGCGCAAGCGCAATGACGGCTGTCGTGGCATGAACGGACATGACAATCCAGAGTTCCATCAACCCGCATACCAGCGCTACCGCACGAAGTTTGAGGGAGTTATCACGATCCATCAAAACAGCGAGTGACGTTATGGCGCTTAGATAGGCAAATAAACCCATCGCATTCTTGCTCCCTAAAAAACCCGCGAGCACGGGGCCATATTCCGAAGGTCCCTTACCACCATGCAACAAGCATGCAATGCAGGTAGCGCTGGTGGCGTAAAAAATGATGTGAAGCAATTGTCGGTTCGTAGTGCATTGGGCAATGGTGATGGCGGTGAGCGTCACCAGCAGGGTTTGCAGCCCCAGCGAAAGCGATACCATAAACGCACTCGACCACAGGCATGACAGTGCAAAAAAGCTGGGCAGCAGAACAAGGATAGGCTGGCGCAGCACCCGCGAAATCATGCCCACACGCCCCAAATAAAGAATGGCCAAACACAGCGCCACCATCAGCACTGCCCATATGGTGCCAAACAAACGCACATTCACCGCAATCATCAGCGCAATGCTGAACCCCATAAAAAAGGCGGTGGCCCCTTCTTTTGGGGGGGCAGCCGCTTGGCTAACCCCCAAGCCTGTATTGTTGGACCCCAAAAGCATTGGCCGCTAACCCTTCGCCAAATCTGGTTATGTTGCGAGCGTGTCGTGCGCGCGCAAAAGCAACTGCCATGGGCGCTAACCCTCGCTCATCAACAGCGTATGAAATATCGCGCGCAGTGTAACAACTGCGCTGCACAAGGTAAATCATTATCATGCTGCGGGGCAGCCACCCTAACCTTGCCGCTTGATGTATCGGTGGGGGCACCCCGCCTTGCATCGCCACCACCCACTGCTGAACAGGGAATGCAAACAAATAGACCCCATAGGAATAATCACCGCTACTCACGATCAATTTGCGCGTGGGGTTAAGCAACCCCACATAGATGGTGAGGTAAGCAACAGGTGCTGCAATAAAGTAACCGCCGCCCGCGACATACATCAGCCCAAACGCCAACGCCCCGCATGCCAACGCCGCATCTCGGCGGAAGGGAATTCTCTCACGATACACGCTGAGCAATGCCCCCGCTAAAAAACATAGGTACAGAATTTTTGCTGGAACACTGCCCCACACCACAGGCGCCAATAGGGTTCGCAGCGCGAATGCCATTTGTGCGGCCACAAACACAGCCAGAAATAACTTGGGTCGACGATAGACCCCAACCAATGCAAGTACCGCTAAAAGTGCATAACATAAAAGCTCGAGGGGAATGGTCCAAAGTTGACCGTTCACCACATGGGGATAGGGATTGCTCTCGAATACGGCCGGCAGCTCTTCCTGCACATGGCCGAACAATGTTCGAAAATAGCGAAGAAACCGTGGGTCAGAAAAATATTCCGCCCATGAAACAGTGGTTAGTAGCGGGCCAAGTACCAAGGCGGCTACCAAAACAACTAGGCACAGCGCGGGCATGATGCGCAACAACCGCAAGCACACAAAATCAAAAATATTTTCGGCGCGCGCCAGACTCCCTGCCACGAGGAAGCCACTCAACGCAAAAAACATGGGCAATATTAGCGATGGAATCGAGCGGAATATCGATTCGTTTAGGATGTCGTTTTGAACGCTCAAACCTTGCGTCATCAGCACCGTGTGCCACACCAAAACTTCAACTGCCAAAAATAACCGCAGGTAATCGAACCCCGAAGGGCGCCCTTTTGCATGTGCCAACTTCTCAGCAAATGTGGTGAGGGGCGACTGAGCTGTCATAGATAATTCACTTCGTGTTTACTTGTAGCACTATTCATAGGGCGTGTATTTCGCCGAGAGAACTTCAGCGGTAATGGGCTTGGTGTAATGAAATTTACCCATCCACTCGTCTACCGATCCCGCACCCGACCACACCGTCAGAATCATGGGGGCAGCATTACGCGGCATCGGTGCTCCCTCAGGCGTTTTGTAAACCACTTTACCATCGATATACCAAGTGATGCTGGTTCTGGTCCACTCGAAGGCGTAATCATGAAAATCCTTGGAGGAGTCAAACCCCATATCGACGATTTTGCCTTTAATGGTTTTTCCATTAACCACATAATTCACTTCTACTTTGGTTGGGTCTTTCCCCAAAATTTCGAAGTCGATCTCGTCCCATTCTGGCACGCCATTGGGTGGGCCAATGTAGCTAAAAAGTGAGGTATTCAGACCTGAACCGGCGGCCGCACGCATCCGCGCTTCAAAGCGACCATAACTCAACCGCGCTTTGGTGCTGATAGCAGGGCAGCCAATCGGCCGCACTTGCCCACCGCGATCCGAGACGGTGAGCACCAATCTATCGTTGTTTATCGAAACTGCGTCGTTGCGCAATTCGCACGATTGGTGCGGCCCATTCGCCCAGCCATGCGCAACGTTCCAGCGTGCTAGGTCGAGCGTAGAAAACGTTTCCGAAAAACCGTATTCATCTGATTTTTTTTCCTGCGCGTAAGCGCCGTGCGCCATGCTAAGGCAAACACAAACCAACGCCATGAGCCGATGAATATAATATGCCATTTTCTTTGAGCCTCATAACGCGCAGTGGGTGAAATTCGTGCGCAGTGTAACAACTGCACCGCACAAGGTAAATCTTTATAACGCTGGGGTTAATCCAAACTAACCTTGATGCTTGATGTATCCATGGCGGCGCCTTAAGCTGCGCGGATGAAGCTTTCCGACCTCATGACCAACCCCGCCCCGCGCTACGATGTCATCATTATTGGCAGTGGCGCAGGTGGCAGCACGGCGGCCCATCGGCTTGCCCATGGCGGCAAGCGCGTGCTCGTCGTTGAGCGCGGCACATGGCTAAAACCAGCGGCCAGTAGCAAACCCGCAAGCAACTATATCTACGATATCCAGCAACAGGCAAAATCGAACACAGGTTTTGTCGGCGGGCTGACCAAATTTTACGGCGCGGCGCATTACCGTTTTCGCGAAAGCGACTTCGAGGAAGTAGTGCACGAGAGTGGAATCTCGCCAGCATGGCCAATCACCTATGCCGAACTGGAACCCTATTACCTTATGGCCGAGAAGCTCTACCGCATCCATGGCACCGCCGAGGAAGATGCCACCGAGCCGCCGCGCAGCGCGCCATTCCCGCATCCGCCCATTCCCTACCCACCGCTGATGGCCGATCTTGCGAAGCGGCTCAACGCGGCGGGCTACCCTACTGCGGTCATCCCCCGTGGGCTGGATTATGGTGCGGGTGGATCGTGCATTATGTGCACTACCTGCGATGCGTATGTTTGCCCGTTCGATGCAAAAATGGATGCTGAAACAGCCGCGCTTCGCCCAGCACTCGCCACTGGTAATGTAACGCTACTGACAGAAACCGAATGTCTGCGCGTCCTCACTAATGAGGCAGGCACACAGGCCACGGGCGTGGTTCTGCAGCAAGCCGAAGTGCAGCATACGCTGCATGCCGAAACGATCATCGTCAGCGCGGGCATCCCTGAAAGCGCCTTGCTGTTGCGCCGCTCGCGTAACGCGCGCCACCCCGCAGGGCTGGGCAATAACGGGGGGGCACTAGGGCGCTATTTGGCTGGTCATTCGGTCGGCATGGTATTTCTGCTGACTTCGTTTTTATCGATGAAAGCGCTGCACACCAAATCGTTCGCGCTGAACCAATATTATCACCGCGCGCCCGATTGGCCGCATCCGCTGGGGGTCATTCAATCGGCGGGTCAGGTGCCGTTCTGGCGGCAAGCATCGCGCATCATGCGCCCGCTGGCCTATCTCATCGGCAAGTCATCGCTGATGTTTTTCTACATGAGCGAAGCCCTACCCACGCGCGAAGCTGGGCTGGTGTTCGATGAAAACAACCACGTGGTCGAAACTATCCAGCCCGCGCATAACTTGCAAAGTTTTGAGAAACTGCGCCAATTAGCCGTCGCTGCGTTCGGCCGCATTGGCTATCGCAGCATTGCCCGCAAACGTAAACCCTATTTATGGCACGAGGTGGGCACCGCCCGCATGGGGAACGACCCTGCCACTTCGGTGGTCGATGCACGTTGCCGCGTGCATGGTATCGATAATCTCTACGTCGCCGACGCAAGCGTGCTGCCCACCGCTGGCGCCGTCAACACTGTGCTTACCATTTTTGCGCTTGCCCTTCGGGTGGGTGATGACATCCTCAACCGTCGCAGCGCCTAGCCCGCTAGGTGGCCTGATTGTTTTTTCGTAGCGACAGCGCATAGCCCAGCAACAGGATCACCGCACCTTCGGCAGGGTTACGCAAGCGTGCTTGCGCGCGGTCGACCATCTCGGCGCTTAGAAGCACCGACACCAGCAGCGAAGCCATGATAAGCATGAGTCCGAACTCGCTGGGCGTGGCGCGGGCAGCCAAACGCGATGGCAGCACAAGCCACACCACCAGCAGCAGAATGACCACAAACGAGGTGACGCTAGTAACCAGCGACCAGATGATTTCAATCGCGGTCACGGCCAGCATATCGGCGCGCGCAACGGCCCACTTCCCAAGCGCTTTGACGCCCTGCGACTCCAGCACATTGCGCCAATCCTTGATGTTGCTATCGCGCGCAATGCCAAAATAATCGACGGTTAGTTTGGTGGTGTTGCCTTTGCCAAATACAATCGCCACATCGGTGATTGCTGCCTTGATGTAAGCAGCAGGATGTTCGCGCGCAATCGCGAGAAACCGGCTAACGCTGATGCCGTTCGAATCGGCATACAGCGAGTCATAATCCTTGAATTGTTTGACCTCGTTCGGCTTTTCAAACCCATTCATCTCTGCCGCAAGGAAGGTCTTGCTACGCAAGTTCCAGCCCAAATTTGCCACACCCGTGGTGTAGCCAACATGGCCCGTGGCGGTAGTGAAAATAGCAATCCAGAGTGCGAGGGGAAGCGCAGCAATTGCACAGGCAATAGGCACACCTTTGGTGGGCCGATAGACTTTAGTAATACGATAGAGAACGCAAAACCCAAGAAGCACAGGGATGACAAGCAACAACGAGGGGCGGATGAAAATCGCAAGGCCAAGCCACCCGCCACCAATCACTGCGTTTCGGATGTTACCGCCCTTAAGATAGGTATGCATGGAATAGAGAAAGAAAATGCAAAACGGCACACTCGTTGCCTCGGTCACGAACTGGTGGGCAAAGACCAGATTTTGCGGCACCAAAAGATAGACCAGCCCCGCCGTGAATGCTGCATAACGCCACGAAAAGAGTGAACCCGCCAGCTTCGCCAGTGCAATGACGGAAAGAATAGTGAGGGCAATTTGAAAGAGAACCACGCCTGCTTTACCCGCCAGCATATAGGCAGGAAGCTGGAATAGAAATTCGCCGGGAATCACGCCGCTATGCACCAACGCGCCAAGGCCATCGCCCGATAGAGATTGCACCACATGCTGCATGATTTCAAAGCGCACAAAACTGCGATCGCCATGCACAAACGGCGCAAAATCAATCGAAATATCGTAGCACAATAACAAGCCATGGATAAGCACCGCCAGTACCAAAAGCACGCGGAGAGGATAGTTAGCGAGCCATTCTTTTTTCATGATTCTTCCTTGTATCAGGCAAACATGGCGAGGAGAAACACCGCCGCCATGATGACAATCGCAATGCGCCAAATGCGGTCATGCAGCACAAACACAATGGGGTCATCGTGCATTTCGCGGCGCTGCGCCATCATCAGCATGCGGCCGAATAAATAGATAAGGATGGGGCAGTTGATCCATAAAAAATCAGGGTGCGGGTAAAGTGCCGCCACCGCGTCGGAAGAAACATAGAGCGCAAAGACCGTCACCGCGTTCATGCCGCACGCCGCCGCCAGCGCACCGATGACAGGCAAATCATCCTTGCGGTAATTGCGGTTGCTTGGGTTATCGAGGTTCGCATCCAATCGGGTCGCCAGCTCCGTGTAGCGTTTAATCAGCGCCAATGCTGTGAAAATGAACAGCGAAAAGGTGAGCAGCCAGTTGGAAAGCGCCACATCAATCGCCGCCGCGCCCGCCCAGATACGCATCGTGTACAGCAGCGATAGCACAATAATATCGATCAGCAGTTTGCGTTTAATGAACAACGAGTACGAAGTGGTGAGAACGATATAACCAACAAGCACCGCAAGGTAGTAATAGGAAAGCGTGGTGGCAATCCAAAGCGCGGCCAGCATCAAACCAAACGCCGCAAAAATTCCTGCTTTGGGTGTAATAACACCGCGGGCCAGTGGGCGCTTGCACTTGGTGGGGTGGCGACGATCCGCCCAAATATCGATTAAATCATTAATCAGGTAGATGCTCGATGCCGCCAAACTAAAGGCAACAAACGCGGTGATGGAATTGATAAGCGCCGCCGCAGTAAAGCTGTGCGAGGTCAGCAGCGGAATGAACACCAGTGTGTTTTTGGAATATTGGTGGATGCGAAGTGCTTTGCGCCAATCCCTAGCGGAGCATTTTACCCCGCTGTCGAGTACGATGCATGAAGGCGCCACTGCGCGTGCCTGCCGCACCAATGCTGCCGAACTACTAACAATAATGGCCTCGCGCCCCTCGCGCCAAATTTTGAGATCCTTGGTTTCGTTGCCGATATAATCGAACTGGCCTTTGCCAAATTTTTCGACCAACAGCCGCGCTTTGTTGCTGCCCGAAAGGTTGTTGGTTGCGGTGGAGGCAAACACACCATCGAACACACCAAGATACTTGGCCACTGCCTCGGCACGCTGCTCATTGGCCGCCGTAGCCAGATAGATTTTACGCCCCGATGCTTTTGCTACCTTAATATAGGCAAGCACGGTTTCGTTGTAGGGCAACAATGCGGCATCAAACCCCGTTTGCGCGGCAACAAGCTGTTTAAGTTGTGCCTTGCCACGAAAGAGCGCACCCAGAACGTTCAACATACCAGCCAGATGACTGCCAATATAGGCAAACGCGTCTTCGATGAACACGTCGGTCGTCACAAGCGTTCCATCGAGATCGACAATAAGCGGGGTATGGGCGCTGGTTGCAGCCGATGATTTGGGTTCGCTCATGAATGTCGCCTTTTTTTCATAAAATGAAGAATTATCCCTAGCTTAGACGTAACCAAATAGGAAGAAAAATGACGCCCAAACACCCAGCGTTGCACCAAACGCATGGCTATCATGCAAACTCGATACTCCTCATCTTCCACCTTTCATTGCATAGAGGGTGCAAAGAAAGCCACCACAGTGGCACAACATAGGAGGTGGGTATGACACAGCTTAGTCGATATACACTGATTGCCGTGCTACTAGTATGCAGCGCCTGTGCAGGAAAGACCACCCCCTCGAATACCCAAACTAACGCGGCTACTTCGCAACAAATGGCTGCCATAAACTGGGACGACTCAACCATGACGACCACCATGGCCAAAACGACGAATGGCTTTCTCATTATGATGCGTTAAGCGCACTCGCTCCTTGATTGCTGCACCGCAAACTGGTAACGGTTGGCCATGGATTGGGATAAGCTCAGAGTCTTTCATACAGTGGGGCTCCATAAGAGCCTGACACGTGCTGGCGAAGCACTCAACCTCAGCCAATCTGCCATTAGCCGCCAAGTCTCCTCACTCGAAGAAAAACTCGGGATTCCGCTGTTTCATCGCCATGCGCGCGGGCTCGTTTTAACCGAGCACGGCGAAATTCTTTTTCGTACCGTCTCGGAAATGGTCACCAAACTTGAGGCCACCGAAATTTCGCTCGCGGATGTAACGCTCAAACCCAAAGGCTCGTTTAAACTGGCTGTGCCTGCGACGTTTGGCACCTTATGGCTCGCCGCGCAGATGAAGGAATATTGCGACCTCTATCCCGATATTCAGATGACACTCATCTGCGAAGATCGCGAGTTTGACCTGACGAAACGCGAAGCCGATGCGGCAATTCGTTTCCAACCCACACACCAGCTGGATTTAGTACAAATCCCCATGATGACACTGCAAAACTCGCTGTATGCTTCGAATGATTACTTACGAAAATACGGCACCCCCACATCGATTGATGATCTTACCACGCATCGACTTCTAGGTTTCGATAGTTCCTATAACATCATGCCATTTCCCGAAGTAAATTGGATGTTCGCGCTGAAAACAAAGACCAAGCTTACACCCTATTTCACAGCAAACTCACTCCTTGCGCTGCGCACCATGGTAAAACAGGGTATGGGGATCGCAGCGCTGCCAAACTACCTGATGCATCGCACGCGCCATGTCAGCACGGTGCTTAACGATGTTTCGGGTCCCATTACCGAAGCGTGGTACGTCTACCCGATGGAACTTAAAAACTCGAAGCGGATAAAAGTGTTCCGCAGCTTTATCACCGAGAAAATCGCGCAAAGTAATTTCTAGCCTACGAGCGACCAATGCCTCGTAGTTACTCATCCCATAAACCAGCCGCGCCAGAGGGGTGTGGTGGGGCGAGAGGGATTTGAACCCCCGACCAAGGCGTTATGAGCGCCCTGCTCTAACCGCTGAGCTATCGCCCCACATGGGTTGTGCCTGCCCTTCGTAGCAAAAAAACCTCACTGCTCAACTAATAAAGCGAATCATTGGGCGATGGCGAGGGATTAATCACCTCTTAAGGATTTTACGCTATACTCCGCCCATGCGGATATTACCCCGATTCTCCTCTGGTGCACGTGCGAGCGACGGTTTTAGCTTGGTCGAGCTGTCGGTTGTGATTGCCATTATGAGCGTTATGGCCACTTTTGGGCTTGAAATGGCTGCAAATTATCTCAACCGCACCGCCACTTCTATCAGCCGCGAACGCATGGTGACGGTCGATGAGGCCATTGCACAATTTTTCTCGGTATATGGCAGGCTTCCGTGCCCAGCGCTCAAAACCACCGCACCCACCACCACTACCTATGGGCTCGAAGATTGCACTATCACCATACTCACCAGCACCACCATCGGCGGCGGGCTGCTTGCAGGTGCGGTGCCGTTTCGTACCCTCAATTTGCCGATGATGTACTCGCTCGATGGCTTCACCAATAAAGTCAATTATGTCGTGACCAAAAACCTGACCTTGGCAGGCGTCGATTATACGGGGCAATTTGGCTATACAGGGGGCGATGACACCACCAACGGCGTCGCAGGTATCGAGGTGCGCTCAGGCGTGCTCGAACAGCCTTGCAGCACCACCAAATGCCAAGTGCTCGCCGACCCAACCACCTACACCGGTGCGGCCTATGTGCTGTTTACCTCGGGCGCCGACCAACGCGGCGCGATCTCCGATCGCGGCAATACGCGCAACGCCTGCGCCAATACCAGCGCCATCAGCGATCGACGGATTGACTCACAGAACTGCGTCTTCGGCTCGAACACCGTTCGCGGCTATATGAATGTGAACGGTGTCGCCTCGACCATTCCTTACAACGTGTTCTACGACAACCGCTACAATGCGGGGCTCAACCTCAGTAGCTATTTCGACGATGCGGTCATCTGGCGCAGCAAGGCACGCCTATGACGCAAACCACTACTTCACGGAAATCGCTGCGTGGCTTCAGCTTGCTCGAGCTGTCGATTGTGCTCGCCATCATATCACTGCTGGCGGGGGCGGGGCTAACCATGGCTATCAACGCACTCAAATCCGCCGACCGCATCACCACGCAAGAACGCCTTACCACCATCAAACTTGCTATCGATAGCTATGCCAAAACCTATGGCTACCTTCCCTGCCCATTCGATCGCTCGCTAACGCCAAGCAGCACCTCGTTTGGTGTCGAGAACCGCACCGCAGGTTCTACTAACTGCGGCGCCACCAATGGCACTAGTTACATCAACTCGTTTCCACTCATTGTGGGCGGTGTTCCCGTGCGTACATTGGGTTTACCCGATAGCTATGCAAGCGATGCATGGGGTAATAAATTTACCTATTCGACAGGTGATTTTCTAAAGAATGATAGCACCAGCTACGCCACGCGTATCGGCCAGATGTCCCTTAAATACGGGCCCAATGCCTCAAATTACTTTGTCAACACGCGGCGACTATCGCCTGCCCCCACCTACACGAACGGCAACTCGGGTGGTAATGCCAACATCACTCTCAACAACAGCGTCACCGCAGGCACCGTCGTCCATATTATCGGCACCGTTTATAAGGGTTCCTATTTTGCCAGAACAACGGGCTTAACCACGAGGCTTTGTACCAATGCAGCGCTTACCACTTACCTGCCCTACGATGCAGGCGATGCGGGCGGCACCGCCGAGTGGATCAGCGCAGGTGATGATGTTGCCTATACGGTTGTCAGCCATGGGCCCGATGGCCGCGGCGCATTCCCGCTCAGGGGCACAGCCGTTCCCACGGGCAAATTGTGCAACACCAGTGCCACTGCCAACTCCTCGCCCGCACCCTGCACCTCAAGCGCCACCACCACTTGTATCGATATCGAGAACTGCGATAACGACATTACCTTCAGCGACAGCGCCTATAACGACAGCGATATTGCTGCAGAATATTTCGATGATTTTATTGTCTGGGGCAGCAACGTGCTGAGGCGCCCACCGATTACTAATAGCCTCTATTCGTCGTGCGGGACAAACCCATGCGAACCATGGTGCGCGGTGTGCGACATCAACTATCCAGGCGGCGATTCGGCAGTGCCGCCGGCGGCCATCACCGGTGGCGATGCTGTGTTGTGTAAAAAAGTCATCACCAGCAACTCCACCGACTGTAAAGCGGCGTGCTTCTGGGCGGGCACCACGGCTGCGGGGTATCAGCAATGCCAGTAGCCCTCACACGCAGCAACCCTCGAAATGAATCTGGCTTCACCATGGTGGTGATTGCCGCGCTGTTTGTAGCATTTGCTGTGGTCGCCGCCGCGATTGTGGAGCGCAACACCACGCTGCAACTCATCACCCAACGCGATACCGCAACCGCCCAGCTTACGCGGTTACACAATGCCATTATCGCCTATTCGGTGTTTAACAAATCGGGCACCAACTTACTCTATCCCTGCCCAGCACTGACCACTTTGCCTACCAGCGATGTTAATTTTGGTAAGGATGTCGCGACCGCTAACCTCTACACAGCCGATTGCTCCAGCACAGCTGGCGATACGGGTGCCAACCCCAGCTCCACTGTCGATGGTCTCGAAATTATGGGTGTGGCGGGCGCTTCCACCATCCGTGGCATGGTGCCTGTGCAGGCCCTTTTGCAATATGGCGCCAGCATCAACGATGCCTTCGACCCATGGAATAACCGTATCATGTATGTCGTGAATCGCAACGTCACCAAAGGGGGAACCTTCGCGCAGGATACTCTCATCAGCCTTGTCGACCCGCGCACGGGCGCCGTGGCTATCCCCTCGCCCGATTTTATCCTCATCAGTTATGGGCGCGATGGGGTCGGTGCCACCAAACGCGGCGCCACCACCCCCGCTATTACCTGCTCCAACGCCAGCACTGTCTTCCGCCTCGAAAATTGTGATCGCGATGTCAATTTCCGCATCACCCCCACTTACACGGCAAGCGGTGCCAGCGGCACAGCCACCGCTATCAGTAACACCATTTATTTCGATGATATCCTGACCCATTTCCGCCAATAATTCGGGGCGGTTCGAGAATGCAACAGTTTGACTAAAATGCTTGGTAAATCTCGCTATTTGTTGATGATTTTATTGAAGTAGATTTCCAATTCATGTATGTTTGTTAATAAATTTGCCGACCTATTTATTAACGTCGGCTGGGGTGTGGATACTGAACGCATGAAAAAACGTAGCGGATTCTCGCTGGTTGAGCTCGCGATGGTACTTGCCATCAGCGGCCTCATGGTCGGGTTCGTGCTACAGGCCAACAAAACCTCGAACTCCACCGAATGTGTCGAATCCGCGCGCGCGCAAACTAAAACCATCGCCGAGGCAATCGAGCGCTTCGCCCGCCGTAACGACCGTTTGCCCCTACCCGCCGCGCGCAATATCGGCGTCGAGAATATTAACTATGGCCGCGAGGCGTTGCCCGCCGCTATCACCCAAGCCAATGGCGTCAGCTTTGGTGCGGTGCCATTCCAAGCGCTGAGCCTGCCCGTCGCCATGGCGAGCGATTGCTGGGGCAACAAACTCACCTACATGGTCACCACCGCGCTCACCACCAATGCTTCCTCGGGCGGCTTTTTGGATACGACGGTGCTGGGCAACATGACCCTCAAAGCCTCCGCCACGGTCGATGTCAGCACCACCATTGCCTACGCCATTGTCAGCCATGGCGAGGATCAGCTCGGCGCGGTTAAAAACAACTATGCCGGTGTGGGGCTAGGCTGGTGCGGTGGCGCCAGCACCATGGCCACCATGAACTGCCGCGCGACAGATGCAGAAGTGGCAGGCGGCACCTTCAACAACGGTAAGGATGCGGGCGCGAGTTATTTCGATGATATTGTCGCCACCGCGGGCCGCCCACAAATCCTCAGCGAGGGAAGCACCGGCAACCTCTATTGCTGGGGGCCTAACGACCAAGGCCAAGTGGGCGATGGCACCACCACCGAGCGCCTCGTACCGACCGCCGTGACAACACCTGTGGGTGTTAATTTCTGGCGCACGTTTGCCGAGGGTGGAGGGGTGAGCGACAAAATCACCAGTTGTGCCATCGCCGATAATGGTAATGTGTATTGTTGGGGCGATAATGCCGATGGCCAAATCGGCGATGGCACCACCAATGACGCCACCGAGCCAACCCCGATTATCAAGCCTGTGGCGGTCAATTATTTTACTAGCCTAACTGGTAGCGGCGTCGATGCTCCTAGCTGCGCGATTGGCGATAATGGCCTTCTCTATTGCTGGGGCTGGGGCCTAACTAGCACCCCCACCGCAATAGCACTGCCCGATAACGTCACCTCGGTTACGGCGGTTACGTCGAGCAATGACCTGCTTTGTATTATTGGCAATAATGGCCGCGCCTATTGCCGAGGACATAACTCAGAAGGCCAATTAGGCGATGGCACCGTCAGTGACCATGCCACCTTCGAAACCGTTACCATGCCTGCGGGTGTCACTTCGTTCGTTGGTATCAGTGCGGGCTCCTATCATGCCTGCGCACTTGCTAACACAGGCCGCGCCTATTGCTGGGGCGATAACGGCTCAGGCATTGTGGGTGATGGCAGCACCACCGACCGCTTAGTGCCCACCGCCGTTACCCTCCCTACAGGGGTCGATGGCTTTACAAAAATTTCCACGGGTGGCTACAATGTCTGTGCGCTGGGCACCAATAGGCGCGTCTATTGTTGGGGTGAAGGATCATACGGTGGTATGGGTAACGGCACCAACACTGCCACCAACACAACCCCCCAGCTCGTCAACCTGCCTGTAGGCGTCAATTACTTCACCGACATTTCATCGCAGGCCACAAACTGCGCGATTGGGGATAATGGCCTTAATTATTGCTGGGGCTGGAACAACAATGGCCAAGTGGGCGATGGCGCCAACAGCAACCGCAACGTGCCCACTGCCGTTACCATGCCCGCCCTTGTCACCAGCTTCAGCAAAATCGGCAATACCTGCGGCATCGTCAGCAGCACCAGCAACCTTTATTGCTGGGGCAATAACACCTACGGCCAAATTGGCGATGGCTCGCTCGAAAACCGCCTTGTGCCTGTTGCCGCCAACCTACCCACGGGCGTTAAATATTACACCTCGTTCGCCCAAAGCGATAACAACACCTGCGCGATTGGCGATAATGGCCAAGCCTATTGCTGGGGCCAAAACAACAACGGCCAGCTGGGGGATGGCACCCAAATTGATAACCCCGAGCCTGTTAACCCCATCCCCTTGCCTGCGGGTGTCACCTCCTTCACCCAGATTACGGTGGGCTTTGGCACTACCTGCGCCATTGGTAATAATGGCCTCGCCTATTGTTGGGGCGCCCAATTCTTTATTGGCGATGGCTCGTGCTGTGGCCCCACTCTTACACCTACCGAGGTTACCATGCCTGCGGGTGTCACTTCCTTCACTAAGATCGCTGCGGGGCTGCAAGGTGTTTGCGCCATTGGTAATGATAAAATGATCTATTGCTGGGGCGGTCAAAATAGTGGGGGCCTCGGCAATGGCTCTATAGGCCACTCACCAACGCCCACACCGGTTACATTGCCTTACTCCGTGTATGGCTTTACGGATGTTGCGGCAGGGCTGATTCACTTCTGCGCGATTGCGGATAGTGGAAACATTTATTGCTGGGGTGGTAATACCGACGGTAGATTAGGCGACGGCTCCAATACCGACCGCGATGTGCCGACGGAAATATCTCAGCCCCAAGGTGTCACGGGTTGGAGCCAGATTTCGCTCGGCGCCTATAGCAGCTGTGGCTTGGCCAACGATAGCAAAGGCTATTGCTGGGGCGATGGGTGGGAGGGGCTTCACTACGCCGTAGGCTGGCCATTTACCAGCTACAATACCCCCCAACTCATGAACATGCCCGCGGGCGTTACAGGGATACGTGAGCTGGGCCAGAAAAAGAATTGCTTCATTAGCACCGAGGGTAAATCCTATTGCTGGTCGTTCGATAACGCCAACGGCATGATTGGTGATAACACCACCAACAACAGCGGCCTTGGGGTCGCCGTTTCCGTGGCGGGGGGCATTGGCCCCTTCACCAGCATCTCGACTGCTGGAACCAGCTGCGGCCTAGTACTGCCCAAAACCAATATGTTCTGCTGGGGCGATAATGACGTTGGCCAAGTAGGCGATGATAGCGGGCTCCACCGCACCATGCCCACACCCGTGCCCCTACCTGTGGGCGTCAGCGCATTTATGGGACTCAACAAAAGTGACGGCGGGCTGCTCAACTATAATGTCAACAACTGCGCCGTTGGCAATAACGGCAGCGCCTATTGCGCGGGCAGCAACCTCGCTAATAGAATTGCAAATAACGCCGTCACTAATTTCACCCGCTTTTACAAAATGACGATGCATGCCAGCAGCACCAGCATAAGTGCCCTCTCGACGTCCGACAGCGCAGACGGTAGCAACTGCTTCCTCGACAGTGCTGGCGTAATTTACTGCCAAGGCGACGGGACTTATGGTGGGATAGGTAACGGCCTGACCACAGACCAATCAACGCCAACCCCCGTGACTGTTCCTGGGCCGGTCAGCTATTTCACCCAACTATCAAGTGGGGTTCAAGGGCGTTGCGCCGTCGCCAATACAGGAACTGTTTATTGCTGGGGCAGGGGCACTGAACGCCAAAATGGTAATGGCGCCGCCAGCAACCTCAGTGTCCCCACCTCGGTTACCATGCCCCCAACGGTCAAATTCACCACGGTAGGAAGGGGCTACGATCATGCCTGCGCCTTATCGACCTTAGGCCAAATTTATTGCTGGGGTGAGAATGGTGAGAGGGAGCTTGGCAACGGCGGAACCGTCGACTCTAATGTCCCTATACTTGTTCCCCTGCCTACAGGGGTTAGTTATTTTAAAACCCTCTCTGTGGGCAATAGTGCTTCGTGCGCCATTGGCAGCAACAATGTGCTCTATTGCTGGGGCGCAAATAGTGGCATCGGTCCCGTTTCCCCGCCTACAGGGGTTAGTTATTTTAAAAACATCGTGGTAAAAAGCGTTGGCTTGTGTGGTATAGGCGACGATGACCAAACCTATTGTTGGGGTTTAAACGACCACGGCCAACTGGGTGATGGCACCACTACCAGTCGTGCCAATCCAGGCATCATCCGCATGCCTGCCAATACCGAGAATTTCACCGACACCAACGCCACTTGCGGTATTATCCAGCCCAGCAACGCGGTGTGTTCGGGTAACAATACCTATGGTGAGTTGGGCGATGGCACCAACATCAGCAGCCTCAACTCGCAATATGTGAAGCTGCCTAAAGGCGTCACCTTGCGCAACATTTCCTTGGGCACTGACCATAGCTGCGGCGCGGGCAGCAATGGCCGCGCTTATTGCTGGGGCAATAACGAAAATGGCGCACTGGGCGACCATACTAACGCCCACCGCAATATCCCCACCTCCGTCGATTGGATATATGGTAACAATGGCTTCGTTCAAGTCGATGCGGGTCTACGCGGGTACGTGACGGCGGGGCTTACCAGTAGCGGGGAGGTCGCGGTTTGGGGCGATGCCTACTTTGGTGATGGGACGGCGGGCGTCAGCAACTTCCCCGACAATTGGGTCACCACCCCCGCAGGCGTCACTTCGTTTATCGACGTATCCGTAGGTTACGCCACACCTTGCGTGCTGGGTGATAATGGCAACGCCTATTGCTGGGGTAATGCGTCAGCTGATGGGCAAATGGGTAATGGTGACGTCAGCAATGCAATCCACCTCACTCTGCAAGCCGTCACCATGCCTGCCGATGTTACCTTCACCGATATTATCAGCGGCCATTATCACACCTGTGCACTAGGTAACGATGGCGTTGCCTATTGCTGGGGTCGCAATGCGGCTGGGGCCATAGGGGATGGCAGCACCACTAACCGCCATGTGCCCACTGCCGCCACCATGCCTTCTGGCATCAGCTTTACCGAAATCGCGGTGGGCGTGGATGCCACCTGTGCCATTGGTGATGATGGCTTACCTTACTGTTGGGGCTATTTTAATGCCAAGCTGTTTGACACGAGTATTTCCGCTGGCAGCACTACCCCTGTTCGCCTCTTCGCACCCGCAAACATTACATCGTTCAGCAATATCACTGTTGGCTATAATTCCATTTGTGCGGTAGCGAACACTGGCTCAACCTATTGTTGGGGGCAGGCGGGTTCATTGACATACGACCATCCGACCGACCTCATGATCGAACGAGGGTTCGGCAATGGTAAATCCAGCGATGCCATCACCAACCCTACCCAAGCCTTCACCCCTGCAGGCCTTGGGCCCATCAGCGCAGTCGCCGTGGGGTGGACACATATGTGCGCCATCAGCACCCCCACCACCAACGCCTATTGCGCGGGTAATAACAATCATGGCCAGCTCGGCAATGGCACCAAAGTCCCCAGCACCGTTGCGCAACCTGTATTGATGCCCAGCGGCGTTAAACTGAAACGTATTATGAACAGCACTCATCACTCCTGCGGCATTGGCGATGATAATCAAGCCTATTGCTGGGGGTGGAGTAACACCGACTACGCGTGGGGCGTAATGAACGTGCTGGGTAACGGCATCAGCGATACGACGTGGACTGGCTCTAGCATCCCTGTGCAGGTTATCTTGCCTGTAGGGGTCACGGGTTGGTCGGATATAGCTGCAACGAACGACACTACCTGCGCGCTTGCCAATACAGGCGATCTCTATTGTTGGGGTTCAGAGGGCCTCATGGGGAACGGGAGCGGCAACACCACCCAACCGACTACTGCCGTAACAAAACCTGCGGGCGTTACGTTCTGGACCGAAATCGCGATGGACGAATTGGCGTGCGCCATTGGCAGTAATGGCCGCGCCTATTGTTGGGGCTATGGCAATAACGGCACCCATGGTAACGGCACCGTAGGTTCTTACTATCCTACGCCTGAGCCTGTGAACCTGCCTAGCGGTGTCACCAGCTTCAGTGGCATTACCGCCAGTAATCCTAACTGTGCCATCGGCAACAATAAACGCGCCTATTGTTGGGGCACTGGCAGCAACGGGGAGCTGGGCAATGGCGCCACCGTTGATTCAAGCGTGCCTGTACAAGTCACCCAGCCTGCTGGCACCACAGGCTTCAAGGAAATAAGCGGCACTAATAATGGCGTGTGCGCCATTTCCGAGGACGACCTTATCTATTGCTGGGGCGATGGTTCTTCGAGCGCACCATCCACCCCTGAACCAATGCCAACAGGTGTCACTGCCTACCATGGGCTTGTGGGCGGTTCAAACACATCATACGGTGCTCTCGGTAGTAATGGCCGGTCCTACGCACGGAATATGGGCGCCGTGGGCGGTTACTGGTCCGACTGGGGTGGCAATACCATTCAAGCCTTTGCGGCCACGCGGCAAAATAATGTGTCGCAAATTACTTTTGGTGCAAGCGGACAATGCCAACTCTCCTACCCCGAACCCATGCCCTATTGCTGGGGCTTTAACCGCGGCACATTCGGCGATGGTGTGGCGGCGGCAAACAATGGCACACTCACCCCCACCAACCGCCTGCCTGCCGTACAATACTTCACGAATGTGGCGACGGCGGGTTACCACACCTGCTTCACGGGGAACAATAACCGCACCTATTGCACGGGTGGCGACCCTAGCGAATCTATGTATGGCCAGTTAGGCAATGGCACGACCACCGACAGCACGCTGGAGCCAACCCATAATGCCGCAGGACTTATGATACGGCCCGCGGGCGTCACACGCTTCAAAAAAATCTCAGTCTCATGGGGGAACACCTGCGTGATTGGCGATGACGACCTACCTTATTGCACGGGCCTAAACAACAATAGCCAACTGGGCGATGGCACCACCACTGACCGATTGGAACTCACCCCCGTCGATATCTCTGCCATCCCCGCAACCAGCTTTACCGATATCAGCTCGGGCAACTTCCATACCTGTGGTATTGGCAATAATGGCCTCGCTTATTGCTGGGGCGATAACTGGAACGGCGAGCTGGGCGATGGCGTTGGCGGCCCTCCTCAAGCTACGCCCATTCCAACGGTGCTGCCAGCAGGCGTCACCACATGGTCGACTATCCGAGTCGGGGGTAAATCTACCTGCGCCATTGCCGCCACGGGCGCCAATGCAGGGAACGCCTATTGCTGGGGCACTAGGTTGTACGGCCGAATCGGTGATGGTACACCCGCCAGCGGCGCCGATTACTATACCCCTCGCCCCGTCACTATGCCTGGGGGTGGGGTCACCTTCCTCAGCCTCAGCATGGGGGTAAGCCATACTTGCGCTATTGGCAGCAACGGCAGCGGGTATTGCTGGGGTCGCGGCGCCAACCATCGGCTAGGTAAAGGTGCCACCACCAATTCCCTTGTGCCAACGCTCGTCACCATGCCTGCGAATACCACCTTCACCGAGATTGCTGCAGGTGACGACCATACCTGTGCACTATCGAGCGGCAAGCGCATCTATTGCTGGGGTGATAACACCGATGGCAAACTGGGCGATGGCACCACCACCAACCGATCCACACCTACAGCGGCGCTCATGCCTTCTGGCATTACAGGCTTCACGCAGCTTTCCGTCAACCATTTGGGCGCCAACTGCGCCATCCCCACGCGCTACTAGCCCACCGCGCCTAATTTTTTATCATGTTCCCCTTGCAAGTTTCGCCGCGCGCCTTATCTAGCGTGCATGGCCACCCATGGCTCCACGGTCAGCGTTTAAGTTAAGCTGCTGACGCACATGCAAAAAATATAAAATAAGGAATAAAAACAATGGCAAAAGTAATCGGTATCGATTTAGGCACCACCAACTCCTGCGTCTCCATCATGGAAGGCGGCAGCGCCAAGGTGCTGGAAAACAGCGAAGGTGCACGCACCACCCCCTCCATCGTTGCCTTCACGGCCGATGGCGAGCGTTTGGTTGGCCAAGCCGCCAAGCGCCAAGCGGTCACCAACCCTGAGAACACCATCTTCGCGGTGAAGCGCCTCATCGGCCGCAGCTACGATGATCCCATTACCCAAAAAGACGCAAAGATTGTTCCCTACAAAATTGCGCGCGCCGATAATGGCGACGCATGGGTCGAGGCACGTGGCGACAAATATTCGCCATCGCAGATTTCGGCCTTCACGCTCGGCAAAATGAAAGAGACCGCCGAAAACTATCTCGGCGAAAAAGTGACGGATGCGGTGATTACCGTTCCCGCCTACTTCAACGATGCCCAACGCCAAGCCACCAAGGATGCGGGTAAAATCGCGGGCCTCAACGTGCTGCGTATCATCAACGAGCCAACCGCTGCAGCGCTTGCTTACGGCTTCGAGAAAAAAGACGGCCAAACCATCGCGGTCTACGATTTAGGTGGTGGTACGTTCGACGTATCGGTACTCGAAATCGGCGATGGCGTGTTCGAAGTGAAATCCACCAACGGCGATACCTTCCTCGGTGGGGAAGATTTCGATATGCGGATTTTGGATTACCTCGCGGATGAGTTCAAAAAATCCGATGCGATTGATTTGCGCAAAGATAAACTCGCGCTGCAACGCTTGAAGGAAGCAGCCGAGAAAGCGAAAATCGAGCTGTCGAGCACCGCACAAACGGAAGTGAACCTGCCCTTCATCACGGCGGATGCGAACGGGCCAAAACATTTGAACGTGAAGCTGACGCGCGCGAAACTGGAATCGCTGGTCGATGATTTGATTCAACGCACCATCGAGCCGTGCAAAAAAGCACTGAAGGATGCGGGCGTAGATGCATCAAACATCGACGAAGTGGTGTTGGTAGGCGGCATGAGCCGCATGCCAAAAGTGATTGAGGCGGTCAAAGCCTTCTTCGGCAAAGACCCGCACCGCGGCGTGAACCCCGACGAAGTCGTCGCCATTGGTGCAGCCATCCAAGGCGGTGTACTCAAAGGCGAAGTGAAAGATGTATTGCTGCTCGATGTGACACCACTGTCGCTCGGCATCGAAACGCTCGGCGGCGTGTTCACCCGCCTCATCGACCGCAACACCACCATTCCTACCAAAAAATCGCAAACCTTCTCGACGGCGGACGACAACCAAACCGCGGTTACCATCCGCGTCTTCCAAGGTGAGCGCGAGATTGCAGTCGATAACAAAGCCCTCGGCCAGTTCGATTTGGTTGGCATTGCACCCGCTCCACGCGGCATGCCACAAATCGAGGTGACGTTCGACATCGATGCCAACGGTATCGTGAATGTGAGCGCGAAGGATAAGGCAACGGGCAAGGAGCAACAAATCCGCATCCAAGCCTCGGGCGGATTGTCGGATGCCGACATCGAGAAAATGGTGAAAGATGCAGAAGCGAATGCGAGCGCGGATAAAGAAAAACGCGCCCTCATTGAAAGCCGCAACAAAGCCGAAGCCTTGGCGCACGAAGCCGAGAAAAACCTGCGCGAGCATGGTAGCCTCGTTGGTGACGCCGAGAAATCGCAGATCGAAGCGGATGTGAAAGCCGTGCGCGAAGTGCTTGAATCCACTAACAAGGCGGATATCGACGACAAAGCACAAGCACTCAGCCAGTCGATGATGAAGCTTGGCGAAGCCATCTACAAGGCGCAGCAAACGGCGGGTGAATCAGCGGCGGGTGCTCAAGCGCAAGCCGATGCGGGCGCGAGCAGCAACGCTACCGCCGATGGCGAAGTGGTCGATGCGACGTTCGAGGATGTTTCCGACGACAAGAAAGACTAGCAAAAAGCGTTAGGTTGCGGCAGTTAGCACTAGCGCTGCTGCAACCTAACTGCTAACTGCTCCCCACCATGGCCGATGATTTTTACACAGTTCTAGGCGTTGCCAAAAACGCGAGCGAGGACGACCTGAAAAAGGCGTACCGCAAACTCGCCATGCAATACCACCCCGATAAGAACCACGGCAATGCCGAGGCCGAGAAAAAATTCAAGACCATCAACGAAGCCTACGATGTGCTGAAGGACCCGCAAAAGCGCGCGGCCTATGATCGCTTTGGCCACGATGCCTTTGCCAACGGCATGGGTGGCGGTGGCGGTGGCGGCGGCTTCTCGGGCGGCGGCAGCTTCTCCGATATTTTCGAAGATTTATTTTCCGAATTCACGGGGCGGCGCGGTGGCGGTGGCCAAGCGCAGGCTTCGGCCTCGCGCGGCTCCGATTTACGTTACAACCTCGATATCGAACTCGAGGCCGCCTTCAAAGGCAGCCAAAAAACCATCAAGGTCACCACCTCGGGCAGTTGCGAAAGCTGCAGTGGCAGCGGCGCCGCTAGTGGTTCCGCGCCCGAGAATTGCCACACCTGCAATGGCCGCGGCACCATTCGCGCGCAGCAAGGCTTCTTCACGGTCGAGCGCACCTGCGGTACCTGCCAAGGCACAGGCAAAATCATCAAGAACCCCTGCAAAACCTGCGCAGGTTCTGGCCGCACGCGTAAGGAAAAATCACTCTCCGTCACCATCCCTGCAGGGGTCGAGGAAGGCACCCGCATCCGCTTGGCGGGCGAGGGCGAAGCGGGTTTCCGTGGCGGTCCTGCGGGCGATCTCTATATTTTTCTCTCCATCAAACCGCACCGCATCTTCAAGCGTGATGGCGCGAACGTCTTCTGCGGCGTGCCGATTCCACTCTCCACCGCCAGCCTTGGCGGACATATCGAAGTGCCAACAATTGATGGCGGGCGCGTGAAGGTAACGATCCCCGAAGGCACGCAAACCGGCCACCAATTCCGCCTCAAAGGTAAGGGCATGAGTGTTCTAAAATCCGCAGCGCGCGGCGATATGTATATCGAGGTCGCGGTCGAAACCCCAGTGAACCTGAGCAAAAAACAGCGCGACTTGCTCAAGGAATTCGAAACCTCTGGCGGCAATAAACCCACCAGCCCCGAGAGCGAGAATTTCTTCACCAAGGTCAAAGAATTCTGGGCAGATTTGAAACAGGATTAGCGGCTAGGCGAGGGATTATTCCTCTGTTTCTCAGCTTCACTCGCTTGCCAATACGCCGCATCCATAGCTTCTGTGCTATCTTGTAGCAGCTGTTGCGGCAGCTTAACGCGCACTTTATGCAC